>JANXHP010000086.1 GCA_024958795.1 Candidatus Poseidoniaceae archaeon | reverse complement strand
TAGCAGAACAGAGCAGACCTTCTGAGCGAAAGATTGAGTTGGAATGAGATTATTGAAATTCAATATCTTGTTGTATTTCCACTGACCTTGTCTGTTATTGTTCTCCAGATACGCTTTATTGGGTCATAATAACGGTCAACAACTCTTTCCTTTAGTGGAATAATTGCATTGTCTGTAATGTTTATTCCTGCAGGACAAACATCAGTACAACACTTAGTAATATTACAGTAACCAATTCCAAATTCATCTTTGACTTCTGGAATTCGGTCTTCTTGATCCATTGGATGCATTTCAAAGTTAGCAAGACGAACCAATGTTCTTGGACCACCGAAAACATCGAATTTACGATATTCTCTTAGCACGTGACAAGTGTCTTGACAGATAAAACATTCAATACACATTCTAAACTCTTGAGCACGTGCTGCCTCAAACTGACTAAATTCCCAATTAGGTTCTTCAGGCCCCTTAATCGGTACAACTGCTTTAGCCATTTCATAATTCCAAGAAACATCGGTCACTAAATCTTTCACATGAGGGAAAGTTTTCATTGGACGGACAGTGATTACTTCATCTTCAGGAGTCTCTTCAATAATATCACTCATTCTGGTCATGCACATTAAACGAGCTTCACCGTTAATTTCAGCACTACATGAACCACACTTACCTGCTTTACAATTCCAACGGCATGAAAGGTCAGGCTCCTGCTCGTGTTGAATACGGTGAATACAGTCAAGAAGAACCATGCCCTCATCTAACTCAATATCGTATTCAACTAATTCACCTTCGCCTTCTTCTCCTCTGAAAACTTTCATCTTAATGTCAGTCATATTCAGGCCTCCTTCTTCGAACGATCAAGTAATTCCTCTAATTCTTCAGGTGGTTGAGATAATTCTTCTTGGCGGATTTTTATTTCAGTTCCATCTTTCCAAACTACATTTGTTGTGTGACTCCACATACCAGTATCAGGTACTGGGAAATCATCACGGGTATGTCCACCTCGGCTTTCAGTACGCGTTAGTGCAGCAAGAGTACAGGCAGATGAAATATCAACCATATTTTGCAAATCCAATGCTTGGTGCCAACCTGAATTGTAAGTCATTGAACTTCCAGAACTCGTGTTACCAACTCTCTTTCTAAAGTCTTCCAAGTCTGTTAATGCACTTTGTAACTCAGATTCAGTTCTAATGATGCCAACTTTTGCTTGCATCATATCTCGTAATTCATCATAAACTCGGCCAGGGTTTTCACCGTTTTCTCTCTTCAGCGGTTTTAGATTTGCTTTGATAGCATCTTCTACTTGCTTTGTATCAAGTGCAGGTTGTTCAATATCACTAGAACGCTTTGCAGCATGTTCTCCAGCTCTCTTACCAAATACGATTAGGTCTGAAAGGGAATTACCGCCAAGACGGTTTGCTCCATGCAAACCACTTGCAACTTCACCAGCAGCGAATAATCCGTTAATTGTTGATTCTTGAGATTCAGCATTAACTCTTACTCCACCCATTACATAGTGAGCAGTAGGACCAACTTCCATTGGTTCCTTAGTGATGTCAACACCAGCAAGTTCTCTAAACTGGTGATGCATACTCGGAAGTTTTGCAATGATTTCTTCAGCACTGCGTTGATTTGCAATATCGAGATATGCACCGCCGTGTGTTGAACCACGTCCTTCAGCAACCTCTTTGTTAATCGCTTTAGCAACAACGTCACGAGTAAGTAATTCTGGTGGACGTCTAACGCTTGCCTTTTCTCCAGCAACAACTTGTCTTACCCATTCTGTAGCTTCTTCTTCAGTTTCAGCGTGATCGCCTTTGAACATATCAGGAACATTGTCAAACATGAATCTCTTGCCTTCAGAATTGCGAAGAACTCCTCCTTCTCCACGAACACCCTCAGTCACTAAAATACCTCTAACACTCGGTGGCCAAACCATTCCAGTCGGGTGGAATTGAACGAATTCCATATCGATTAATTCAGCACCAGCATTTAGAGCCAATGCGTGGCCGTCGCCAGTATATTCCCATGAACCAGAACAAACTGACCAACATCGAGTAATTCCTCCTGTAGCCAAAATAGTTGATTTTGCTGAGTATGCATGCATTGCACCATCTACTCTATTGTATGCAACACAACCAGTACATGTACCATCTTCATCTTGCAGTAAATGACTTACAGTATATTCCATGAAGATATCAATGCCAGAATGGATTCCTTTTTCTTGTAAAGTTCGAATGATTTCCAAACCGGTTGAATCTGCAACATGGGCCAGACGAGGGTAGGTATGGCCACCGAAATTTCTTTGATTGATCAATCCAGATGGAGTTCTATCAAAGACTGCGCCCCATTGTTCAAGTTCACGGATTCTGTCTGCAGACTCTTGAGCATGAATTTGTGCCATTCGCCAATTATTGAGGTATTTTCCACCTTTCATGGTATCCTTGAAGTGCACTTTCCAACCATCTCGGTCATCAGCATTTCCTAGAGCAGCAGCAGCACCACCTTCGGCCATAACAGTATGTGCCTTACCCAACAAGGACTTGCAAATGATTGCAGTTTTAGCACCACTACGAGCAGATTCAATCGCCGCTCTTAATCCAGCACCTCCAGCACCGATTACCACTACATCGTATTCATGAGTCTCGTAATCACTCATTCAAAGACCTCCTAAAAGAACGATATCAGTCCACCAGCCTTCAGTACAGGCATAGACATAGAAGTCAGAAAACATGACCCAGAATAATGAATAAATCGCCCACTTATTGTGGTTCTTGTTTAGTCCTGTACAACTCTTCCAACAGGCTTCAGCAATTGCTCCGCCTCCATTACGGAAACGGTTTCTAATTCCGCCAATTGCGTGACGGAAGGAATGACATCCAAGTGTATATCCTCCAAGCATTATTACGTTTAGAAGTAAAACAAGAGTACCAACTGAGACTCCAAAAGAATCGGTTCCATCGGCAGCATGGAATTGGGTTGCTAACAATACATCGTATGATAAAACGAAGAGGTATGCAACTGCGAGATACATGAAGTATCGATGAAGATTTTGGAAAAGGAATAATTTACGTTCTCCATTGTAATCTCCGAATGGTGTACTTACTGCACAGGCAGCAGGGTTTGCCATAAATGAGCGATAGTATGCTTTTCGATAATAATAACAAGTTCCACGGAACCCAGCTGGAATAATCAAAATGAACATAGCCGGACTCATCCACCAAAGGCTTTCAGGAACCCAAGAACCTAGGCCATCTTCGCCAGGAACAATTAGTGGCGAGAATAAAGGTGAAAGAACATGACTTCCTTCAGATTCAATAGCCATAGTTTGGTTTCCAGCAGATCTTCCAAACTCTTCAAAAATCCAGAAATCTGCTTCCATGAACCCACGCCAAGTCGCATATGCAACTGCAATGCCGAGATAGATGGCCATGGCCAGTGGAGACTTCCACCAATCGTCTATTCGGTCTGTTTTCCCTAATCCTCTTTCCATCGGCAGATGTCTTGCTTCAACCACAATAATTCCCCCTATATATTGGCCTAGTGACTTAGGCTTTTGATAATATGCCTATCCCTATCTCAAGCGAGAGAAGAGTAGTCGACATCGGCCTCTACCAATTCGATTTCTTCAACATCCATTTGAGCCAGTTGTAACTTTCCAGATAATTCATCGTTAACAGCGTGCCAATATGAATATGCCTCAATAACCCAAATTCCAGATTCACGAGTTCCATTACCGCTACCCTGGACGCCACCGAAAGGCAAGTGTG
>JANXHP010000072.1 GCA_024958795.1 Candidatus Poseidoniaceae archaeon | reverse complement strand
GTGTTGATGAAGCGAATGCTATTGATGAATTGGATAACGCTGTTGAAACCTATTACCAAGGTTTGGGTTCTAATCAATAAGTAGAAGAAAATTGCTTCTGATGCCCTTTACAAGGGTAGCGTTCAATAGAGCCCACTGCGAACCCTTGTAAATGCTAATGTTGTACACATGGGTTTGAGCATAGACCCATGTGAATTCTTTCCAATTGAGATATAGACAGTCCTCCACATTAGAAGGAGAAACTTTGTTCAGCATAGTTGCTAATATCAGATTTCTACAATCACTGCAAAGGCTGCAGGATTCTTAGCGACAAATATGATGTTTACTAATTGAGAAGCAACGCTACTGCTGTCGCCTCCACCATATTCTTCTCCATCGATGATTAATCCTCCCCAAGTAACCACTGTACCATCTGATTTAATCGCCATGAATGCATCAATTTGATACCCCATTGTCGCCGAATTATTGTTAGAGGTGTAAATTTCCTCAACATTTGTCAATTGTGAACTCACTGAGGAAGAATCACCGCCGTTACTGGCATTCCCCCAAGTAACAACTGTTCCATCATTCATCAAAGCTGCAAAAGCTTGGTCGTTGCTATAAATCGTTTGAACATTGCTGAACGATGCAGTAATCGAAGAACTATCTCCGCCCTCACATTCATCCCAATATCCTCCAAAAGTCACTAATTCTCCGTTTGAAGTAATTGCTCCGAATACAACGCTATTTGAAAACACATCAACAATATTAGCACTCAATTGCTGACTCACATCGCTAAGACTCGGGCAATTTGGGCCTTGCTCAGTCGATCCCCAATGGACGGTTGAACCGTCCGACTTTAGGGCAAGGAAAGAACCGAGGGTTGAGGTTACTTTTGTTACGCCTGATGTTAGTTGGGAGGCGACAGAACTACTATCTCCTCCATAATTGGAATTGGTCAGTTCTTCATCTTCTGAAGACCCCCATGTGACAACAGAACCGTCGGACTTGAGTGCCGCAAAAGCAGTTCGTGTGACATAGATTGTATCAACTCCAGACGCCAGTTCAGTTGCAACAGCAGAGGAATCCGAATAACATCCTTCTCCCCAGGAAATTGCCGAACCGTCACTTTTTATTGCCGCAAATGAATGACGAGTTGGGAAAATTTCTATAATGTCGCTGGACAAATCAGGGTAGGGGCAATTTGAATCTTCGTAAATGAAACCACTGCTGTCCCCGATGACTACAGAACCGTCAGATTTTAAAGCGGCGAAACCAGACACGCTTGTGTAAATTTTCACAACATCTGAACTTAAATCAGATGCAAGTTGACTATTGGAAGCAATAGCATCTCCGCTACATACACTACCGCCCCATCCAACAACGGAACCATCGGATTTGAGGGCAAAAAAAGCGCAATGATTCGAATACACCTTGACAACACCAGATTGTAATTCAGTTGCTACTGAAGAACTATCACCTCCAGCAGTTGTTGAACCCCACGTTACAACTGAACCATCGGATTTGAGTGCTGCAAAAGCTCCGTTTTCGGTCGATGTAATTTCAATAACACCAGAACTTAATTGCGAACTCACAGACGAACTGTCCCCACCAAGACTATTCGCTCCCCATGTAACAACTGCACCTCCATGGCAACCATTTGTGTCCACAGATTCTCCAGCAGGTGTGTTAGGGCAGTTATCGTCGCTATCTGCAACGCCATCACCATCAGCGTCAGCAACTACGCAACCGGTAGCATCGACGGTTGTACCGGCGGGCGTGTTAGGGCAGAGGTCAAGATTGTTCATCACTCCGTCACCATCATCATCCAGTTGTGATTGTGAACAACCGTTAGTGTCGACAGCCTCACCAGCTGGAGTGTTTGGGCACTGGTCATCACTATCTGCAACACCATCACCATCAGCGTCAGCAATCACTTCGCAACCGGTAGCATCGACGGTTGTACCGGCGGGCGTGTTAGGGCAGAGGTCAACATCATTCATCACACCATCACCATCATCATCAAGTTGGGATTGTGAACAACCGTCAGTATCTACAGACTCTCCAGCAGGAGTGAGTGGACAAAGATCAACGTCGTTCAACACACCATCATCATCATCATCTTGTGGTGCTTCAGCAGGCTGGCTAGCCCACCAATATTCGCTGAAAACAGGCGCTGTACACCACGATGGAGCGTTAGAAGATTCCTGTGCATAGGCATTCATTCTATCCAAATCCCAGTCAACATATTGCTGGTCTGCCATAAGATCTAGAATACTTTGATTCCAAGTATTAGTGGTGTAGTTCATTGCCCCCTCACCAATTACAATTGGACCTGGAAGTGTCAAACGTTCACTTTCTATGTAGATTCCACAATGTCCTGCCCCATTAGTTGTTCCAGCTGCATTCTGATTTGAGAATCCATATGCATCAAACCACATCACTCTACCTGAAACTTTGATTGACCAACAATACTCATAGGCTTCGCCTTTGCCGAAACAGACTTCCTCATCTTGAAGATCATATACATTAATTTCGTTTGGATGTGAAGCATTTTCATAAGAATATTTCATGAAACAAACACTCCCAGTAGAATCCCAACCAACCAAACCATCCCACTCGGTACCTGATGTTTCTGATATCAACGCCATACAAGCAACTTCAGTGATTACCAAAGCCCTCTCTAGAGTCGCCCCATTGAATCGGAATCCATCTACTGATGTATTGTCCATAAACCCAATATAACCAGAAGGGTTTGGATCATTTGGATCTTCTTCAATGTCTACTATATCTTCACCTAGGCAACCAGACAAACTAGCGCAAATCATAATCAAAGCAAGGGTCAAAGCATTCTTTCGCATGGATGTAGGTAGAATCTGAAACTGTTAATACTTATCGCCATTCAATCACTTTTCTTCATACAGTACTAATAATGGCAGTGTTGAATGTCGGTGAATACGAGGGGACCCTTGTAAACGACGCTCTTTACGACGGTACCCTCATATTCAACTGAAACGTGCATAAGCAAGCCCAGTTGCTGCTATTAATGTGCATACCAAATATGAAACAAAGGAAAAACCAATGTCGACTTTGTAGTGAACATTAATTTCAGTACCTTGTGCTATTGCTGAATCTTTGGAACCAATTCCAATATAATATTCTCCTGATTCTACGTTCCATTTAACGCCATCAATATTGTTATCATTCGCACTTCCTGCAACTGAATCAATATTTGCTGAATTACAACTTGTACTACCGCCAAAGCCACCTAGCCCTGCTGGTGTATTATCGCATTCTTTCTTGGTTGCAGCATCTGAAATAACTAAGAAGATATCATCTCTATCCCAAGTGATATGAGCATCAGCTGAGAAAAACAATCCCGCTGGATTTGAAGGCAATGGCTCATCTGAAAAGAAAACAAAGTCAGGAACATTTGGTGTTGGCACATCATTGACATCACCTTCTACAGTATAACCAACTGAGCCAATTATCATTAGAATGACTGAAATGGTAATTAATCCAAATCCAATTTTTTGTGCTTTTTCCATATTATCGCCCTCTATTTCAATATTGTAAGAATGCTAGTGCTAAGATGACATAACATGCAATTAACATAGCACCTTCCAACCAATTGGTTTTGTTATCTGTAAGAGTTGTATTTGCAACCAATACTGCCATGAAGGTTGCAGCAGTTTCTAATAGCCCGAATTTGAGTGTTAATGGAACTCCTAGGAACCATGCAAAGACTATCATTGCTGGTGCAACAAATAATGCGATTTGCACACTGCTACCGATTGCAATTGAAATTGACAAATCCATTTTATCTTTTCCAGCGACAATGATCGCTGTAAAGTGTTCAGCAGCATTACCGAAGAATGGAACCAAGATTACACCAATAAATAACTCAGGGAGATGATATTCATCTACTGCTGCCTCTATGCTACCAACTAATGTATGGGCCATCCAACTAACAAGTCCAGTTGCTATAATGAGCAAGAACCATGCATCCTTAATTGTCATCGCTGGATTTTCATGACCATGGTGTGAGGAATTTGTTTCAAAATCTCCAACATGAGTTTTCAATTGGAATAATAATGAAAGTGCATAGATTATCAACAATACGATTGCAGTGTAGTGTGATATTATTGTAACGCCATCTAATGTTCCACCTGGTGCATGATATGCTGCAGTTGGAATAATCATAGCAACAATTGCCAGCAATAGAAGAGAACCATTCATGTGACCTACTTGTGAATTAAACACTTGAGATGGATGTTTTATTCCACCCCAAACCATAGAAAGACCTAGTACCAATAGTAAATTACCAAGTATTGAACCAATCAACGATGCTTGTGTCACTGTGACCATCGTTTCTTCAACGACTGGGTTTTTACTCGCTGCATAAATTGCAAACATGGCAATGATCATTTCAACAGCATTACCAAAAGTTGCGTTTAGTAGGCCACCAATCGCCTCTCCTGTACGTAAGGCGATTTCTTCAGTCGCCTTACCCATTAGGAAAGCCAAAGGCATGATGGATACCATAGATGCTGCAAATGCAAGTGACATATTGTGCGATTGCTCAGCATATACTGCAACTGGTAGTGCAAGCAATAACCAGTTCAAGCGATTGTGAAATGGATTGAATGAATCAACTAATTTCTCAATTATATCTTCAACTTCCTCTACTAATTCTTCTGATAAAGAATCGGGCATTTCAGGAGTCTCGCTCTCGCTCATGCTGTTAAGGGTGGTCACTTAGTCCTAAAGACCACCGATTACTTGAATTGCTTAGAAGCGACTTTCAATCTTTGGATTTTCTACCAACTTTACGCTTAGGTGCTTTACGAGGTTGTGCAGAACGACGGCCAACTGAACGTTTTGACTTTGGTTTTTCATCACTTTCAATTTCATCATCATCAAAGAAGTCGTCGATGTCAATATCATCGTCATCATCATCGTCGTCGTCATCATCGTCATCGTCGTCATCGTCAACCTTCTTAGGACGAGTTTTACGTTGAGTTGTATTTACCGCGAATGGATCATCTTCATCATCGAGTGTTTTTGATTCTGTCTTCTTTTCCTCTTTCTCAGCGCCGCCACTAGT
>JANXHP010000026.1 GCA_024958795.1 Candidatus Poseidoniaceae archaeon | reverse complement strand
AAACTGAGTAATCCAAACAATAACGCTCCATGTGCAATGCTATCACATGCGTCATCGAGTTTACTATTTGATAGAATATTGAATGTTGATAATAATTTGAAAGCAAAGCATAGTCCTGCTAATGCAAATGTTCCTACTACCAATTCTGTAGTGACTACGTGGAATGTTGCTGCTGAAACCATCACAGCACACCTCCTTCTTGGGAAACTGTTGTTGGGATTTCATCAAATGTTTTTTCTTCTTCGTTTTGAGTAGTTCTATTTCTGGTTTGAAGTAATACAGTCAATCCTGCAAAGAAAATTAGTACGCTTATCCCTTGCAGATATACTGCTGTAGTATCAATACTGAAACTCTGTTCATTGGTAACCAAAGTGAACCAAGGAGAGGTTTGTTGAGGGCCTTCACCGCTTAGTAATGCGCGCCATTGCATTGTAGATGGTTGATTAGCAGTTGGTAATTCAACCATGAAACCATTGACTGCATCTCCTGTTACAATTGCTTGATTAGCAACTCCACCATCAATTCTCCATTCAACAACAACTGCATCTACATCTTCAGTCAATAATTGGAAACTACTTTGTTGACCTACTTCACGCGAAACAGTTGGAATAAATTCTGATGACAGACGTGGTAAATTATCAGGAATTGGTAACACTTCGATATTGTAAGCTTGACTGATTCCGAAATGTGGATCATTATTGCCACCATGATGAATTGATGCGTAAAATGTGTAGTTACCAACTTCTGGGGCTCTTAGCACCCAATCAATTGTATCTCCATCAACTAACCCAGTCACTTCAATATAATTGTTAACTGCACCATTTGTGTCTGATAGTATTTGCCAGCCGATATCTTGCGGGGTATCACGATAACCCGTAGTATCACTCAGTAAGAACAAACCAATTGGAACATAAGGAGAATTTGTTAATTGATCAACTTGAAGTGTGAATGTTGTCGCTTGTCCTGTATAGATGCTAGAATCTGTTGTTAGTACTAGTGATGCAGATGATGTTGCATTTTGATCTGAATCACCATGACATGCACCACCACATTGCATATCATAGACTCCATCTCCAACACCACCAGGTTCAGCCGCACCAAGATTGGTAGCGAGCAATAAGAGGCAGAGAATTAGTGTGGCTTTTACTCGCATTGTACTCATTCAATCACCCCTGTTTAGATATCCTGTTCCAGCCGCAATCAAACTTGATATTAGCATAATTAAACCAAGAACAAGTCCTGCTGTATCGTTTGTACTTTGTAGTTCTTCAAAGGAGGATTCTACTGTAGTTGCTGAAGAATCACTACCTGCATTCAGTTGCCGGCCATCTATTACCGGTTGAATAGAATATGAATTGTCACCAGAAAAAATAGGTATGTCGACAAAACTTGTTTGATTGGTTGTAGCGATACTATTGCCATTTCTAATTATTGAAAATTCACTTAGAGGGCCGTCCCATTGCCATGATAATTCGACTTCTTCACCATTTTGAACTGTAACGATATTACTAACATGTGGACCGTTAACAACTTCAATGGTTTTAGTTGCTAAGCCAATTCCACCTAAATCATCTACAATTTGTAATGTCAATGTAACTTCTGAAAACGGAGTGAATGTGAATGATTGAGTAGAATGGGCTGAACCGGAATTCCCACTACTGTCATTCCAAGACCAGATAGAATTGACTACTTCTCCATCACTATCACTAGACTGTTCAGAAGTAACTGTTACAGTTTCTCCAATCCATACTGGATTGGTAACGATAGTAATCAATGCTGTAGGTGGACTATTACTTATCGTTGTAGAAGCGATAGCCTCTTGGCTATTCTCAATACCATCATTTGCAATCACTTTGCAAGTCCACACTTGACCTGGTCCAAGCATAGTTGCAGGCACTGTTTGCAAATTATCCAATGAGCCTTCTCTAAACCCATTTCGTAACCACTGGATACTGACAGAAACTGGATCATCATCTGCATCTGAAGTAGAAATATTGGCAACTAAATCTGTTGAAGAATCAATACTTTGAGGGAGTGTTAGTGAGACTTGTGGAGCAATATTTGGGCTTATTTCAGCTATTTGGATAGAAAATATTCCCGATGAATCGCCTGCGTTATCCACATTGTTATCTGCAGCAAGAACCGCTAATGAAATTGTTACTAAACCACTTCCAGAACTTGGTGCAGTCCAAGTAACAGTCCACGATGTACTGGCAGATGAGGAATGTGTTGCTGATTTTTGAAGTGTATTCACTTGTGCATTGGCGCTGGGGTTAGAAAGTGTACCTTTGTCAATATCTAAAGAGAATCCGCCGGCTGGGGCAGAAAGGCTCATCCCGATTGCCAAAACATATTGCTCTCCAGCAGTATATGTAGTAGGATAACCAGACAATTGAGCATCTATTGCAGTGGTTGTATGACAATTGCAACCACTTGATGTATTGAATTTACCAGTGGGGTGACCGTTGATAACTGGCGCTGATACGACTAATAGCATCAGTACTGTTAACGCCAGCGTACCGAAGCGACTCATGGCAATGCTTTACGGCATTTGCATTTCATACTTCGTCTAAATTCATGCTAAATTAGAAGAATTAGTATTCTAATAGAGATTTCTGACTACCGCTTTTTTCATCAATCTGTGGCACTTTTTCTTCAGTATCAATACCAATATTGTCCGATTTAGATTGTACTATTGATGTGGAATTGATTTGTGAAAATAATTCTTCTTCACTCCAGATGAGGATTTGTAATGATTCAGCTTTGGTTAATTTTGAACCTGCTTTTTCTCCAGCCACCAAGATGTCTAATTTTGCTGAAACACTACCAACAACCTTTCCTCCAGCATTTTTTATTGCTAATTGAACTTCTTTTCTCGGGCGAGTCAGAGAACCTGTTAGGCAGAATGTTTTGTCAGATAGAATGCCTCCATCTACTGCTTTCGGTTGATCTTCTACTTCTATTATTGACGCTAAATCAAGTAGCATTTCTCTCCTTGATGCCAATCCATCTCTAACCTGTCGGGCAACTATCATTCCTATTCCATCAATTTCCACAAGAGCGTTTAGTGCCTCGTTTTCTTGCTCTTGCTGTTCCTCTGCATCGACAACCCATTGCATCAAATTATCAAATGATATAGCAAATTGAGCCACTAATATTGCTAATTCAGGACCGATTTTAGCAATTCCAAGTGCGTGTAAAAATTTAGAAAGTTGCATCTTCTTGGTTTTAGATAATTCTCTAAGAACATTAACGGCTGATTTTTCTCCCATCCGTTCGAGGTTCTCAATCTCGGCTTGTTGCAGACGATAGAGGTCCGGTACCTTTTCAATTAATTTCGCTTCTAATAATTGCTCAACTAATTTCTCTCCAATACCATCCATTTCCAAGGCGCGACACCAATACAAAATTGAACGGCTTGTCCTTTCAGTACACATCATATCTTGACAGCGCAAGAAGGCTCCATCAATAGTCAATTGTGCTCGGCAAGAAGGACAATTAGTTGGAATATCTATTTCGCTACTTTGTGGCAATTCCAATTCAAAAGCTGTACCATCTGCGTGGTATCTGTTTTGCATATCAGTCGCTAATGCTGGCCCTAAACTACTCTCAATTTTTGGAATAACATCACCACGACGAACAATCAGAACTTTGTCTGCGATTTTTACTCCAAGCCTTTGTACCTCGCCAACATTGTGCAATGTTGTATTCTCAACAGTTACTCCTCCAACCATTTGTGGGGCGATTTTAGCGACTGGTGTTACCGCCCCAGTTCTGCCGGTCTGCCATGTTACTCCAAGCAATACTGAAACTGCTTCTTCAGGAGGAAACTTCCAAGCCAATGCCCATCGCGGATGATGTGCGGTCTTACCAAGTAATTCCCGCCTCTCTAAAGTATCAACTTTGAATACGACTCCATCGATTTCAAATTGATAATCATCGCGTTGCTGTGCCCATTTTTGTGTCTCTGCACACATTGATTGTATCGCTTGGGCTGCGCCATCAAAATCATGAACTTGCCATGGTGCAGGTTCAATTCCTGCTGTTCCACTCAACCATTCTAAGACATCTGAATCTTGCTCGAAATCGGGTGGTGAAATACTATCTTGATGGCGATTGTTAACGTCTGGAAACTTTGCATCATATGCTTGGAATACTAAATCCTCAGCCTTTGCTTTTCCTTCTGCTTTCTTTTGCCGCAATGCTCCGGCTGCTAAGTTGCGAGGATTTGGTGAAATTACACGGTACTTTTCTTCAAACATTGTTTTGCGCATTACCACTTCACCGCGAACATGAACATCAATCTCCACACCGAGTGATTCTGGTACATTTTCCACCCTGCGAGCATTGCGAGTTACATCTTCTCCACGCTCCCCACTACCACGAGTTGCTGCTCGTACCAATCTCCCTTTGCGATATTCAAGAGAAAGGGCAGAGCCATCTAATTTGGGCTGGGAAAGGAACCTACTAGCACCAAGAGCAGTTTCGTTAACGAAATGGTTGATTTCTTCATCACTGGTAGCCTTGTCAAGACTGCTCATGGAGAACATATGCTCTACTTTTACAGTGCCTGGGTCTACATCTGAACCAACGATATTGAGTTGAGGATGATTGGGTTCAAGGGCTTTTAGTTCATCCCATAACCTATCAAATTCTGCATCGGAAATTTGTGTTTGAGCTTGATTGTAATAGAGATCTGAATGGAAGGCTATCTGCTGAGATAACCAAGCGATTCGCGCCGCTTCATCCTGTGGATTTGGGCCGACCTCCGCCATATTACGAACAGGGTGGCGAGCCTTCTTGAACACTCGCTTTTGATTGCAAAACTAGTTTTAATCCAAGTTTCGTTGGAGAGCGCGATTTACTCAAAAGAAAGAGCAACAAATTCACTATCTGCCATCGGACATCTCGTCATAATTGATTGACTCATTACTCGCATATGGATTTCTGCAACAACTTCTACAGTCGCTTCGAATAAATGTCCTGCATGAACTTCAACATCATCGTTAGTAAATGTAGCATGGAGATGAGTAAATCCGCTACCATCTTTCAGTCTAGCAAAATTACCCTGTAGTGTAACTAATTCACATGGTTCTTCTAATGTCCAGCGCTGATAAATATGTTCAGCATTCATGAAACCATATGCATTATTTCGCGTACGTCCAATTCCACTTGTTATCGCAGCTGCATTGATTTTTTCTTGCTCTGCAACTTCTCTAATTCCTGCATGTATTTCTTCACCAGGGTCCAGTCGGATGAAGATATCATCACCGCTTCTCGTCCAATCCATGTACCGGCCAAAACAAAGGGGGTTTTGAGTGTAATGCTATCTATTATTCAGATTCTGCAATATTGGAATCAAAATGTAGGCCTTCAGATACATCTTTTGAAAGTACATTTTCAATATATTGTCTAGCGATTGACAAATCATTTTGTTCACCACCAAGAGGTAATGGGCCGAATATACCCCAGCCCTTTCTCAGCAACATTATTCGTCGCTTTGGCTGTCTTTTTGCAATTATCAACATCGACCAAGGATATCTTTGTCCATCTGCAAAAAGATGGGTTTTTGTTATTGCATAACGTTTTGGAACCAATAATGAAATCAAATGTAAAGCGAGTAATATATCCCAAATTATCACATAGGTTGCCGAAGTATTGGAGATTTGTACTAGCCCCCATGGTAATGCCATCATCGCAGCCATTGAGGCAAGGTTGCCCCATTGCCTTATCACTTCATGAGCGCCTTCACTTTGCCAAGCGAAATTTCCATTCTCCTGTTTACCGAGTGTGGGAACGTCTGAGCGTTGTTTGGTTAACCAATATGCATCCCATGCTATGATAACTGCAAGAATTGAAACTGCTAACATAGCGATGTTATTTGGGTCTGGTAAGGCGCTTGATGTCACCATTGTATCGCCTCAAAGTAGTCGTTCATCAAATAACTTCATCTCGCCATCGCCGCCACCTTGCCTTGAGCGAACAACTAGCATTATTGCAAAGATGATCAATCCGATAACAAGAAGTAAGCCTGTGGTTGATATTATCGATTCTTCTCCCGAAGATACGCCTTCTAAGATATCTGGAGTTCCGTCATTATCATCATCTTGGTCTTCAAATAACCATGTAGTTACGCCATCTGGACAATTTATTGTGTCAGGCATTCCGTCATCGTCACTATCTGCATAAGCACATGCATCTAATGGGAATTTGTCTTTCTTATCGGTAAATCCATCATTATCATCGTCTTCATCATAGATATCTGGACCACAAGAACGAGTCAATGTGTTGTCAAACCAATCGCTATCATCACATGAGGATGTCCAATCTCCGTCAGAATCAAGTGCAGTTACCTCGAAATCAACACTCGTTGTCGCCACCTTGCCAAATGAATCTGTAACTTGTAATTCCAATACATAAATTCCCTGTGATATATCTGTCAAATTATATTGTAATTCATTAGGACCTCTGAGGACTTCGTTTCCAGCCATATCTGTAACAATCCAAAGCAAAGTCAATTCTTCGACAGAATCATAATCATCTGAAACTTGTGCAATTGCTGTTAAATGCGTAGTCTCCATGAACCTTTGACCTGAATAAGGAGCGCTAATACTAGCTGTTGGTTGGCCATTTACGGTCATGCTTACGATTAGATGATTATTGCCATCTAATGGTAAATCAAAGTTTACTTCAGTATCTATGACTTCCTCAGCACTTGCCATTAGAGTGATTGAGGTCGCTTCATATGTAGTGGATGAAGAAATCCACTTCAGCAATAATTTTGCTTCAACTCCTTGTCCGCTATAACTTATTGATTGACTATCAATTCCTGAAACTAATACTTGGAAATCAGCAGGAATTGACTGATTATTCATTTTTGCATCCAAGATAAATGTCTCATAAACATAGACATCCGATTGTGATAAGGAATAGGTTATTGATGTGCTTTCAACATCTATCAGCGTAATTTCAGTTGAGGAGGTTTCTATCTCTCCAACTATTATTCCATCTTCAATATTACAACCGAAACTTTCAGCTGAAATTGCAGTACTAGCCCACAAATCAACATTTCTCAATATCAAATCTGTTGGCGCTTCTCCATCATCGGCATGTAAGTCAATAGCGATTGCATAATTTGCAATATTCGCATCTTCAACTACCAAAGCAGAAGAAGACTTACCGTGATGAATGGTTAAACCAGTACCTGTTCCTTGTCCACTCAAATTTACTCCAGAAATTATTCCTGCTGTATTGTCGAAGTCAATTGCAGGCGAACCTTCAATCTCAATGTTTGACAATAATATCTCTCTGTTAGTATTACCTGCAATCGCAGCAGTTCCGGTGGATACTGCACTGAATCCATCAACAGAAAACTCTCCATCAATTGATTCAAGCCACATTACATTACCATCACCATTGAATGAATTAGCATCAACATCATTGACGCGCCCTGTTACTCCAGTAAATTCCATTCCAGATGATGTGTTTTCTCCAATCTTCAAACCATTTATTTGTAAATCAAGTTGTCTTGCCCAAATACCTACTTCATTACATGAATCTAATTCAACATCTGACAATGTTAGGGTTGAGGTGGATGGGTATGCGACGATACATCCTGAACCTCCATCATTAAATTGTGAATTTCTAATGTTTACCTGTGCTGAACTTCCTGAAGAAATCTGTAACAATGGATCAGAACCGCTAGAACGGGCGAATAATGCAGAGTTCGCTTCCACAGCTCCAAGGTTAGTGATTGTCAATGCACTACTCGCTTCTACGACATGAGTTCCTGATAAATCGATAAGAGAACTTGTATAATCACCTAATACTAATCCGCCCCAACGTGCACCAAATCCTGTGCTAGAAAGTGTTGCAATTCCAGCATCCAAAATACCATTTACAGTGATTGTTGAACCTTCAGTGGAACGAATTGCAACCCCATCATGAATTGTTAATGTAGTGAATTGTCCGACTTCCAAATTACCATCCAAATAATATGGACTCCATTCAGACTCTAATATTAGCCATGAATCAACAACTCCAGTTGGAAGTGTTGATGCCATAAATGTATGAACAAGACTGGTAGATGAATCCCATGAAGTCATATCGGTGAAGGAATCTATTTGTAAAGCAACTGTTTTCATTCCACCTGATGTATCGCTTGAGTCGTCAACATGTCGAGCGACTGCGGAAGTAGAAACCTTACCGTTATCATCGGTTGCTGACATCGCCCCATCTACAGAAACAATCGCTCCAACAACTGGTTCACCTTTGTCTAATACTATGACTTCAAGATTGGATAATAATGTAAAGTCTCCTCCAGTTAACACAGTAATACTACCTTCAACATCTCCTCCAGTCATTTCAACTTCACAACCTGGTTGTAATGTTAGACTTCCCTTGATGAGTAATTGAGAAACTTCGCGCAGAGTCTGGCAAGCCCAAAACAAATTGGCATCAATAGTCAATGTTTTGCCTGAATCTGCAGTAACCATTGCAGTAGTTCCTGCAAAAATATTTGGCGCTGAAATTGTTGCATCTTGTCCGCTTAGTATGCCTGAGCCTTGGACATCTATCTCTGCATCTTGTGGTAATTGTAAATCAACACCAACCAATGAAAGGCCTGCATTATTAGAAATTGTTAGATCTCCAGTTAGTGTATGAGCAGAGCCATCCACCTTTGGATTGAGAACGATAAATTGGCCGCTTGGAATATTCCAATCTCCAGAAGGTATGACTGGGATTTGTACTGATTGACCCCCTTGGCCTCCGGTCAAGGAAACTCTTACTCCCGCACCATCCAATGTAACAGAAACCATCGAACCTGAAGCTAATAGCGGTAAATCTGCTGCACCGTTTACATTACTGGTCAATTCAAAACCATGAACAAAAATATTGGCTTCAACTGGATTACCGATTAAATCGGTAAAGGTTACAGGAGTTTCAATGAACTTGTCAGAAGATGATGTAGCAATCGCTTGAGTTGTTGAAGAGCCATAGAGGAAATATCCATCCCCTAATGCTTGTGAGGAACCTGCAGAATTTTGAGGTTGGAAATTACGAACCGTTGCTTCAGAACCATCTGATAATGATAGGGGCGTGGTATGCAATGATGCTGTCCATTGGCTGAGGTGAAGTGATGATTGGCCTGTTAGACGCGCTCCTGTGGTTTGTGCTGCACTGTGCAGTGAGTCTGCCTTTAATGTGGAATCAGATAATTCAATACCAACCTCTTCACCATACTCCAATACAAGGTCTGTTGCAATAATTGTGCTATGTTCTGTATTGATAGAAGTTGCAAAGTTATTTACTTCAAAAGTACCTAAATTAATGTCTGAATACCAGATGTTTAGCGCTTCTGACTCAGTATCAAAAGAACTGTAAGTTTTTGTGATGATTACATCGTTCCAATCGTGAGTTCCACCCAATACATTGGCTGCGCGCGAAGTACTTCCCAAGTGCTGAATATCAACTTCTTGAAGTGATGAATCTGGGCCTGAAATAATCAGTGCGTTTTGTTGAGAGGAAATATTAGTTGATTCAATATTCAATAATCCTTGTCCGGATGCAGAAATACCGCTATCCTGTCCAGATAATTCTGATGTTGAAAACTCGTGCTGACCGACTCCAGAAAGACTAGCGATGTGATTACTATCCCAAACTTCTAGTTGATTAAATTGGCAAGTTCCTGCACAATTAGAATCGATGGTTGCTCTATTTGCATCGATTGATGATTGAAATCTAACATCGTTCAATTGGTATTGGCTTGCTCCATTAGCGCTGAGTAGCCTTTGTCCTGCAACCGCTGCTGTATTCAATTGTAAATCATCACTATTTGCTGCATCCACAAGTAATATTACATCGCTACCTGTAACATTGGAAACTTCTACAGAAGCCCCAGAAACTGACGCAATACCAACTGTTGTTTGGCTAATTCCAACACGGTTAACGATTAGATCACCATTACTTCCACTTAGTCCAACTCCTGAAGAAGTGATGGTGATATCTTGGCCATTGAAGATACCACTATTTGATACTCCAATCGCAATATCATCAAAAGTTGCACTATCCAAATCCATATTTCCACTATTTCTAATCGCATCAAAATCAATGTGATTTGCTGTAAAGTCGCTTACTGATGAACTACCGATTACATTGATTGCAATATAAGAATCGTTGACTACGAGTTGATTTGCTTGCAGTGTTCCTTCAACAAGAACACCTGTTTCAGCGTTTTCAATAATCACATTTTGTAAAACTGCATGGCCATTGCTTGCTACTTCAATTCCAACCCATAATCCCGCTCCATGGGAGCCTTGTGTTAGAGATGGAATAGAGGAATTGAAGAAAACATCGTTTGCATATAATGTTCCTTCAACCGAGATCCAATACTCTTTAGCATCTATTGTTGTACCTGGTAAAAGAGTTAGTGTCGTTCCATTCACTACAGTTACATTTCCACTAAGAGTTATTTCTCCACTCCATTCAGTATCTGAATTGATTACGCTATCTGCAGCGGATGGAGTAACAAAACACGTCATAGGTGCAACCAGTAACAACAGGACGAGCATATGGGCGCGAGCGCTTGCCATGTCAATGCCTCGTTGATTATCCATAAGAACCCAAAGGCTTCCCGTCAAAGTGGGAGTTTGTACTAGAGTACTAATTTGTCGAGTCTTACGACCTTACAATTGATTTGCAATACTTGGTTAGAGTTGCTCACTTAAGAGATGTGCTGAACGGTGCGATTTCTTCAATTAAATCGTGGTGTCCAACATACATTCTACGGCAGCAGTAACGGGTTAGTCCGATTTGGTCAAGTGCATCAGCAACTTCGATACCAGCGGTAACTTTCTCTTTGTACTCTTCCCACTTGTGGGCAATTAAGCCACCACAACTGAAACAACGGATTGGAATTATCATAATTTTTCACCTCAACGATACGACTTCTGCTTCTTTCTACGAGCACCGCGACCAAGTTGATGCTTAGCCTCCTTGCGGCGAGGATCGTTAACCAATAAGCTACGGTCAAATCTCAAGTATTCATCACGTAGTTCTTCGTCAAGTCCTTCTGCTCCACCATTGTAATGAACTAGTCCACGGGCAATAGCAGTACGAATTGCATCGGTTTGTCCCATAATACCGCCACCTTCAGTGGTGATGTTAATGTCAACCTTACTCAAGCGATTCATAGCATCTGCAATGATTAGTGGTTCCATTGCCTTGCGACGTGCAAGAGATGGTGAAAGGATTTCAATAGGTGCGCTGTTGACACGAACTCTTCCCTTACCAGCGATAACGCTTGCACGGGCAACTGCGGTCTTACGCTTTCCTGATGATTCAACTGACTTCTTCTTTTTCTTACTTGCCATCATTGTTCACCTCCGGTCCAGCGGTGGGTTGGTGCACCAAGGTTTGCGGATATGTCTCCAAGGAGAATAAAACGGTCAGGTAGTGCCCTTCTAATCTTGCTATCATCACCAGATTCATGGCCTTCAGGAAGGTCAGATTCTAGATGAGATGGGCAACCGATTTCAACACGTAGATTACGTAGTGCACGGCGTCCGCTACTCTTCTTTTGATAAGGGAGCATTCCACGGACTGTGCGCTTTAGAATCATATCTGGCATACGTGGGAAGTATGGACCCTTACGTGCGTGATTCAACTCATACTTTGCATGGTATGTGTTTAGTACGGAGCGTGGGCGACCAGATACAATTGCTTTCTCTGCATTGATGATGACAACTTTGTCATCACGGTCTTCGCGTGCAGCCTTTAGGAGAAGTTCAGCAACAGTAGATGCCAATCGTCCCATGATGAGACCGTCTGCGTTGAATACGTAGGTGGTTTCAGCCAAGGATTACGACCCCCTTTCCGGTTGGGTTTTCGTTCATCAGCTCACCGTAGGTCATTATTCGACCTCCAGCGGCTTCTATTTTCTCCCGAGCGCCATTACTCACACTGTATGCTGCGATATTGTGGTTACTGGCCAATTCACCTGAGCCAAGAAGCTTGCCTGGTATGAGGATTGTTGCACCCTCAGGGGCGTAGCGACTTATGCGGCTAAGGTTAGGTTGGGCCCAGTTCTTGCGACTCTTTGAAAGACGCATGGCCACATCTCGCCAAACAGCGGATCCGGTCTCACGAGACTGTGCCTTCAATTGGTCGATCATGTCGACTAACTGAGTATTTGTCTTGTTTGTTGGATTGCTCATTTAACTCCCTCGATGCGTTGAAGCAGCCCGCCGTCTCGCCTACCCATTAAGAAGCCACCGACGCGGGAACGCTGTACTACGCGTCGCAGTGTGGCGTTTAGCAATGGCAACTAGTTTTAATTTGTTCGCGCCAATAGCACCTAATCATTCGAATAAAATCTCGCCTTTAGCATCAAGCAATTCTACAGTTAATCCCGCAGCCCTACCTTGGATAATTATTTCTTCATGCAATGCATCTGAAAAGCTGTCCAGTGCATCGAGTGCAGTTATTCCAGCAACATCGGTTAATTGGTCGATTAGATGGTTCAATACACAACTGACTCCATATGCTTGCCCAGCCCTAAATGCATGGTCAACACCACCAATTTCTGGGTCTTCTGCTTTCATGCGTAACATGACTTGCTGAGAATACGCAACTAAGGCACCATATATTGATTCAATTATTTGTGCTGCTTCTAAATCTCCGAGTAGGGTTTGTGATTGTGCTAATGCCGCCCTAACCGCTTTTCCATAGGTTCCGTGCGCCCCAATTGTGTCGTTTGTCTCTTGTTGCATGGCTTGGTCAATGAGCCCTTTCCAGTCGTCCATGTTGCAAGCACAAGGGAACTGCCCCTTCAATGTTAAGGCGATATAATGACAAATTAATCTATCAAACCAGCAAAACACAATCTCGGCTACACCTATAGCACAAAGCAATGACTAGGTGGGCGCAACGCATTGCGCCACACCATGTCAACGATTACTTAGATTCAAATTGAGAATCCTGTACTTTCGTCGCCGTCATCGATTCCTGCTTGTTGGATTGTACCATCTGCTGCAACGAATTCGCCAGCCTTGGTTTGAACATCGTATAGATTAACCAAATCCTTTCTTCCAACCATTCCTTCTTCACCAAGTGCAAGAGTTAGAGATCTAGAAATTGCTCCTAATGTGCTCATTGCCTTATCCCGGTGTTCTGCACCGATGTTGTGGTCAGAGTATCTTGCTTCTTCGAAGATTGTTAGGAAGCTGTCAAGTTGCTCATTTGGAACCATGCTGAAAGCTGCGCGAACTGCTGTTTCAAATTCACGCGTTGTTTCGTAAACCTTCTTCATAAATCCATGCTTTCTAAAGTGCTTAACCAAATTCTTGTAACAATCGAAAATCGCAGCGATATATTCGTTGCTCGCCTCAAGTTGCATCATTGTATCGGTTAGAATACCCTTCAGAGCATGTACTTGACGACGTTCTAATACGCGTTGCCAATACATGAATCCTGCAATAAGTGCAGCCATTAATACGATTGCAAATGCCATCATATTTTGCGGAGTGAATAGCGAAGAATCTGCACTGAAATCAGAAGGCTCTGCCCAATTTATCTCGTGAGTAATATTATCTTGCGATTCGGAGAAATATGTAGAACCTGGGTAATATGCGATAATTCTCCATCTACCTTCACAGTCAACACCATTACAGGTCTTTCCATCAAAGGCCCATTCGAAACTTGCATGACCTTGTTCATTGGTCTTGGTCTTGTTAACTCCTTCCTTAACCCATTCACCATCGGCGAAGAATTGGCGTACAAACCAAACTTCTTCATTTTCAACTGCTAAATCAAGACGGTCTCGTAATAGTGCTATTTCACCGATAATCGGAGTTCCTTCTGGAATACCGTTTTTACCTGAATAACTCCATGTTTGCTTGACTTGTAAGTCAACACGGGAACGAACTAAAATTTGGACATCCATACTCGATCCATTCAATACATTAGATGGGTCTTTGTCACAACCACCTGCAATACGTAAATCAGGTTCAAATGCAACTCTCAGGACCCTAAATCCTTCCAATTTACCACCG
Source organism: Candidatus Poseidoniaceae archaeon (assembly GCA_024958795.1). Classification (GTDB taxonomy): domain Archaea; phylum Thermoplasmatota; class Poseidoniia; order Poseidoniales; family Poseidoniaceae; genus MGIIa-L1. Next base: position 7,993 of record JANXHP010000026.1, on the reverse strand, counting down.
GTCGTTTCCACGCCCTTTAGACTCGGATTTTGAAGCGGATCTCCACTGAACCATTCTACCGTACCATCTAATTCATTGGTACGGATTGTTGCGATTGGGCGGATGTTTTGCTCTGGGTCAAGATAGATGTTCAAACACTTTCCACCAACGAATTGGCCATTTGATTGTGTTAGTTTAGCATCGATGTGGAATGATTCCTTCAGGTAAAGCACTGGGTATGTGCTACCATTAGGTGCCATCCAACTTTCAACGCTAGACTTGAACGGTCCAACTTCCATTACTGAAAGTGTAGAGTTGGAGAAAACATCAAACTCAGCTTGAACTGTCTTATTTTCATAGCGGTACGCATCATTATTATCGTATGATGAATAGATAACAGATACCTTGGCCTTACCAGCCATTACGTCGCTTAGAGGACAAGTAATCGCATAGAATCCTTCTGAATCAGTTGTTGATGTAGGACAAGCAATTGGACCGGATTGTCCATTTACCATTTCGTAATTGACGCGGATTATTCTGTTGGTTAAGTTTGTTCCAAGTTCATCCAATAACTGTCCTGTGACAACCATCGGCTTAGGAACTACTTCTCCAGTCATAGGGTCAATTTCGCTTGTGTAAACAATTTGGTCATCAATATCTAAATTGGTTCTACCAATTAGGCTGAATCCATTTGCATTGTGAGTCATTATCACACGGTAGTGATCGTTACCAGGTGTATTTACACATGGGTCCCATGCACCCTGTATTCCGAGATACGATGCTTCTAGTGATGCACAACCTTCGTTTGGAAGAGTTTCTTCAAAGCGGAGGATAACATTGACCGGTCCGAATCCATCTGGTAAGAAAGACTCTGGGTCATCACGTAGTAATTGTGGATTCAATGGACTGATATTAGATTTCAAACATCCGATTGTCTCATTTCGGTCTAAGTCGCCGTCTTGGTTGGCATCTCTGTCTGCAAAACCATCGCCATTACCATCATAGAAACAAAGATGTGATCCATCTGGTTGTGGTTCTGGTAATGAAATCAATCCTGCCTGTGGTGCAATGGTTGCAACAACTTGGCGATGATTAATTCCATCGAATGCCTTACCTTCAAAGATAATATCAACTAATCCACCATCTGGTGCCTCAGAACCATCAAGAGCGGCTCCTCCGGCGTCCCTCACCTGTGTTTTATTGTCATCAACTACCTGTGCAGTGAAATCCCAACGATCTCCTGATTGACGTTGGTTGGGATCTGCTGTTGTCACTGAAACGTAGGTCCTTGAAACAACCCACACTTCTTGTGTTGCGGTATTACCCTTCATCAATGGAGTTCCTGAGTATTCAAATTGCAGAGAAAATTGACCTAATTCGTCTTGCGCTGAAATATTGAATGGAATCTCAAAGAATCCATTGTCGTCCGTGTAATTAACACCACCACTTCCATCAAATGACCAAGTGTAATTTACTGGTTCATTGCGTACAGGTTGTAGCGAATTATCAACTAATTTAGCTTGAATTGTTGTGTTGGTATTACGATATAGACGAGGTAGAGATGTTGTTAGGAAGTCAGTAGTACCAACAACTGTTACATTGATGTATGCACCTGTGTGAGCAAGTGTTGTTGAGTTTCCAGTAAAGTAGTATGCTGAATTAGTGAAATCAACTCTGACACCATATGTTCCTGCACTGTATTGACTGAACCAAGACCAGTTGTAATCGTATGCTGCATCTCCATCCTTCATGATTGGTCGTTGAGCATATGCTGTTTCTTGTGCACCCATAAACTGTCCATTGTGATCCACATCTATCTGCAAAGCAATAGGGTCTGCATCCCAAGCGTGATTGGTTCTGTTAGTAACGGTACCAATAACTTGGAATCCTTCTCCAGTATTCATTTCTGGAACAATTTCACAACGTACTGGGCTTTGTGGGTCTGTTGGGTCAACAGCACCACAAGGCGGTAAGTTAGAATCTCCACCATTGACTAAATTGATTTCCCAATGAGTTGCATTAACTGAAATGAAATTACGCAATCTTGCTGCTTCACCTAGTAATGTAGCTGGATTTCCATCCCAATTTGTAGGGTATGGTTTGTAATTTGCAATATCGTGGTAGTTTATTCCTGCAGCAGTCAAAGCCTGTGCATGGAATAAGGTAGCCCAGTTACCAAAGGTACCATCACCATTATTGATGGTTGAATCGAAATAGTATACTGGGTTAACACCGTTTGCAATCAACTGACCTTCGATATTCATGCGATGCATGATACGAACTTGGAATGGTGATGCCTCATCGCCATGTAACCAAGGGAATGGCCATTCACTTGCTAATTCAGGTGAAACTCTTGCTACGATTTCAATGTCGCCTGAAGGTAAACTTGTATTTGTATAATCATATCTTACTGGAACTCCCAAATGATCTACAACTATGTTGTGTTCTTTGGTAGTTGGGTTCCAAACGATTTCTTCATAGCCACCAGGAATTTGTCCAACTCCATTGTCCATAGTTGAATTCCAACGAACTTGCTTCCAAGTTCCAGCAACTCCCAAATCTTGGATAAACGTCAAAGATGCCCATCCAGATGCGTCCGTTCGATATCCTTCTCCACCAAATCCAGTGAAGTTTGTTGGATGGGTATGGTTACCGAATAATCCTCCATAGATGGAGAATGTAATCGGTGCACTCTTGATTCGATTGTCGAATAATCCGCGCTCCCAATCTGCTGTATAATGTGCCTTGAAATCAAGCCAGAATGGTTGTTCATCACTGCGGAAATATTCCCATGCAGAATAATCAACAGTTAGGTTTGCTTCCACACCCACATTGTAAGATTGTGAAGTGTTTCCATTGAATGCGAACATTTCTGTTACTTCAGCATACACCACATATGTTGAACTGTCACCGACTGTCAAATCTTCAGGATAAAGGAATTGTCCAACACTGAAGTTTCCACTAACATCGGTCAATACATTGGTTGTTTCAATAGCCTTTGTGCCATTAGCAGTCCATGCAATGGTAACTTGTACTGGTAATGAAACCGCGTCCTCCATTTGTCCAGTAACCGGATTCACCCAATCTACGTGTCCACTGAAAATTGATGGAGAGCGAGCATCGATCCAAAGATTATTTGGAACATTCATCGTAATGAATGTTGGAGCTTTGTCGTCCTCATCAAGAACGCAGTCATTGTCATGATCCCAGTCGCTTGATTCAGCACCTGCATAACATGCATCACCTGTGAAAGTATTTTCCAAATGATCGAAGTCAGGATCCTCTCGAGTATCGTTGTCATCGTCATTATCTACTGCATCAGGACCAGTTCCAGGGTCGAGTGGGTTAGCAATTCCTTCCCCGTCACCAAAGTCATCGTGATCCCATGGGTTAGTTGAATTGCGATCAAAGCGAGTAGGCCAAAGGAGAACTTCGTCCTCGTCAAGCATTCCATCTTGGTCATCATCCAAATCAATATCGTCACGAGTCCCATCGTTGTCATGGTCAAATGCTTGAGTTAGACTCACTGCTAGTTCTGCAGCGTTAGTCAGCCCATCGCCATCCCAATCGTCATCCGCCCAGTCAACAATTCCATCGTTATCATTGTCAAATGGCATTTGTTCTTCTCCCCAGAAACAGTTTGGCATTTGTTCTTGTAAGACATCGCTAATTCCATTATTATCATCATCCCAATCTTCAGCATCAGGTACTCCGTCATTGTCATTGTCAACGTCGTAATACTTTGGTGAACGCAGACCTTGTGACATTATGCCTTGATCCCAAACTGCTTGGAACCATCCATCTTCATCAACATCTACATCATTTCCATCATCATCATTGTCTTCACAATTCGTTCCGATGAAAAATGCACCACCATATTCTTGGCCTACATCGTTATCTAAATCATCATTTGAATCTACTTCAAAATAATCCCATATTCCATCATTATCATCGTCGACATCAAACCAGTCGTAAACATTATCATAATCATCATCTAAATCAACTGTGGAATTTGTGAAATCGCCATCTATATCACCATCAACATCATTCTTTAAGAAATCTGCACCAAGTTCATCTGGGAATTCGTCCAAATGCTTAGGACCCATTCCATCAACGTTCCACTGCCAAAGTCCAGTTGTCAGACCAAACCATGTGATGAATGAATCTCTGTTATTAGTCATATCTACATTTGAAAGTGCGGCGCTCTTTTGGCCATTGAATTCAAAGTGGTAACATCCACCAGCTGCACCAGGCGTACAACTCCAATTTCCTGTAGTTGGCCCGCCTGAGAATGCACCTTCATTCCAGTTTGCATCTGGGCGAGTGGAGTAAGGTGAGCCCATTTGAGCATTTACTCCGTTCAATGGCATATGGTATGCAAGAGCATAAGCATATCCACAGACAAACCCTTGTCCAAGATTGCCAACAGTCCATCCACAACTGGTCAGATTGAATGATCCACCCATTCTGATATCATTAGTATCGAGTATGCCATCATTTGATTCATCTTGGTCCCACCAGTCTGGTAATCCATCTGCATCTTGATCTACATCCAGTCCGTTAATTAGAGAATCTCCATCACTATCAATGTCCCAATCGTTTCCACCATTATATGGTGACCAACGTGCGAACATAAACCAGTAAAATTCTGGTACTGTTCCGCCAGTAACTGGGTTGGTTGTTGCATCATATCCATTGTAATTTAGAATTACATCTTGGAATGGGTTGTGCATGTAAACCATGTTCCAATGGTCACTAGTGTTGCCCGCATATGTTTGTGAATCTGCACTTCCGTCCAAAGCACCACCATCATCTACTGGATAATATGGTCTAGCGAAATTGTCACCCATGTCGTGGTCTAGAACACCACAGTTTCCATCATCAGGGTCATACAAATCTGAAATTCCATCATTGTCATCATCCCAATCAATGCCATTCTCAAGTCCATCTCCATCAATATCGGAATCAACTGAATTAGGTCCATCATCACGATATAACGCACCATTGATCGTGTGCAAATCAGCATCATTATCTAAATCACAATCCCAATCGATGTCTAATACATCCAAAATTCCATCACCATCATCATCAACATCTTCCCAGTTGTTAATGCCATCTCCATCCCAATCATTGAATTGTGAATGTGAAGCACGACGTGAAATACAGCGTGGGTCAGGAGATACCGGGTTAGGATTTGCAATAGTAGGGCAATTCCATGTTGCTACATCAGAGGTCTTGTCCAATGGGAATGAATCGTTCTCGTTTTGCACTTGGTCATCATCTAAGTCATATTCGAAATTAGTTGCATCTCCACTAACCAATATGTTGCTAGGGTTATCTGGAGAAGTGCTACCACCCATGTCTGGGTCCAACCAATCTGGAACAGCATTGTAGTTCTGGTCAAGGAATCTCAGACGGTCATCATCTTGGTCATAATCATAATCTATTTCACAGTCAATTCCAGGAATTGAGTCTGTATCTGCACCAGGTGTTTGGAATGGCGCAGATAGATTGCTCATAGTATAATCATTCAAACCATCGCCATTAATGTCAATGTTAGTACAAACATCTTGGATACCATCATTGTCATCATCTGGGTCTGTCATATCAAGAATTCCATCGTTGTCATCATCGTTATCTGCACTATCTGGAGTTCCGTCATTATCATTGTCAGGGTCAAGGAAGTTAGGTATTCCATCTAAATCCAAGTCACCATCAACAATTGTTGTAAATGCTGGTGTACCCTCTGCACCCTCTGCACCGAAACCAGAAGTTACTCCGTGTGTTCCTGCTGCTGCAACGCGTGCTGCTTCATATACAAGATAGTCAACTCCACCAGAGTATGTTCTGTATTCATTGAAAGTCCATGTACGATATGCTTCGTACATATTACCAGCTTGAGTGTGAGATGTAGTTATTGATGAGTCGTAAGGATGTGAATCTTCAACATCTATGACACCATCATTGTCATCATCGTCATCGAAATAATCTTGAGTCCCGTCATTGTCTAAATCACAAGGCCACTTGAATTGGTCTATTCGCGCATCGTTATCGTCATCTTCGTCATAACTACCCGCACCTGAACCGTCGCTATCCTCATCGGGAACGCCATCGTTATCGTGGTCAAATGGGTTTTGATCTGCGAGATAGAATGCTCCAACAGGTTGTCCTGTCCAAGGGTGGATAATAGAAGAGTCAAGATAACGGTCAGTTGATACATTTCTTGGGTCTAAGCCTAGTCCTTCAAGAGCTGTATAATCAAGAGGACCTTCGATTATTCCATCATTGTCATCATCCCAATCTAAGTGATCGAGAATTCCATCGTTATCGTGGTCGTATGGGTCTGTTCCATAACATCCATCAAAACGCTCTAACAAATCGTATATTCCATCATTGTCATCATCTAAATCATCGAGGTCATTTATTCCATCATTGTCGTGATCTTCTTTATTTGATTCTTCCAAGAATGTAGAATAAGATGGTATTACTGATTCCAAGGCAGAAATATCTAATATTATTCCAGATGAGATTCCAGCATCATTCCACATGAGGTCGCTTAGTGCAGGATGTCCATCGGGACTGATATATTCTTGATTTCCAGTCCAACCACCCTGGCCACCTTGATCTGTGGATTGTGCAGGTGCTTGTCCAATGAGTTGCCCCTTGACAAATACTGAATCATTTTCCCCTTGTTCAAAAGAATCAGGTTGTATTAATGCTAGCAATGGACTTGTAATCATCAAAAAGATAATTGTCAAAGACATCGATAAAATTTGGCGTCGGCGTATTGTTTCGTTTTTTGTATTTGAGAGCATATTGCCACCTCGGAATTATCTCGTGACCGAGATACCCTATTTGAAGAGAATGGCGCGGTCGTGCACTTGTGTATCATGATACCATTCGCGTATCATCTGCGAGAATAATTTCGATATTTCAAAAATTAACAAATGCTCAATTATTGGTACTTAAGAAAAGAAGGGGACTACTGAGGACCTCAGCCCTCAGTAGTCCGACTATTCAATATCCGCAGATATTGATGATATTGATTTGTTTAACAGATTAAACTCAAGCTTCTAAGGAATCTAGGATGCCGTCGTTATCGTCGTCGTCATCTTCGTTGTCTTGCAAGCCGTCGTTATCATGATCGAATTGACCAGTTAGGGAGTTTCCGTCATTGACTTCGAACCAGTCGGATAATCCGTCGTTGTCGTCATCATTGTCTGAAAGGTCCCAAATGCCGTCGTTGTCGTGGTCGTAGCGGTATGTACCGGTTGCGCCATCAGCTTCGTCAACGTCGAGAATATCGTCGTTGTCGTCATCGTCGTCAACACCGTCATCCATGCCATCATTATCATGGTCGCGGGAGCGGTCTTCACCAGCATCCTTTTGTCCATTCATATTGACATCTTCCCAGTCATTGTAGTTGTCTATTCCATCATTGTCGCGATCTAAGTCAACAGCGTCGGAAATTCCGTCGTTGTCATGGTCATAGATGTTGGTGTTAGGGTCGCCGTCTTCAACTTCCTCACGGTCATCGATTCCGTCTCCGTCATCGTCGTCATCTTCAGCATCGGTGATGCCGTCGTTGTCGTGATCCATTGGGAATTCATCAACTGAGTCTGGAATGCCGTCATTGTCATCGTCGTTGTCAACATCGTTAGGGATGCCGTCACCGTCGTTGTCGTTTTCACCATTCTGTTCCTGGTTGTCGAGCTGCTGACCTTGTTGTTGGTCGGTCTGTTGTCCCTGTTGGCCTTGTTGACCGTTTTGGGTTTGACCTTGTTGCTGCTCGTTCTGTCCGTTCTGGTTCTGTCCGTTTTGGTCTTGACTGGTTTGGTCTCCTTGCTGGCCGCCTTGTTGACCGCCTTGCTGTTGTTGACCTTGTCCATTGTCTTGTTGTTGACCTTGCTGACCTTGCTGACCTTGCTGACCTTGTTGACCTTGCTGGCCTTGTTGACCTTGCTGGCCTTGTTGACCTTGCTGGCCTTGTTGACCTTGCTGGCCTTGTTGACCT
>JANXHP010000039.1 GCA_024958795.1 Candidatus Poseidoniaceae archaeon | reverse complement strand
TACCTGCGAATTTTATTCCATCAAAGTTTGGTAATTGATTCATATTAACCACACCATTGGACTAGTTTGCCTAGCCCATTATTGCCTAGATTGGTTTATCATTTTATTGTTGAGGCTTGCATTAAGGTTTTTGCACAAAATTTTGTTAATTTTAATCACTGGCCGGCAGTTAATTGATAAGCGTTCTCAATAATTAGTCATCATGGCGGATATGGCAACGGGTGAATCAAAAGCAAATAGTGCAACTGGAACGAGTGCAAAAGAATTGATTGATGCGATGAGCGATGAAGATAAAGCGGCTCTAAGAGGCTGGTATTGGTATGATTGGGCCAATCAAGCATATGCATTGACAGTAATGACCGTTGTAGTGCCTGCATTAATGGCCAATTTATTCAATCAAGCGACTGGTGGTGGCAGTTCATGGTTTGGACTCAATGTAACTGGTGACTCATTTTACGCAATTATTCTAGCAGTTTCCATGGGTCTTGTAGCGCTATCGGCACCGGCATTAGGTGTAATAGCAGATAGAGTTCCAATTAAGAAAAAGTTACTATATTGGTATACTGCAGTTGGTTGTATTTTTACAATTTTAATGGGTATTGCTCCCTTCCTTGGCGATAATGGATACATGTTCCTTGCCCTTACCTATGTAATTGGAACAGTAGGTTTCGCTGGTGGAAATACAATTTATTATGCATTCATGCCATATTTGGCGGATAAGAGAGCAATGGATCATGTTTCTTCATGGGGATATGCCTATGGATTCATGGGTGGTTCTCTGCTTCTATTAGTCCATCTTGGATTACTTCTTGCAAGCCCTCTCGATAGTAATATCAATCTTGCATTAGTCTTTGTAACTTCATCCATGTGGTGGTGGGGCTTTGGATTGAAGATGTTCAAGAGTACACCTGAGCCAGAAATTGTAGGAAAAGAGATGACCTTTGACAGTGTTGGTGAAGCAGTAAAATATTCGTTTAGTGAAATTAAGAAGACGATGGGTGAAATCAAAAAGTTCCGAGTATTAGCAATTTATCTATTTGCTTACTTAATGTTCTATGATGGTGTAAACACAATCAATGGAATGGCTAGTGCATTTGGAGAATCAGTGTTGAGAATTAATCCGGCCATGAATATTGCATTATTGTTAACAGTAAATATCGTTGCAATTCCGATGTCGATTGCCTTTGGAAGATTAGCTGATAAGACATCTACCAAATTCGCATTACTTTTAGCATTAGCAATATATTGTGCAGTTGCTATTACAGCAGTAGGTTTCGCTCCACTGGAATTAGACCCTGCTGAAGACCATGAAGGATATGATTTCCAATATGATTGGAATGAAGCAGATTCTGAATATAGATTGACAACTCTGTATGATAGAGGTGTGGATGGATGGGTAAGTGAATCTGGAAAAGGTGATGCTGCGTTTAGAGATGCATATCTTGATTATTTGAATATGGATTCATTGACCGCTGCCCAAGCATCAGATTTTGCAGCTAGTGCGTTTAGTGAAACATCACATCGTTTTTCTGTTCATTTTGAAGATGGGCCAATGGATACTATTGCAGTAGTCGGCGACCAGCATCCAACAATGTTGGACCAAGGTGGACCAATGGATTGGTGGCCTGAAACCATGAGAGATAATGTCTGGCAACCGTTGGGTATTACAGTGAGTCTACAATGGATTATTCTCGGAGTATTCGTTGGAGTGGTAATGGGTGCAGCAGGTGCACAAGCACGTTCAATGTTCACAATGCTTATTCCAGAAAGTCGTACCACTGAATTCTTTGGTTTCTTTGGATTTATTGGTAAAGCAGCGGCAATGATCGGACCAATATTGTATGCACTTTCTGTTGCATTATTCGATAGTAGAGTTGCGATAATGTCTATTGTTGTTCTTATTGTTGCAGGTTCTTGGTTATGTTCGAGAGTAGATCTTGAGGAAGGAATTAGAGTTGCAGCAGAAGAAGATGCAAGAGCAAGAGCAGAGGCTGAAGCACAAAATTGAGTGGAAATATACCATCATCAATTGTGAAGTATAGACAGCAACCTATTCAAGTGTCCTTGATGTGAGAAGGTTGTGCGCAGTGCGCACGCTGGATGTGTTTTCATTGAGTGTACAAAAGTCAGCGTACCGACAACCTGTTACACCAGAG
>JANXHP010000057.1 GCA_024958795.1 Candidatus Poseidoniaceae archaeon | reverse complement strand
CCATTGGTATTATCAGTTTGGACATTCTCATCCGCAATTCAACCATCGATTGATATGACTGCTGGTGAGAGGGAGAGAGGTACCTTGGAAGCGCTATTGAGCCTACCCTGTACTCGCCTAGAACTATTATTCGGAAAATGGTTAGCAGTGGCTACAATTACTGGAGTGGGGGTATTGCTGCAGATTTTTGGCCTACTCTTTGCAATTGGGTATCTTGCAAGTTCAAGTATTCTTGGTGTTCCAGAATTGTCACCAGTAACAATTTTGCTAATAATTGGTGCAATCATGCTATTTGCGGTGATGGTAGTCGCTATTGAATTAGCACTTGCAATGCGCTCGCATAGTGTAAAGGAGGCTGGAAGTATCTTAGGACCAGCAATAATGCTAATCATATTCCCTGCCCTATTCACACAGGTCATCAATTTAGATGGAATAGAGTCTTTCTGGTTTGCAATTCCAGTTGTTAATGTCTTGCTCGCACTTAGAGAATTATTGATGAATAGAATCATTACAGGCCACATTATTATTTGGGTAGGCACTTCAATATTCTATGCAATTATGGCTGCAAAATACGCCTCCATGCAATTCAAGAGAGAAGATATCGTTACTTCTCTTAGTTAATCAAGAAGTAAAATGAATAATTGATTCTCTAACAATGCTAATAATTAGATCAATTTCTTCTGAAGTAATAGCAAAGTGAGGTGTAAATCTCAATGCATTTTTTCCCCCATGTATAACTCCCAATCCTCGACGTCGGCACCAAGGCTCAACTGCATCAAACCCAACTACAGGTAAAATATCTGGCCTTAACTCAGCACTACACAATAGTCCTGTACCTTGAACCAAAGTAATGTATTCAGGGAATTCTTCCGCAAGTATGTTTAATTTATCAACAAATTCTACACCTTTAACTCTAATATTTTGACGTAATTCAGGTGTGATACGGTCAAGAACTGCAACTGCTGTTTCTAGAGCTCTTGGGTTAGTTGTCATAGTATTACCATAGATTCCAGAAACATACAGTGATGATGCTCTTTCATTCATTCCAAGTACTGAAAGAGGATATTGTCCCGCATTCATAGCCTTTGACCATGTCTCCAAATCAGGAGCTAGGCAATCTTGGAATCCCTGATAGTCGACTATTGACAAGCAACCTTGCCCCCTCAATCCTGCCTGTATTGAGTCAACGAGCAATAGCGAACCGTGTTCCAAAGTTAATCTTCTAGCCTCATCATAGAATGCACGTTCCACACACTGACCTGGGTTACCTTCACCTTGTACTGGTTCTATCGCCATCAATTCAATAAATTCTCCATTTGCTTCTGCATCTGAAAATACCTTCCTCAATGCTTCAATATCATTTGGTGGAACAAGATATAAATTATCTCTATCTCTAAATGATGCTAAATTTTTGTCATAGTTTGGTTTACATGAATGAGAAATTTGTGCAGGTCGACCTGTGCGGCCATGGAATGCTTGCTCAATCGCGACCAATTTGATGGCTTTTCCTTCATACCTTCCACCTGGTCCAGTCATTGTATTTGCGTTGGCATCGGAAATTCTTAATGAGACAGTGACTGCTTCTGAACCACTGTTCATACAAATGAACCTATCAAATGGACAACTTCCCCGACTATGTCCTAATTCTTTCTTCAAGCGATCTGTCAGTCTTTGTTGAGAAAATGAAGGAGTCATGACATTAGCCATTACCCAATTTTGTGACATAGCCTCTATTATTTCATCAGGTCCATGCCCACCACCTAACATTCCATATCCGCCATTATCGTGTAATACTGCTCCGTGTGATGAAATGACCCATGGACCTCTAGCCGCAATAGCAATGTATGGATTAACTGTTGCAGGATTGTAAAAATTGACATAGCCGCTTTGAAGTTTAGTAATTAACTCAATCTCAGGTGACATCAAGAGTTCTAAATCAAATTCCTCTCTTAGGCTCAAATGACAGATGTGGGCCTCCCTAATTGCACGCGAAAGATTACTATCTAGGGAAATAAATTTGATTACTTCTTCATCATTTAAACCAGGTGTTTCACAAATTCCAGAATTCTTTCTAATATCAAAAAGTAATTCCATCAGTTGCGCAATTTCAGTACCCATCAAACAGTGCAATAGTAGGCGGGTTTTGAATATTATTGGATGAGTTCTTCTTTTATGATTGTAAATTATTAAAAAATATTAGCATTTTAGCCATTAATAATACCATGGTAATACTAGAGTAATACTATAGTAATACTTATAGCATATCGTCTAGACGAGAAATCATGCCGAAGATATCCTTGGATATGCCAAGCCAATTGACTGAAGATTTGCGAAAGCATGTGGGTGATGATAAAAAATTTGTTAGTTTGGCAGATGCTGTTAGAACTGCTTGCAGAAAATTATTAGATCAACTCGATGAAATCGATTCTAGGCACGGTAGAATTACACAGAAGGAGTGATTGACATGGTATCAAAACAAGAAGCAGAGTCAGCTGTAAAGACATTATTAGATTACCTTGAAGGTGGGACATCTAATAGAGAGGGTTTGATAAAAACTCCAGGTAGAGTAATTGATTCATGGGATGAAGTATTCGCAGGATATTCCCAAAATGCCGAAAATATTCTAGAGGCAACTTTCAATGGAGAAGGTTATGATGGAATTGTTTTGTTGAGAGATATTGAGTTCCATTCTACTTGTGAACATCACTTACAGCCATTCAAGGGTAGAGCGCATGTTGCTTACATCCCTACAGAACGTATTGTGGGCATCTCCAAATTAGCACGAATTGTGGAACTTCATGGAAGAAGATTACAAAATCAAGAACGTATTACTAAGGGTGTAGCTGATGATTTGGAAACTCATCTTTCTCCACTTGGCTGTGCTGTAATTATTGAGGCTGCTCATGGATGTATGCAATGCCGTGGAGTAGGAAAGCAGAATGCAATAATGACGACATCTGCTATGCGTGGTGTATTCTTTGACAAGGCAGAGGCGAGAGCTGAATTAATGCAATTAATTCACAACCGCCCATTGTGAAATATTGTTGGAGGGGAAATAGTTGGATGACGACTTCGGTAATTGTGGCATTGCGGGCAATGCTATCGTAGACAATCCTTCTGACCTTGCCACTGAGTACAAAATTGTTGAAATATTCCACTCAATTCAAGGAGAGGGGGCAAAGTGTGGGATTCCTCATGTTTTTGTTCGCTTTGGAAAATGTAATTTGCAATGTGAATGGTGTGATACTGATTTCGAAACTTTCACTACTATGACTGCAATTGATATTTTGGGTGAAGTGTTAAAATTTGACTGTAAAAGGATCATTTTTACTGGAGGTGAACCAATGTTGAATGATTTATGGCCACTTCACAGATTATTCAAAGCCCGTGGTTATGAATTATCATGTGAAAGTAATGGGACTATTGAGATTCCCGAAGGACTACTTGACTGGATTACTATCTCTCCAAAGGACCAAGAATATCCAAATGTAGCCATTAGACAAAGAGTTGGAGATGAATTGAAATGTGTATATCTTGGCCAAGACCTATCTATGTATGATGAATTGAGAGATGGTTTTGAACATCTATTTTTACAGCCTTGCTACATTCACTCAGAAGATGTTGCATGGAATGGAAAAAACTTTGCTTTGACTGAAAAAGTTGTCAAAGATAATCCTCAATGGAGATTAAGTCTTCAAACTCACAAGTGGATGGGAATTGATTAGGAGGTCGTTGAATGAGAGCAGTGATGGCATTTAGTGGTGGTATGGATTCAACAAGTTTGTTGATGAGGTTACTTGCTGATGGCTATAATGTTGATTGCCTATCGTATCAGTACGGGCAGAAACATAGTTTAGAATTAGATAGAGCTAAGCAAAATATTTCCTATCTAGAGGATAATGGATATCGTGTTACTCATAGAATAATTGATTTGTCAAGTGCGATGAACCTTTTCCATTCTAGCCTGATTGTCGGTGGAGAAGAAGTTCCTCAGGGACATTATGAAGAGGAAGCAATGAAAGCAACTGTTGTACCAAATAGGAATGCAATATTTGCATCTATTCTCTATGGATATGCGTTGTCTATCGCTCTCAAAGAGAAATGTGAGGTGGAGATCGCATTAGGCGTACATAGTGGCGACCACGAAATTTATCCAGATTGTCGACCTGAATTTTATCAAGCGATTAGTCATGCTTTTGCCATAGGTAACTGGGATAGCGATAAAGTATCATTTAAATTACCATATTTGGATGGTGATAAAGAATCAATACTTCGAGATGCTGAGATTGCTATAGACAAACTAGGATTGGAATTTTCAACGATATATCGTAACACAAATACTTCCTACGACCCTGACGAAAATGGTCGTGCTAGTGGCACAAGTGGTGCGGATATTGAACGAATATTGGCATTTCATGCGATTGGTAAAGTTGATCCAGTAGAATATGTTGATTCATGGAATCAAGTGCTAGCAAATGCACTAGAAATTGAGAGAAATCATAAGGATGAAGAATACAAACAACGCTTAACAGAATTACAATATCATGTGACTAGAGAAAGTGGTACTGAAGCCGCATTCAGCGGATTGTATTGGAATGAGGAAAGAGAAGGAAAGTATACCTGTTTGTGTTGTGGACATATTCTCTTTTATTCAGAAATGAAGTTTGATTCAGGTTGTGGATGGCCTTCATTCCATAGCGAAGATGATGATGCAATAATCAATAGATTAGAAGATAATTCACACGGAAGAGTTCGCACTGAAGTCAGATGCAGTAAGTGTGATGCACACCTTGGCCATGTTTTCAACGATGGGCCGGTTCAATTTGGTGGTGAAAGATATTGTATTAATTCAGCATCGATTGATTTTGAGGAGAGATAATAATGACGACCATAATTAGAAGATATATTGAAACTGATACAGGACATAGAGTTCCAAATCACAAAAGTAAATGCCGACATATGCATGGACATAGATACCGTTTTGAGGTTGAAATAGAAGGTGATATTGTTACTGAAAGTGGTGTTTCTGAAGAAGGTATGTTAATCGATTTTTCAGATGTTTCGGCAATTCTTACAGAATATGTACACGATGTAATAGATCACGCTTTTGTTGTATATTCGAAAGATGAGAAAGGTCTCGCTGCTTGTTCAGTGATGGGAGATGAACATAGGACTGTAATCGTACCATTCATTCCTACTGCAGAAAATTTAGCAAAGTGGGCATTTGAACAGGTTGAGCCTCATATCAAGACATCATATGGAAATCGCCTTAGACTAATTGCAATGCATTGTCGTGAAACTCCTAAGAGTATAGCAAGTTGGAGAATATAATTATTCAATACGGCGGCGGCGTTTTCTTTGCCAATTTTCATCACCCTTTAGGTGCTGAATAGCAGTAGTAGCCTCAACTAATCCTCCGAGGATTCTAGTTGCTTCATCATTGGTAAGCATACTACGCATTAGTGAACGCTGTAAAGTGTGCTGAAAACTAAGAGTATGTTCTTCTACACCTGAAAGCGATTCTGCCATTTCAGTAATTGCTTGATTTAATTTCTCTCTAAGTTGTGGATTGATATTTCTTTCTAGTGGGACCAAACTAGGCAGTGCAGTGTCACTACCTTGATTGTTGATTACACGACTTCTATGCAACTCGTATAGCACACTATTGACTGCATGACTTAGATTAGCAATAGGATAACCCTCCCAAGTTGGTAGTGTTAGTAAAAAATCACAATATTCTAAATCTTCAGTGGATAAACCCTTACCTTCTTCACCAAATATTATTGCAACTTTTCCAGTAAAGGTAGACAGTTTATCTGCTACTTCCCAAGGAAATAGAAAATGTCTGAAATATGTTTTCTTGCCCTTTTCTCTTTTTCCTGATGTTCCAATTACTAATGATACATCTCCAGTAGCCTCAATCAGTGATTCATATGTCTGAGAATTTTCTAATATTGACCCAGCATGTTTTGCTCTTTTTCTAGCTTCAATGTCATCGGGAGAACAAAGTGGATTCACTAATCTCAAGTTACAGAAACCATGATTTAGCATGGTTCTACATACTGCACCTAAATTGCCTGGATGTGTTGCTCCAACCAATATTACTTCGAGTTGGTATTCACTTTTTGGTAGAGGTAAATCAATCCTATCGCCCATATTCATTCCTCCTCTTGATAGGATCCCTCCCACATTATTATCCAACGTGGGTCACATGGCTGATAAATGAAAAATAAGAATCCACCTTCTTCTCTATCAGGCATCACTACAGATCGTTTACGAATACCGTGAACATTTCTAAGATAAAGGATTAGTGACTCCAATACATCTCTATTAGCATGATGAACGCTTACTGGTGTGCGTTTCCAATAAACGCGCACCGACACTGATAACACCTCAATCTGTGCGGCGTAGTCTGTAACGTGTGACGTATCCTGCAATCCAGTTTCTTAGTTTCTTGGATTCAACGTCGGTTAATTGAGAAACCATCAACTTGTTGTGATCGAAATCTTCAGTGAATTTCTCACCATGTTCTTCGACTAAACGGATAGCTCTAATTTTTATGAAACTTGGTCTAATATTTCCCATAATATTCACTCCTCAAATAATTTTACTTCAATAGGGATATCTGGTTCATCGTGGCGAGTGATTTGTAATTTAATCTTACGTGGAGGATTTTCAATTCCACGAGACCAAATGTACTCATTTACTGCCGGGTCTATCCAGACTACTTCTTCTTCTGTTACCTTCAAGTGTTGAATTACTTGATTCTTGATAATTTGTATTGCGCGTGGAGCACGCTTGTATCTAGTAATATTCCATGCATGGCGCAATGGAACGATTAATTCTGATTGATTTGCTCTAGCCATAATAACACCTCAGCGTTGTAGCTTACTGCGTCTCCAGTGGTGTCTCTTAGGGTGAGATACCGTATTTCGGTCGGTCTTCAACATGATCCATACAGGGACACGTCTATTCTGCTTTCCTGCTTTTAGCAGGCGTATTTTTTTTGCGGCTGGCTTATTTCTTGACATTTCGAGCACCTTCTCAGATTCTTCGGATGGACGCACTATGGCGGCTCTTGGATTGTGATACGAGCAATTGTTTGAATTGCTCATCGTTAATTACACCTTGAATTCGACCTTCTTGATTCATCTTCATCAAGGCTATTTTGATGCTTTCTGCACGCTGTGGAGTAGCCATTGCAATAGTGGCTAAGCGTGAACGTGCTTCAGGAGAAAGAATTGATTTGATTGCTGCATTGATATTTTGCTCATCAACTTGTGCTTGATGCGCCTTTATCTCCGCATCTGCTTGAGCTGATGCTTGTTGCTGAAGTTGTTTTTGTAACTCTAAGCGGCGTTGCTCTCTTAACAATGACAACTCATTATCTTGAGTTGACGCCATTATACTCACCACTTCACTTCCTTCAGTACTTATCTAGGCCTGGGAATTGTTCATTAGCAGCAGATCTGCAATCATGAGCAATTTCGTTTAGCATCTTTTGGCCAGCACTGGTAACTCGGCGGCCTGCATAGAGTTGAACTTCACCTTCTTCAGTATCAACTGTCTTTGTAGGAACTTTTTCTACTAATCCTGCAGATTCAAGTTGTTGAAGAGAAGTACGAATAATATGGCGGCCGGCTACACCAGGAGTGTTAGGCATTACACCATTATCCTTGATTCCGCCATATGCTTGTGAAAGATGTGTGACGCCGATAGGGCCTTCTCGTGCAACCTTTCTAAGAAGTGCTGCAGTTCTAAGGAACCACCAGTTTTCTTGAGAAGGAGGACGCTCACGAGAAACTGCAGTCTTGACGAATCCAGCCCAATCAGGGGTGTCAATTCCGTCGGTTGCAGCTATTCTTTCAGCAAGAGCTGGGATAAGGAGTTCAGCGGGGATATCATAGAACGTGGTCATGACTGGACACCAAGCAATTCGCCGACTTATCTCCCCTATATCAAGGAAACGGGTAAGAGTGGGGTACTGATTGGCCATCCGTTGCTTGAATTGGTGTGCATTTTTGTTGGTGCAAGTGTTGATGAAGTGGGTTCTTTTCGCCCTGCATGATGAAGAAAGCGTTGGCCCAAAATCCAAACCTTCTTAGGACGCTATTAGGTCTTTCATTTACACTTATTTTTTTACTATCATATGCTGTTTATGGCGCAACAATAGCCCCTTCATACTACATTTATGAGACTGAAGCAACTGCTACAGAAATGCAGGGACTTGAGCCTCAGCACTTGTATGTTGAAGATGATAATACTACTACTTGGGCTTGGGAATTTGCACTTGATGGCCAAAATTTGACATGGGTAAATTTGACTGCGATGGAGTTATCAGATGGCGCTATTGTGAAATTATCAAATGGTGCAGGTTTATTCAGCCATCACTTACTGGGGATAGCCGACGCTAGGGATTTTTCATGCTCAGAGCTGTGTCAGCAAAATGTTACTCACCAAATGTTATCGGACAATGGTGAAGATGTTACAATCATTGCTCTTACTGCATTAGATCCCGCTAGAAGAAATAATGGGTCAGTCTATGGCGAAAATATTGGTATAGCTGAAGATAAAGCGAGGGCAGAAATTGAATATTTACATTCACCTTCTATTGTGAGGGTTGAAATTATTGAACAGGGAAATAGAAGCACCGACCCGAGTATTATATTGACAAGCGTTAACGAAGAATTTGATTCCATCGCTGTATTTTCTGTTGACGCTGCGACTGAATTTTTGTGGGCGCTTGCCTCTGTTGTCGGTTGTTTTGCAGTAATACTAATCCCATCGTTTACGATATTTTTCGCCGCTAGGGCTAAAGAAAAAAGAGATAATTTAAAACTAATACAGCAGCAAGAAAATGATGAAAAATCCATCAATACGAATTAATTTATCCAAAACATTCAATTCAAAATGCTATTGAATTATCGTCACTGCTCTCATATAGATTGAATCATTGTGCCTACATGAGGGGCATGAAGCAATTACCACTGATTTTCGTTTTGATGATTTTATTGTCCTCAAACGTTTCTCTAGAAAATTCTAGTTTAGGAAATGATAGAATTGATAGTACTTCTGCACGTGCAACTGGTGTTGATGTTACGATTACAAATTCATCCTATAGTTATGCCAATTCCGTTGATGAGGGCAAATACCGAATGTTTTCTTCCAATTTCCCAATATTGGGATTTAACAAACCATTTGAATTGTATGTAATAGATGCAATGGTAAATGTACCCATTAGTGCAGATATTGTCATTGAAAATATTGGCACAAATCCTTCAGGAACCATAGATGTCACAGTTAAATTATTACACAATGAATACACTCAATTTGAAATTGTAAATGACACTATTCAGATGGCATCGATAAACGGTGGTTCCTCAAATAGCATTAAACATCAATTTACTCCAACATATTCAGGTAATCACACAATCATGATTACCGCAACATCCTCAATTGTTGATGATAACCCGAATAACGATGTATGGTTGAAAGGTTTTGCCGTAGGGCACCAATACTACAATTGTGATGTATTGACATCATGGACTGTTGGAAATTTGTGGTCTTCTAATTCAGATGCTGCACTGTCCAAAGGTAAAGCATGCCATGTTGGTGCTGGCGCAAGTGCAACATATAACAATGGAATGCAAACTTCTCTGATCACGCCTGCTGTCGATATGTCAGATGCTGTTGAAAATCCACTTAGAACCAATGGAATGACGTTCTTCTATACTGGTAGTGCAGCAACTAACGATCATATGAAAATGTATTCTAAGAATACCGCAGGTGGTTGGAATGAATTGGGAACTATTAGCAACACAATCGATAACAACTTCAATGATGGTAGCAATTGGCAAACCTTTTCAGTTAGTAATAAAGGATTTTCCTCACCACTAATACCTGTTCCACAAGCTGATTTTCACTCACAATCACAATTTAAGTTTGAATTTTTTAGTGATTCTTCGGGTGTAGATATTGGCTATTGGTTAGATGATTTGGTAATATTATATGATCAAAAAGTGAAGCCTTCGGAATACAGTTTGAGTTCTACTGGAGTTTCTACAACTGGTTCACTACCAGGTGATTGGGGGTCGGTAAGAGTTGAAGTATCAAATGATGGGAATATTACTGATTCATTTATTCCATCAGTAATTGGTTTACCAAATGATTGGCAAGTATATTATTCACATACAAATGGTATTGCTTTAAATCCACAAACTGGAGTGACATTATACCCTGGTGAATCGAAGCAAATAGATTTGAAAATAATGCCAGATGAGAATGAGACTACTGGATTTACACAAATGACTTTCAAAGCCTATTCCGCATATTACAATGATGTCAATACAACGTTGCCAGTTCAATTTCAAGTATTAGCAGATAGAATTCCGTTGATCACTGGACCTGAACAACGTCCAAGTTGCCCTCCAGGAAATACCTGTACATTTTCTGCACTCGTTGAAAATATCGGCGCAGCAACGGATGTTTTTGATTTAACAATTGACCAGTCAACGCTTACGAGTGGATGGCAAGTTGGATTAGAATGGACACAGGCGAGCAGTATTTTGGTTCGACCTGATACTCCAGTGCAGATATTTTTGACAATGTCATTACCAAATGATTGCGCCCCAGATACCATTTCATCATTCAAATTGACTGCTACTTCTCAAAATGATTCAAGAAGATTTCATGAAATTGAGATTGATATTTCGGCATCAATGATTTCAAATGCGAGTGTGGAAGCAACCAATTCACAATCAAGCGATTGGATTGTAGTTGCAGGAGAAACCAAAACAATTTCGTTTACAATTACAAATCATGCTACAAGACAGGATATTTTTGAAATGTCAGTTCAATCTAGCGGTGGACTATTATGGGTTGTTGAGCAACCAACTAGGCCAAATGCAGTGATTAATTCTGGAGGTTCAACGACCTTTACAATTGAAGTTACGGCACCAAACAATGCACAGGCTGGCGATAATGGACCTACGATTACTCCGATTATTACCTCCACAAGAAGCGGAATGGTATTTATGGGTTCAGAGTTCAACGAATTAGAAGTTGAAGCAATAGAAGATATCAGTATTAGATTAATTAATTCACCAACAAAATTGACCCCAGGTGTTGCAAATAAAATTGAAATTGAAATTGAAAATGATGGTAATGGTCCAACTAATGCGCTAATCAATTTACCTAATCTACCCGAAACATGGCAGTGGTGGATTAGAGTTGCTGACCAAGATCATACGGGACCAATTGAATTATCAGCTTCATACGATTTACAAGATGTAAAAGTTGTAGAAGTTTGGATATTGATTTCAATGACTGAAACAGCTGGAATATTGCATTCAATAGAAGTCACAGCATCATTATTTTCCGAAGGTATTGATGTAAACCCTCTGAACAATATTATTGAAATAAACGCTATCACTGCGTCGCACAGACAACCTCAAATTACCAATTATTCTAGTCAAGCGAGTGCAATGGCTGGCTCTACTGCATCTGCAAATCTCACTATTCAAAATATAGGAAATGCAGTGGATAATCAGATTTCCGTACGCGCAATTATTTCATCCTCCCCTCCAGCACCTGGAATTGTTGGTTTCTTTTCAGTTGGCTCAAATGGTGGAGCACTTCCAGTAGATGAATGGTCAGTGATTACACTAAAGGGTGGAGAGGAAACTATTCTGTCCGTTGATATGATTATTCCAGATGATATACCACTCAATACAAGAATTATCGTAAGGTTCGAGGTTAGTGGAGGGTTGGATGCTGAATTGCTTCCATATGAATTGGAACTTGATGCAATGATCTTGGTTGATTCGAGGCGTTCAATGACCACTACCTCAAGTCCAATCAGTAATGAATCAAATGAGTTTGGTGTTGCAGTACCTCTGTGGATAAATGTAACAAGTACATCTACAATGAATGAGAATTATATCATTAGTAGTAAAGTTCCAGAAGGTTGGCAAGTTGTATGCCTTGGAATCCTGATGAATGAGAGTGGATACCCTGTTGATACTATGGCCGGACATATCGATGCGCAGGAAAAATTTGTTTCCTGTGATATTCACAGACTTTCAGGAGCGCTTGAGGGTCAGGTAGAAATTACTGTCAGCAGTCAAGATGGTGCGTTGACATGGCATGATAAACAATCAATATTTTTCAATGAAAAAATCGATGATTCATTTGCAGTTAGTCTTGAGTTGATGGTCGCAGGTGGTCTTGCAATATTGGTATTTATTGCACTAGTTGCTGTGTTGATTAAGAAACGGACTGTAGAAGATGATGAGGTTGAAGTGGAAGGAAAGGAAGAAATTGCAATTCCGGTGACTTCAGGCCCACCTATTTCTCAAATTAGCGGACCACCAGTTACCCAACAAGCAGTAGTAACAACTACACAAATTAGCCATACTGATCAACCATCCAATGCACCTACTGGCCCCCCACAAAATGACGCTTTTGTTACTACTACAATGGAAGTTCAAACCATAGCACAGGCACCTATTGCGCCTCCACTACCTGAATCAGGATTACCTGTGGGATGGACAATGGAACAGTGGAATCATTATGGTCAGCAGTATTTGGATGGAACTCTTTAGATAAAGCAAAATGGTAACGAATGTTGGAGATGTTTATGCCAACATATCCTCCTCTCTGGTATGGGTTGTTGTTCATCGTTTCAATTTGCGGAGTAACCACTTGGTATCTACGTAATTTTACATCTAAAGATGAGTTGACTAAACTTGTTGCATTCACAGGTATTATTGCTATGATTAGTCTACTGGGCTGGACATTGGCAGAATTTTGAGTGATTAGTATGAACGAGATTGTTGACACATCAAAAAGTTCCTACTCGGAAAAATACCCATGCCGTCTACCGGTTTGGTGGGGTCGTTATGGTGAAATTGGACCTCATCCTGAAGGTGTAGGCATCAGTGGAAGAAAAATTGTAATTAGGATTGAAAAGAAATTCAAACGAATTGAATCTATCTTTGCAAAAATATTGAGAGCTCCTAAGGAATTACGAAGGCCGCTTGACAAAATGAATAGTTTGCTTTGGGAATTAAGTGATGGAACAAGAACTTTTCAAGAAATTTGTCAACAACTGGATTCAACATACCATGAAGAAATCGCACCAGTAGTAAATAGGACCACACTTGGAATAGCGTCATTGATTGCTAATAATTTGATGCTTGTACTTGATGAACCACTGGAAGGGAAATGGAATATTGGTCCAGGGATAACTCCTGCAGGACAGAATCTTGATGATGCCGATGAGCGATTAAACATTGATATTTCGTTATTAGAAGGGGAAGAGTATTAATTTAATATTTCACAAAAATCTTCAGGTGGCCTTCCGATAATCACCCTATTTCCATCATCTAATAGTGGTCTTTGCATTACTTGCGGTAATTCAAGAAGAATGGTAAGCACATTCTTTTCATCTGTAATATCCAAGTTCGAATGCTTTGATTGCTTGAATACAGCATCTCCATTCCTAATTAATCCGGAAACACAGCCATTAAGTCTGGAAATAATACCTTCAAGTTCACTTTTTGCTATATTCGTTTTTAGATAATTAACTACTTCAACATTGACTTTAGAGGTAATACATAATTCAAGTCCTTGACGGGATTTTGAGCACCTAGGATTATGATATAGAGTTGCCATGATAATTGCTCTAAATCAAAGTTAATGAAATATATGCTCAATCTGGTTGCCAAACCAGTCGAATTCCAATTCCATCCTTAGCGATATCTTTCTGCGAAGAACCACGAGCTGAACAGCGTGTTGAATCACTTTCTGTAAACCAATTACCACCACGATGTACTCTGTGACTTTCATCATTTATTTTCATCGCACTTTGATCACTTGGAGCATCGTTATAATTTATGCACCAATCATCAATACACCATTCACTAACATTTCCATGGAGATCATGGAAGCCCCATGGATTCGCCCTTTTCTGACCTACTTCTCTTGTAGATGCACCTGAATTACCTGCATGCCAGCCATACTCATCCAAATCTGAATCCTTATCACCAAAAGACCAACGGGAAGATGTGCCTGCACGAGCCGCATATTCCCATTCAGATTCACTAGGTAATCTCCAACTACCCCGTAAACCCAATCTTGGAGAATTATTGTGTTCTGCATTTAATCTAGCGATAAAAATCTGAGCATCATCCCATGAAACACTTTCAACAGGACGTAATCCTGCTGACCAACCCTCACAGAATTTTGCAGGATTATCGCCCATTACCGATTGCCAATGGACTTGCGTCACCTGCATTTGACCCAGAAAAAATGGATTTTCAATGATTACTTGGTGATTTGGCAATTCTCTACGCAGAGATTTATTTGAAGAATTACCCATGACATATGTTCCTGGTGATACCAGTAAATATGTTGAACCAAATTCATCATTAAAGCGGGGAGTTTCTTTGGACATCTCTAACACCTCCCTCTTTCTCAACCCGTCCTAAGAGGGTAAAGTTAATGTCATTTACCACAATATTATTGATTTATTGATAAATTTTCTAGGCCCAAATAGAAGGAACTCTTATCCGCATTAGGTCGTCCCTTGTGAATGGTGACTGTTATGGCAGAGGGTGACGAGGAAAATTTGGTTCAAAATAATTCAACTCAATCTAGTTCTGATGTAACTGATTCAGTAATGTCTTCTATGGCTTCAGCAATGCGTTCTGCTGGCCTGGGAAGTATGCTTGAAGAAACTCCTGTTGCTATTGAAGAAGAAAAAGAAAACAGCACCGATGGTGAGACTGTTGAAGAAGAGTCTGTAATTGAGAGTTCGTCGATACCGGCAGATATTTTTCCAGAATTAGATGAAGTTGATGATAGCGAAGAAATGGTTCGTGTTTTGCTTAATGTTGGTGAAGAACGTTCTCGTAAATCCGATGCTAAAGGTGCTCTTGCTGCTTTTAACAAGGCAATTGCACTTGACCCTTCGTGTGATATGGCATGGTTTAATCGTGGAGTATTATTGGAAGCACAAAAGGATGCTAGAGGTGCAAAACAAGCATTCCAAATTTGCCTTGATCTAAATCCCGACCATGCTCCTGCTACTGCAAATTTAGCCAGTATTTTAGAAAGAATGGGTGATTTGGTTTCTGCATATGAAGTCTCTCAAAAAGCACTTGTGTTCTATCCAGGACACCCTGCCTTAGTAGAGATTTCTAATAGATGCAAAAATGCAGAAGCAAGCATACCTATTGCAGAAATACCAAGAATTGTAGCAGAAACACATTCCTACGATGAAGCAACAGTAGTTGCCGCAATGGATGAAGTTGGCATAGATGATATGGAAGCAGTACTGCAAGAAGCTGTTTATCATGACCATGATAGTAATTCTCACCTTGACTATTCTGAATTGAAATCTGCTGCTACTGTTGTCGCAGCAACTGAAGAAGTATTAGTTAGATTAGAGGCGAAACCAATTGAGACCTCACAACCGGTTGAAGTGATTACTGAACCTCAAGAAGAAGTGATTGTAGAAGAAGTTGTTTCACAACCTTTGGTAGATATTGATGCTCTTGTTGAAGAAGCAACAGAATTAATTCGTTCTGGTGATGCTGCGGGTGGGTTGGCTTTACTCAAGCCTCATCTAAAGACTGTTGCAGCTGAGCATGCAAATGCATGGAGAGTTGCTGGTGGTGCAATGGCGAGACTTGACTTGGACACTCACGCTATTGCTGCCATCAACCATGCTCAATCAATTGATCCTTCTAACTCAAACGGTTGGTTTAACTTAGGTTCAATTTATCAGCGTGGGGAGCACTTTACTGATGCAAAATCATGTTATCAAAAAGCACTTGAAGCGCAACCAGATTATCAAAAAGCGGCTAGCAAACTTAGTGATTTAGCAAAGCAATTGAGTGATGTGGAAGCATATCTTTTCGCAACTAGAATTGTTGCAAATATTGATTCTACCGATACGAGAGTTACTGAGATGGCTGAGGTCCTAATCGAAATCGCAGAAGGTGAGGCAAATGTTCTAGAGTCCACTCAAGGATTACCGCCGACACTGCCTGTTGGTCCTGAACTTGCACAGGAGGCTTTAGGACTAATGGGAGATGGTACAACAACATTGCACGCAAGAGCATATACTGCCATTTCAGACCACCATAAGGCAGTAACAACTTGGAAAGCATTGATCAAAAACGATGGAGAGGTTTCTGCTAATTGGAGAGGTTTAGCACGCTCATTAGAAGAGGCAGGAGATCTTGCAACTGCACAAAAATGTCATGCGAAAGCAAATGAGATTGAAAATGGTGTAGCACCTGCTATTGTTGAACAAACTCCGGAGGCATCAGAGCAATCTGAAGTTGTTGTTGAAAGCCCACAAGCACTAGAAGAAATCTCTCAACAAGTAACTACAATGGAACCTGAGCAGCAGGCAGAAGTGATTGTTGAAAGCCCAGCCAATATTTTGCTTATACCAGTCGCCCAAAATGTTGCTGCAGAACCTGTCGATGACGAGATTACTAATCAAGCAAATGACCTATTGATGTCTCCTATTGAGCCAAGACCGTTTAATGCAGACGTAGAAGAAAAGCCTCAAATTGATTTAGCAAAAGCTGCACTTGACGCTACTCATGCAGCATCAATCAATGTGGTTGGAGAAACTACGTCGAAATCTGTCGCAAATCAGGATATTGCATGGTACAATAAGGGTGTCCAGTTGATTGAAGACGGGAAATATCGCGAAGCATTAACCTGCTTTGATAGAGCATTGCCATCATTCAAGGATGATGATGAGATGGTAATTAGAATTCTCAATGGTCGAGGAAACTCATTCTATTACATGGAGGAATACCCAAAATGTGTGGAAGCATATCACCAAGCAATGCTAATTCGCCCTACAGAAGTTAGAGGTCAGACATTGTATAACATGGGTACTGCCTATGCAGAAATGGAGAGATATCCAGATGCTATCAAGTGTTTTGAGCAATCAATTCCACGCGGATTGTCCACTTCTGAAGCGAAGAGAGCGAAAGATCAAATCAGACGTTGTACTATCTTAGACAAAGAACGTATTAGAAAAATTAAGAAGAAATCTTGATTTTTTCCCATTGAATGGGTTGAAAAAGTAGGAGCATTGGACATGTATCATGCCCGGAGACGACATGACGTCTATTCTGCTACGACTCGAAGAGTCGGGATTAGAGATAAAGCAAGCTCAAATCGTTGTTGATTTGGCCTCTAACCCACCTTCAAAAGCCAGTGAAGTAGGAAAAAGAATTGGGCTTTCAAGAATGGATGCATATAATTCTCTAAGAAAATTACAGGAACAGGGTTTAGTTAAAGCAACACTGGACAAACCAATGAGATTTGCCGGAAATACAATTAGTGAAGTTTTCAAATTATTGATAAATAAGCAAAAAATTGACTTACAACGTATGGAAGAGCATCTTGACGAATTGACAAATGGGCCTGCAATTGCACTCATGTCGGTTGAAAGTCATGTCAATGAGGCTACTTTCTCTGTAATCAAAGATAGGCATCAAATCATGGCTACCTTTGAATCTCTTCTCGCTGAAGCAGAATCTAAAGTTTGGCTATTACTCGGAAAATGGGGGATATTACATTTCTTAAGAATCGGCGGTCAGAAAGTTCTAGATGATGCAGTTGAGCGTGGCGTAGAAATAAAAATAGTAGCATGTGTTGATAAAAAGACTGTTAGATTCTTTGACGAATTATCGCCGATGATTGAAATTAGACATCACGAGGAATTATCGCTACAAGGCGCCTTCATAGATGATGAATTTGGAATTCAATTTGTTTACAGTGAGGAAAATCCTACTGGTAGGGGAAGAGAAGATACTGCTCTATTAATTGAAAGTTCAGAATTCTTGAAAGCCCAAAGTGAATTATTGCAAATTCAATGGGCTGTGGCCTCATCATACTCTGTTGCACGTGCAAGAATTATTGATGGAGAAATGACTGAACCACTGCAATACTCACTAGGTGAGGGGTCGTTTTATGCAAAACTAAAGGATAGTTTGGCTAATGGAATCAGTGATAATTTTGATCCAAATAATGCAATTATTGAGCTTAGAAATAGTGGTCAAAAAATAGGTTCCGAAAGCAACCCAGAATCACAGGCATTGTCCATGCTTGGAATTGATGTTGGAGATTTACTCCAATCGGTAGGAAAAAGGATTGGTCGCGAATTGGCGATGAAAATCAATGATGTTGAAGATGATAATGAGTTTTGGGACCGTTTGGCCAAGCAATGGAAAGGCTTGGGCATGGGGGAATTGATAATTTCAGATGATAACGTTTCAAAAATCACTGTGCGAAACGGCAATGCTTGCGGTGGAAATCCGCAAGAAAATGGAATAATTTGTTTGCTTGATGAGGGTATTATTGCAGGAATAATGCAAGAGAGGCATGGAATTACTGTAATATCCAACCATAGAGTTTGTTCAGACTGTTCAAACAAGGATTGCTATTATGAAATAGAGTGTGATATTGCTGATAAAGCATAGTTCTACAAAGCGCAGGTTCATAGAGATGGAATGTGAGGCACTGACATGGATTGCGGAACTTGTGATACTGTTAGCCCTGTTCAAATGGTCAAACCTGAAATAGTTAATGTTGCTTTAACCATCTCTGAATCTGCAAAAAACATGCTTTCAGATGCCTTTGGCGATGATCGTTCACACGCACTACTAGTAGGCGTATTGAGTGGTGGTTGCTCAGGATACATGTATGATTTACAAATTGTTGAGTCAACAGACCAAGATTGCCAGGAAATCGCAGTAGATGGCTTTAGAGTACTTGTACCAACAGCTTCTTCACACTTGCTTGATGGAATTGAAATCGACTATGTTGAAAAATTAATGGGCGGTGGATTCAAAATAAATAATCCCAATGCTGATGCTTCTTGCGGTTGTGGTGAATCTTTCTCCTGAGGTGATTTGTTGCCCATAGTGGCCTTGTTAGATGCTTCTCTCACAGTATGGAGAGGAAAAGATGTCCTTCAATTCATTGATGGATTGTCTACAAATAGGGTTGCTGAACTCAGTAAAGGTCAATTGATGAGAACGGTATTTACTGACTCTAATGCAAAAATTATTGATTGTTTGACATTATTTCACATGGGTGATTTTATTGTTGCTGCGGGATATCTGCCAGTCCTAGAAAAGTTGCTAAATCATACTTCAAAGAAAATACTTGGACAAGATGTGGAAATTACAGATATCTCGCAACGGAATGATTTGTTTATTGAATTCGATTGCGAAAACAAGGTAAATGAAATTGGTACTTTTTCATCTCAAGGTGAAATAACTCGCGGTAATATTGCCAGCAATTATTCAATACTAGTTGCCAGTAAAGGCAACGGACCAACTAGCAGTGATGATTTTACAGAATTTAATCAATGGAGAATTGCAAATAAGATTCCTTGGAATGGATATGAGATCACTAGTTCGTTCCATCCCTTTGCATGCGGACTTGAAGAATTAGTTCATCAGCAAAAAGGATGCTATATTGGACAAGAAATACTCGCTAGAATGCGTTCTCGGGGAAGACAAGGGAAAATACTCAGCCAAGTTGAGACAATTACTTGCGATTCTTCTAATATTACTACGAAAGGTGAAAAAATTTCACTGGCAATTATTCGTGCGTGAATCAATACCCTAAGATATCAACTAACTGACTCTTGTAGAAATGAGCTGAACCTTGAAGTGATTCTAATTCTGAATCAGTTAAGTCCAATTCAAAGATTTTTTCCACTCCATTAGCGCCAATAATACAAGGGACTCCAATGTATATGTTTTCTAAACCATATTCACCTGATAGATGACAGGAGGCTGGAATTACTCTCTTGCGATCATTGAGTACTGATTCTGCCATTATTGCAGCAGCAGAACCTGGTGCATAAAATGCTGAACCTCGTTCTAACAATTTGACGATTTCTCCGCCACCCTTTGCAGTGCGTTCACTGATTGCGGCAATTGTTTCTTCACTCATTAACTGAGTGATAGGAATGCCTCCAACTGTAGTGTACCTTGGAAGGGGAACCATTGTATCTCCATGACCTCCAAGAACCATAGGTGAAACATCTTCTTCCGCACATCCAAGTTCAAGTGCAATGAAATGTGCCATTCTTGCGCTATCAAGAACTCCGGCTTGTCCGATAACACGTTCTGTTGGGAATCCAGTAACTTGTTGCATATGGTATGTCATCAAATCAAGTGGATTAGTGATCATAATGATTACTGCATCAGGGGCATGTTCACGAATTCCTGTTCCGACTTGCTTAACAATATCAGCATTTTTGCCGATTAAATCTTCTCTTGACATTCCAGGTTGTCTTGGGAAACCAGATGTAACAACAATAACTTCTGAATTGGCAATATCTGCATAATCTGCAGTACCGGTAATTGTTCCATTATAGTTTAAAATATTGGAATTTTGGCTCATATCCAGTGCTTTTCCTTTTGCAAAGCCTTCATAGATATCTAGCAAAACAATGTCTGCTATTTTCATTTGTGCTAATACGAATGCACATGTTGCACCGACATTTCCTGCTCCAATAACTGCGATTTTTCTTCGTCCATTAGCCATAGTTAATCACTTGCCTAATCTTGCCCAAAACTCCGACCTCCATAAGTATGATTGTCAATAATTATTGCATCTTTATTGTCAAAATTAGTGAAATAATATGGAGTGTTTTTCAACTTCTTAGTCAAAGTGAATAAACATACAAAGCGCTTTATCTAAAAACCCCCTATTGCTCGCCTTAAATATCCTGAATGCTTATGGCGCGGGATTTGACAATATTGGTGAGATTATGAGGCTCGGAGTACCTATGGAACCAGAAGGAGAAACACGCGTTGGTATTGTACCTAATAGTGTGAAAAAGTTGTTAAAGGCTGGATTTGAAATTCTTATAGAAAAGGGTGCAGGAGAATCTGCCAATTACTTAGATTCTGAATATGAAGGTGCTGGGGCAACTATTTCTACACGTGCAGATGTATTAGCATGTGAAAACATTGTTTGTATTAGATTCCCAGGAGTTGATGGTATTTCCAAAGGCGCAAATCTAACTTGTGTTTCAGATCCATTTAGAAGTCCAGAAAATGTAAAGGAATGTATGTCTGCTGGAATTACACTACTTTCGATGGATATGATTCCTCGTAGACTTTCCCGTGCGCAATCAATGGATGTTAACTCAAGTCAGGATAACCTTGCAGGGTATAAAGCGGTGCTTCTTGGCGCTGCAAATACTCCACGTGGAATACCGATGATGACTACTTCTGCAGGGACTGTGCGCCCAGCTAAAGTTGTGATAATGGGAAGTGGTGTTGCTGGACTTCAAGCAATCGCTACTGCAAAGCGCCTTGGTGCTGTAGTATATGCATCCGATGTAAGAAAATCTGCTGCTGAACAAATAGAATCTGTTGGCGGACGATTCATCGAAGTAGATGGAATGGACGACTTTGAAGACGAATCTGGTTATGCAAAACCACTGACTGGTGAATTTATTCAAAAGGTAAATGATACAGTTTGTGGAGTTGCTTCTGATGCAGATATTATTGTCACAACCGCAAGGATTTTTGGAAGACCTGCTCCTATTACAGTTCCTTCAAGTGCCGTTGCAAATTTCAAATCAGGTGCTGTTGTTGTTGATATGAATGCTGATGTTGGCGGAAACTGTGAAGATACAGTTGCGGGAGAGATCACCACCACTAGTAATGGTGTAATCATCGTTGGAACTTCTAACCTACCAGGTACTTTGGCAAATACTGCAAGTATGTTGTATTCAAACAATCTAACAACTTTCATGACATCTTTAGTCAAAGAAGGAGAAGTCGTCATAAGTGATGATGATGATGTATTGGTTGGAGC
>JANXHP010000041.1 GCA_024958795.1 Candidatus Poseidoniaceae archaeon | reverse complement strand
CGTGAACTATAATTTTCGTTGTATTATTAGTGAAGGGTAATAAGCGAGTAGCAAAACAGGAGATTAGAGGGAGTTCTATGCCAGGCACCGACAGAGTTGAGATACGTACACTAAAAGTTGGACGCTTTTGCGTTGTCGATGACCAAGCATACAAGATTTTGAGTATCTCAACATCAAAACCTGGTAAGCACGGTTCAGCAAAAGCTCGTCTAGAATTAGTATCGCTTTTCTCATCTAAGAAAATCTCTCATGTTGGAACTGTAACAGACAAAATTCATGTTCCTATGATTGAAAAGGGAACTGCAGTAGTCACACACATGGAAGGTGATGAAGTGCATGCAATGAATATGCGTGACCACTCAATGATGATTTTACCAATGGAACCTGAACTAAACATTGAACCTGGTAAGGAAATAATGTGGATGGAAGCACTTGATAGATACAAGATCATCCGAGACCATTGATATTCTTCAAAGGAATACTTGCTTTCTATGGATTGTAATTTGTGGCCCTAGTCGTTGTTTTCTTATTTCTTCTAAGAAAATCTTACCACTATCACTTCTAGCATAAGTTATTTCACTCTCACCAATATAGTAATTCCATTGATTTAGAAATACTTCTGCTCTTTCTTTACTATTAGCAAAGATTGCAGGAACTGTATGATACATCTGAATTTTTCTCTCACTTTTACGTAAAAACTTTGCAATTACTTCTGGCATTAATTTTGATAACCAAGTATCTCTCATATGCATTGCTGGTCTACTGATAACATAACGAGGTCTATCTAATGGACCTAATAATTCTTCAAGTGCTTTAGTGAACTTTTCAGTTTCTGCTTCATTTGCATGTTCTAAATGATAACGCAACCATCCACCACCGCGACTACCTCCTGATGGTTTAGAAATCCGATTGATTTCTCTAAGGTCGCGTAAAGCATCTACAATTGCTTTTGACATTTCTAACATTAATGATTCATCAGTCCACTGTTTCTTATTTATTCCAAACTTGAAACCACCGCCTAAATTACCACCACCTTTTACTTCTACAGCAGAATTAGATTTGACATCAAATGGCTGACCGATTCCCCAAAGGTTACGACATTTCTGACGGCTAATTGCTCGACTTAACATATCCTCATTGAATAATTCCATCCCTTCATTAATTCCTTCAGGACGAACATCATTGAATGCAGCATGAACATGGCCTACACCTTTCTCAATAGTTCCATCATCACATACACCGTACAATTGCTTATGTTTTTCTTTGAATCTCTCATAATCATCAAAGCCCTTAGTAAATTCTTCAGCTAAACAAACAACATCCCAATTATTAGCAACTTTCTCTTTCCAAAGAGAATCTAATCTTATTGAACGGCCTCGCAATTGGTTGATACTCATACTAGTTGTAACCGTTGTTAAGTCCACTAGAACATTAATTCTTGAAGCATCCCATCCTTCACCCAATAATCCTCTTGTTCCAACTAAACATTTTGTAATACCTTGTTGGAAAAATTCAGTAATCATTAATGAATAATATCTTGGAATCCAATTTTTCCCTTTACCATGAATCTCATGATATCGTCCATGATAATGGTCTTCAAATTTAATCTCTAAATCTCTTTCCTCTACCCATTTACGAGCACTTGAGATAAACTTCTCAAACAGATCATCATCCACTAATACAGTACTTCCAGTCATCAATATTGGGTCTAATGTATCGGTTGTAGGATTATCTACCAAACTACGGAAAGCTGCAATTGCTCCACCAGCCTCATCATCCAATACTCCTTTGACAAGAGCAGTTGCAGAAGTTTTCTCATAATCAGTGATTATCACTGCTCTTATTTTATCACCCAACGCTTCAATTTCACAACTAATAATCTCGTTTAATGCTTCTATTTTTGATGAAGAATATGCCATTACCCGCCCAACTGGAGATGCACAAGGGCGAGAACCAGTTTCAGTAATTTGAACACCTAATAGCCTTAAGCGTGAAACAATTGATTCAGATAACTGATGGTCTGCTGAGTTTTCTGAACGTCTTAATCCATGACGAACATATCTGTCTAATACAGTTCTTAGCATACTAATTCTTGACCAAGATTGGTCATTTGAACTCATTATTAATCGCGGAACACCTGCTGGCAATTCGATTTGATTTAGTTGTAAATATCGTCTTGCTTCATCAGCGAATTTTTCAGATTTAGAGTGAAATTTATTCCAATCTTGGCTCTTTCCACCTGGTGAGATTCTTTCATCAAGTGCTTGCCAAATCCATTTATCAAGAGGTTTGACTCTATTTGGCCCTTCATTATGGAATTTTAATTCTTCAAGAAGTTCATAGAACTCATCATCAACTCCAGAAATATAGGTCAATTCCTTCATTGATGGGCGAACAAAATAACATAGGTCTTGGAATGGGGCAAGATTAGAATCTCTAACTAATGCTGGAACAGGAACTTCATAATCAACAGGTCCAAAGAATTCCTTATATCGCTGTTCATCAACTGCTTTGAATGCACCTTCATCGGGCGGAGTTGCAGTTAATCCGAGCACGATTGGGTCGTCAAATAATTCCCTTATTTCACTTAGAATACGCCCCCAGTGATGCATTAAGTGATGGCATTCATCCAATATTATCAATCCAACTCCAACATCTTTCAATCTCTGAATATTTTCTTTTGAACTCTTGTGTAATGTGGAAATAGCATCCCCTTCATTTGCAATAATATCTCTTGCCGCCTTTCGATAGGTGGATAATCTCGATGAGTAAAAATCAGGATTGCGCAGGGCTAAGTCTTTTTGCCAAGCTTCAGCACTTTCAAAGTCGGTAGCTTCTCCTTCAGAAATTAATTTCTGAGCCCAAATTTCAAGTGCTTCAATCTCTAAATCTACACCGCCTCTTCCTGGCATTGTTATCGATTGATAAGTTAACGAAGTAAGTAAACCTGGTTTCTTTGGATCTGTACTGATAAATTCATCTTTACCATTTAGGTCAAATAACGAGGTTCTAGCTGCCCACTGTGCCTGTATTGCAGAATTTGGTGAGAGTACTAGTGCTGGTTTTTTGACTAAATCAGACCAGACATATAATCCTAATACTGTTTTTCCTGAACCGGGAGGTGCAACGATATGTAGTCGTTTACTACCTTCTTCCAATTGTGGAACAATGACAGCAGAAGCAGCAACTTGTGATGGTCGCAATTTGCCTGCGAATTTTATTCCATCAAAGTTTGGTAAAGTATTCATTATTACCACACATTCGGCTTGTTGTCAGCCTATTATTGGCTACATCGATTCATCATTTGATTGTTGAGGCTCATTACATTGATTTCCATCTTAATATCCATCATTCTTGCAGTTGGCCGGCACTTAATTGATAAGCGTTCTCAAGAATTAGACTTTATGGCGGATATGGCAGTAGGTGAATCAAAAGCAAATAGTGCTGATGGAATGAGTGCAAAAGAATTGATTGATGCGATGAGTGTTGATGATAAAAAGGCACTGAAGGGCTGGTACTTTTTTGATTGGGCTAACCAGGCATATGCTTTGACTGTAATGACAGTTATTGCACCAGCATTGATGGCTAGTTTGTATAACAAAGCGACAGGAACACAATCTGGTGACGCTTTCTATGCTTATGTCCTAACCTTTTCAATGATATTTGTTGTCATAACAGCACCTGCTTTGGGAGTTATTGCTGATAGATTTCCCATCAAGAAAAAGCTGCTGAAATGGTATACTATTGTAGGTATTGTCTTTACTGCCTTGATGGGTGCTGCTCCATATTTTGGTTCTCAGGGCTACATTTTCTTAGCGATGGTTTTCACTATCGGTACTATTGG
>JANXHP010000036.1 GCA_024958795.1 Candidatus Poseidoniaceae archaeon | reverse complement strand
TGCCTCCTATGCCAGAAATCCCGCCTATGGATGCAGCTCCTGAGATGCCACCTATGCCGGAAATGCCACCTGCGCCTCCAATGGATGCACCTCCAGAAATGCCGCCTATGGATGCAGCTCCTGAGATGCCACCTATGCCGGAAATGCCACCTGCTCCTCCAATGGATGCACCTCCAGAAATGCCGCCTATGGATGCACCTCCTGAGATGCCACCTATGCCGGAAATGCCTCCTATGGATGCAGCTCCTGAAATGGAAGAGGCTGAAGAAACAAGTGAAGAAGATTCCGAAGAAACCACTGAGGAAGAAAATGTTGACGCATTGTTAGCTCCACCTGCTCCACCAGAAATGCCGCCAATGCCAGAAGCACCTGCTCCACCTGCTGACTTACTTGCACCTGCTCCACCTGCTGACTTACTAGCACCTGCTCCACCTGCTGACTTACTAGCACCTGCTCCACCTGAAGAAACGCTCAGTGTTGGAGGTGAATTAGCAGGAGCAACAATTCGTTCCAGTGCTGAAGTAGACGAAGTACTTGGTGACAAACTTGAAGGAACGATTCACGAAATTGAAAAGTCAACACTTACTGCTGATGGCGAAATAGTCAAGCAATCAGTAAAGGGAACTCTTACTGTTTCAAATCCTTCTAAAGATGATCGGATTTACGATATTGATGTAATATTAGATAGTGCGGATGCAACTGACATCGGAGGAGACCAAGTTTCCGTTGATGAATTAGAAGCTGGAAAGAGTTACAGTATGAAGTACAAGGTTGACGGAAAGCGTATGCTAGTTTTGCGAGAGCGTTTGGACACGCACCCTGCAAGAACTGAAAAGCGCACATTATCTGTTGCTACTGGAGAAGAAGGTGGGCCTTTAGCCCTTGAATTAGAAGTTGAAAATGTCTCAAGTGTTTCTTTGAGAGATGTTCAAGTTACTAGGCCATTACCAAAGGAAATTTCGTTTGAAAACTCTGGAGAATCTAGTATTGAAGGTAACGTGATTTCGTGGGATGTTGGAGTTCTTGCACCTGGTGAAAAGAGAGTCCTGAGCATTGAAGGAACGATTATTGTTAAGAATACAAAAACTATCAAGGCTGGTTCTGCTTCTGCAACTTATGGTGCAGATTCAACCCTATCCTGTCTAGCATTCAAGGAATTAGATGCTTTCTGTCGAGGATTCACATATATGCGAGTTCGTGAAGATGAAAGACCGGATAACTGGCTATGTAAGGCTATATTTGAGAATAGATCTTCCTTTGCAGTTGATTTGGTTAAGCTACAAGTTAGTATGAAAGGTAGTGATGATTTATTATTTGATATCTCAGATGTTCCTGACGATGTTCTACCAAATGGAAAGTGGGAGTCAGAAGAGCGTGCAGTAATGGCACAATCTGAACCTGATTTCACCTACGACCTATCATACACAATTTTACCACGTGCTACCAGTACTACAGAGGGTTCAATCTCCTTGGAGGAGAAGAAATTCGATGTGTTGGAAGCAGAAGTTGAGAAGACTTACTCAACATCAGGACTTCGTTCATACAGAAGTCAGAATATCAATTCATGTTTGAAATTGACTAACACGGGTTCATCTGACATTAATTTACTAAGAGTCACAGAAGATGTTCCGGGTCTATTCTCAGCACCAGATGTATCTGCACTTAGAATTAAAGTCAATGGAAAAGAAATGGATGATGACCAATACAAGGCGGAAATTTCTGCAGGAATTACTTTGGAGAAAGAACACCGCTCACCAGATGGTGAAGGGCATACACTGACAATGACAATTGGAATGAATGCTCCTGTGGGCCTATTGCCTGGCAAGAGTATTACGATTGAATATGATCTAAATGCTCCAGACCCAACTCCTCAAAACACTAGAGTTGATGCTCCGGCAAGAATAGAATTTGGTTCTGAAGTTCATGGTCCGGTTTGCACACGTGATGTTGCACAACCACCAAGCATCAAGGTTATTCACCACCGTAGAAATTTCGCTGCTGGAAAGCAAGCAATACCATTGGGCGGTAATGGAAGATACGAAGTATTGATTCTGTTTGAGAATAATGGAGATACTGCTCTACAAGACGTGTATATCAATGATGTATTACCTGATAACTT
Organism: Candidatus Poseidoniaceae archaeon; assembly: GCA_024958795.1. Lineage (GTDB taxonomy): Archaea > Thermoplasmatota > Poseidoniia > Poseidoniales > Poseidoniaceae > MGIIa-L1. The sequence goes on along the minus strand of JANXHP010000036.1, from coordinate 27,124 downwards.
TGAGGTTAAGGACTGGCATGTGAGAGGTGCTGGAGGTAACAAGAGAGATGATGTGAAAATGTCCACTGATGATCAGGACGATGGAACACATATCACTTGGCACATACCTATTGTTGACAAGGGTGAAAGATTAGATGTTTCATTCGAAATTCTAGGCACTGGTGAAATTGATGCAGAAGCACTCAACAGATTCCATGGAGCACATTTCGGTGATGAAGTTGAAACTGAAGATGTTGCTGAAGTCGAACAACCTGAGAAAGAAGTTGCAGAAGAAGCTGCTGAGGAATACCCTGACATGAAATGGAGAGAAGATGTTCTTCTTCGCGTAATGAAGTCACATGGAATAGAAGATCGTGATGGTTTCTTAGCTCATGCAATGGCATTTGATTCTGATGATAATGGATATCTAAAGAAGACTGAGTTAGAGGATGCTGCAAATGCATGGAGTACTGATGATGCAGAAGAAGAATCCACTGAAGAAGTTGCTGAAGAAGTAATGGAAGAAGTCGCTGTTGAAGTTGAAGAAGTTGTAGAAGAAGCCGCTGTTGAAGTTGAAGAAGTTGTAGAAGAAGCCGCTGAGGCAGAACCTGCAGAAGATGGTGTTAAATCATGTGCTATTTGCTCAACTGAGAATGATTCTGATTCAGCAACATGCTCAGCATGTGGATTTACTTTCTGAGTTAATATCCAATAATAGTAAATTAGAAATGACCCTTAGGTTATTTCTCTATAGATTTCAAAGTGGTAATTGCCACTGTGGCCAATCTGAATTATTTGATGAAGAACTTACCATTACTATCACTTGACGGCCGATTGAAGATAGTACATCTGTTAGTGGTCGAGCAGTACTTGGAGGAATCACTCCATCTCTAAGATCAACTACTAACCACGCTGTAGGATATTGCTCACACCATGCAGTTAATTCAGCCTCAATACCTTGTGGTGGAACTCCTTGACGGACACTTGCAATAAATTCCCAATCTTGTGTACAACGTCTCTCGGAATCAGTCCAGATGAAAATTTTAGGAGAAATTGATAATTTGTCAAGTTGTTCAACCAATTCCAATTCCGTTGCACATACAGGCTGGTTTGGCATTGGCATTGGAAGAGAATGGTGCCATAATTCATCTACATGTAATGGTTCAGTACGGCGCATTCTATTCCCTCGTGTCAATACCTCCAACTCCACCCATAAAAGCCCTATTACTTCCCGTATTGGTGAATGGTTGGCTGAATGATAATCACTCAATATTTCTCAATTAAGAGTATAACCAATGCTAACCTTCATGCCCCTTATGCTACGCCCACCAATTATGTCAGGTAATTCGGGACCCCCTCCACCTGCACCTCCAGGTGGATCAATGGGGATGATGTTAGTCATAATGATTCTAATGACTATGCTGATTTTGAATCCCGGAATTAGAAATTCATTAGGTGATATTGCTGATCCTATTCTCGCACCAATATTGCCTGAACAATCATACTTCGTGCTAACTGTACTAATTCTAGGTACTTTTTCTATGACAATAAATACTGTTCTTCGTAATTTTTTCATGGACCCAATGGCTCAAGCACATATCGGACATCGCCAAGGTCAAGTTCGAAAGATGATGAATGATGCAAGAATGTCTCGTGACCCAATTTTACAAGAAAAATCAACTATTCTGCAACAGCAAATGATGCCAGAGCAGATGAAAATACAAATGGGTGCTATGAAGCCAATGATGTTTACAATGGTTTTCATTATTGGTATTTTTGCTTGGCTTACTACTTCTGTAGAACAATTTAGGGTAGATTATGTCTCACTTCCATGGTCACCGGAATGGAATTTGTTAAAAGATAAATTCCTATTCTTCCCTGCTTGGATTTGTACATATATTTGTATGAGTGCTCCTTTTGGAAGAATAGTAGACCGTCATATCAAATTGTTTAGATATAGAAATCATCCACTTATTGTTGCTGGAGAGATGATAAAGGAACCTCTATTACATCTAGTTGCAGTGAAGCCTAGTGAAAAATCACAACAGGCAAAGAAAAGACAGCAACGCTCACAACGAAAGAGTGGACCAAAAAAGCAATCTAGTTCTAAACAAGCTTCAGCAAAGAAGCAGCAGAGCAAATCAGCTGAACCTAGTTCCAGCAAAATGGAATGTCCTGATTGTGGAAGCAATGCTTTCACAAACGATGGCCCAAGAACAAAAAGATGTAATATCTGCCTGACTGAGTGGGTGTGATTTATGGTGAAAATTACCGTCTCTGGGCATCCAGGAAGCGGAACAAGCACTCTTGTTAATAATCTAGTAAAATCCAACAATTGGACCTCATTAAATGGAGGGGATGTATTTCGATTAGAAGCGAAGAATCGTGGAATGACACTTGCAGATTTTGGTGAATTATGCAAAAGTGACTTACAAGTGGATAAGGAATTAGATGATTTGTTAAAGGAAAAAATGTCTGGTGATGATTCAATTGATATCGTTGAATCAAGATTGGCAGGATGGTGGGCATACCTATTGAATATTGATTGTGTTAGACTTTGGGTTGATGTTAGTGATGAAATAAGAGCTCAAAGAGTAGTTGATAGAGAGGGTGGAACTGTAACTCAAGCATTAGAGGCAAATGCCAAACGCTCTGCTGTAGATGCTGCACGCTTTTCAGAACTTTACAACATTCAGCCACAAGACCCTGAGGCATACACCCATGTACTGGATGCCGGTGAGATGAGCATTGACGAAGTGCTTTCTGCCGTCAGTAGTATTTTGGAGGATTTCAAATGAATAGAATAATACTCGATTCTGAGGCTAAAACCGACGCTGCAGTCGGTAAAATTCCTGATATGCGTTCTGTTGAGGAAAGACTCAATTCAGGCTTCATTCTACTTGATAAACCTGCAGGACCATCCTCTCACCAAGTTGCTTCTTGGGCTAGAGATATGTTCGGATTGGAGCGCTTAGGTCATGGTGGAACATTGGATCCATTCGCAACTGGAGTATTACCATTAATGGCTGGAAAATCAATGAAATTGACCAAGAAGATTTTAACTCACAATAAAACATACATCTGTGTATTCCGTTTTGCATCAGAACCAGATGCTGATGCATTAGATGAAGTAATAACAAAGATGACTGGAAGAATATTCAATGTTCCTCCTGAAATCTCAGCAGTAAAAATACAGGTGCGAAGTCGTCGTATTTTCAAATTTGAAAAATTGGATATTAAAAATAGCCAGATGGTTGCCAGAATTGAATGTGAGGCTGGTACTTACATTAGAACAATGGCTCGTGACATGGGACTACTGTTGGGTATGAAAGTTGAATTAAAAGAATTAAGAAGAGAGACTTCAGGTATTTTCTCTCTCGATGATTGTGTAACTCTACAACAATTAGCTGATGCATATTGGTTATGGAAGGAATTTGATCAACCTGAAGCATTGTTAAGAATAGTTCATCCTGTAGAGAAACTGCTTCTCGATTATCCTAGTGCAGTAGTAAAGGATAGTGCTGCTGCTGCTTTAGCACATGGTGCACCATTATTGCGCCCTGGTATTGTCAGCATTGACTCTAATATTAGTGAAGGTAGAGATATTGTCATCAACACAATGAAAGGTGAGACTGTTGGTTTAGTCAAATTAATCGTCTCAAGTGATTCTGTAAAAGAAATGGAAAGTGGAGAAATAGCACGACCTAGTATGGTACTTCTCGACCAAGATTTATATCCAAGACGTTGGAAGAAATCGGAATAAGTTACCACTCATTTATTATCCAATAATGGATAACAAATTGATTTATGGAATTTAAGCTTCGAAATATTCTTCGTAAATATATTCATCTGTTTCAATTCTGACTTTAAGTTCAGACATAATGGTTCACAACCTACTTTGTCACCTATGGTGAACGGCCCCCCAGCCTCAAAGCAAATTGGTCTGACACGGTTTGCCTATCAAGTTTGAGGGTGATTTAAGCGTTATACGACAAATGACAGTTGAAATCAATAGGATTTCTGATAACAACAATTTACTCTATTTTTCTTATTTTTGAAGGAGCAAAAAATGCAAATAATCCTATAACTGCTATCAGTGATGCAATCGTTAGAACCTTTATTGAAGCTGCAGATACTTGTAAACCATTACTTGCTGGTTGTTCTGTTATTGCTTCATCGATAGTAATAATAATCTCTGCTTCATTATTATTTTCATCTGTTTCATCTATCTCTAATCCTCTATCAACTACGGCTGAGATTACTACTACATCATCTGCTTCAGGAACAATCCAATCACATGTGACAACACCCAACTCACCTGGTTCAAGGAATGATATCGGTTGTGGTATTGCAATAAGAACATGATCTGCATCGCAACGTACGGAAATCAAATTAGCATTTGAACGTCCATTATTTCTAACATATACACGGACTCCTATGAGATCTCCTTCTCGGATAGTATCATCACCAACATCAATTGATTCAATTGTTAAATCTGGTAATGCTAATACTTCTAAATCAAGAACTCTTTCTGAACAAGAAGTTGTGTCACATACCGAAATCAAGACTGAATGATAACCTGGATTTGGAGCAACTATTTCGATGATACCAAGTTCTAAGTTGATTATTGCCCAACTTCTATTTGAAAAGGCAGTCAATCCTGAAGAATCAATATCGTGGTATATTAATTCAACTTCGGTCAAGTAATCATGTTCTACTGGTACCAAAGATGGGAATTCGTTAACCACAGGTGCATCATCAACAGATTCTATGATGACAGTGAAAGTTTCACTCCATGTATTTCCTGCTGAATCACTTACAGTAGTAGTGATAACTGCTTGACCTGACTGCTCATTTACCAATGATAATCTAATATCTCCTTGAGTCATATCAACTGTTACAATATCAGAGTTTGTATTGTCAAGGGAAATTTGTAAATCATCTAATGCAGTTCGGTCATCACTACAACGATTTGTAAATGGTAAAATAATTCCACTACCATCTTCAATCAAAGTTTGGTCACCTACAGCAATACAAACTGGGTCCTCATCCCATTCCAATTCATAACCGCCAGTAATATCAACCGAATTTATTTCAACTATTGTTGTACTTTTAGAGCCATCAGAATCCCAATTAAACCAAGATTTTATCTCAACATTAATCGATGTTTGTCCAACTGACATATATTCACCAATCGGGAAACTCAATGAAAACGAACCCGGTGTTATTGGTTCATTAGTAATTACTTCACCTTCAACATATATCATCCAGCGAGTATATTGGGCATTGAACCCATCCACATCGCCAAGAACTTGTCCTGAGACACTCAGTCTAGGGTCATTGATATCAATTGATACAGAAGAAATACATGCTGTAATCGTGCTTAACTTTACTTTTACAAATGCAACATCAGGAAGTAATGTATTTTCATCTATTGCGACAAAATTTGTGAAAACACTTCCATCACTGGAAGTTGCATACTCAAGGACGACATCGTCCAATGACTCATTTACCAATTCATAGTGAATGCGTCCTATTCGCTGTGAAGGTGGTGTCTCAAATGATTCACTAGTCCAATTTCCACTAGTCCCCTCAATACTCGTCTCTAAACCACAAGTTGAGTATGCAATATTTTCAAAGGTACCTTTTGTTAAATCAAGGGAACTAATAGGCATTTCAAAGCCAGAAAACGTAGAACTTGCTTTACCAACTTCTCCACCATACCAAGGTGAACGATATTCGATTTTCAGACCAACAGCATCAACATTCAATTGGCTATCATCAGTAGTACCGACGGAAACATAGTCCAATGTGACGGATAGTGTTGATAAATTCACCCAACTATAATTTTCTCCATCTCCAAGTAAATGTGTCCAAGCAGTATTATTCATGTAATCTAAATCACCTGTAGTATGGGCGAATGTTTTGACCAAATCATATTGACCATTATGTTCTGTTGAGATTCTGACAGAATCTTGATAGAGGGCGTCGGGAATCTGAATATTTAGCAATAATTCCACTTTTAGCAATTCATATTGTTCAAATGAAGTGAAATCAAATCCATTGACAACGATTTCTGGACCTTTGCTCCAAGAATATGCCATGTCTGGAGCATACCTAGAGGCATTGGAATCTGTTGGAGAGGTTTGTGCCCAAAATGTGTATTGTTCTGTATTCAAAGGACGTTGATGAATAAATGATAACTTGTTTTCAGCAACCATTGTTTCAGTATATGTTGCTGGATTGTTGGAATAGGTGAGAGTATCATCTACCACCCATTGAGATGATTCTGAAAAGTCACCTGATGGAAATAGATCTACAGAATGTGCATCATGGATTGTCCTTGCTGCCACGCCATTATACGGTGCAATCAACAACAATCCTAGAACTACTAAGACCAGTGCTGCTGGCTTAATACCACTTCGCATATCTTAGCCAGAATGCGAATACACTTGAGGATAGGGGTTGACCGATTCACTGCAAGCCAAAAACAGAATGAAGATTTGAGGGGGGATTATTGAAATACCACGCGCTTGACGGCAGGATACCTCTTGGCTGTGGTGGTGTAGGGGTTAGCACGGCAGATTGTGGTTCTGCCAGCCCGAGTTCAATTCTCGGCCACGGCCCTCGTAATTTTAGATAGTGTAAACTATAGAATATTCAATGATTCACAAATCTGAAGGTTGGATATGATGTCCCATTCTTTTGCCCTTTGTTTGCAAATATTCGCGATTATGTTCCCCTACTCCAACAATTAGTGGAACCATTTCAACTACATGGATCTGATGAGAGCGAAGTTGATCAACCTTGTTTGGATTGTTGGTAAGCAGACTTACTTCTTGTATATCCAAAGCAGAAAGCATACTTGATGCAATTGAATAATCTCTTCCATCAGCAGGTAATCCTAGCATTAAATTGGCATCTAAAGTATCAGCACCTTTGTCTTGTAAGTGATAGGCTTGTATTTTTGCATGTAAACCAATTCCTCTCCCTTCTTGTCTAAGATATAGTAAACAGCCCCATCCACGGTCAGATATCGCATGTAATGCAGCTTGTAATTGAGGCCCACAATCGCAACGACGGCTAGCAAATGCATCCCCAGTCAAGCATTCGGAATGAACTCTAATCAATACTGGGTCAGGACCTTGCATATCACCAAGTGTTAGTGCAACATGGTCGAGACCTGTGCTTTCTTCATGGAATATTCTAATCTTAAACTCTCCATAATCAGTAGGCAATTTTGCCTCACTAGGAACATCATTACTCTCAATTAGAACAATGTCTCCATCAGAATTTCTAACATTCATTGTTTCACCTCAATGATAAATTTATGTTCACCAGCATTATCTTCTATAGAAATTAAGTTATGATTTAATCGCATTAATAAAAGTGGGATATCGTGACAGGTTTCAGGATCGTCTGATAATACTTCCAAAATGTCACCACCTTTCATATTTTGTAATGCCTTTTTTAATTCAGCAATAGGAATAGGACAATGAAAACCTATCACATTAAGCCTGTGAGTAGGTTCATTTTGCGCATCGGCGCTAACCCGTGAGACTTCCACCACATAACTGCGGTATCACTACACGCTTTCAACGCATCCATTGAGTGAGATTACAATAATTCAAAGTAATCTAGCAATTACTCAAACCTCACTTTGATGTGTGATGAATGTTTGACTTACTTTATGGGAAGCACAGCGACTCCACCAGAGGACCTCTCTTGGAAAGAAGTTGCTCAATTGGGATTGGTCTATGCGAAAATACCTATTGCACTGTTATTTGTTGAAGCTTTTTACTGGTTCTTGACTATGCCAACAGACACTCTAGGCCCAATTCAAGTAAGCGAAGCATGGCTGTGGAATGAAATTGGAAATGCATTATATGGCACAGGTTCTCACACATTATCCACAAATAATGGATGGCTAACCAGAATTGAATTTCACCATGTTAGTTTTCCAGGAGCGATGAACACTGTTTCACTCTATGTCTCGGATGAATGTGCTGGAGTTCATGAAATGATATTCATTTCAACATTAGTAGCAATGACTGATGGAGTTTCTCAAAAATTAAAAATAAAAACAATTGTGGTAATGTGTACATTAGTATACATACTAAATTTAACCCGATTAATTCTATTTTACCCGATTGCATTGGAAGATTGTTTAGCCAATCCCGACCAAGCATCTTGCCTATATGGAATGTGGAGTTTCCATACTGCTGTCTATGAATGGGGCTTTTTGTTAGTTCTAATAATGATGTGGATACTATGGTTTTGGAAGGTAGGCGGCCCTTCAAGAGCAATGGACAAGAGTTTAGCTGGAAATGATAGTTGGAGAATTATTGCAAGAAAGAATTGGAACTCAAAGCACTTTGTTGCGATTGCATTGGTGGTATTATTCATTATTTCTGCAGCATACAATGTTACTTCAAATGAGGAAGCAATGAAGGCAAAAGAAACATTGGATGACTGTGAGTTATGGAATTCTGTAAGCGCACAATGTAGTAATGCAAGTAATAGATGGGATGATGCAATTGGTTATGCTTGGTCGTTAAGTGCCCTTGCGATGGTTGTCGGTATAATGACGACATTCACAATTGAAAGACCAAATAATGACGGTAAATGGCCATCGGAAGTAGAACGAATCGCTAAGGAAGAAGATCGCATAGAATTGCTCAAAGAACAAGAAATAGAATCTGCAACTCTCGAAAGAGAAAAGAAGAAAGCGCTCAAGAAATCTGGTTCTTGGAAAAAACGTAGTAACTCCAATAGCGAAGAAGAATAATCTTTCTAATGTAGAATAATCACTACTTTTCCTGTGTTTATTTTATTAGTTGAGTTCATTACCACTATATGGGAATGAAAATGGAATCTGGCGACAAATCCCCTCCAGAGCAACAAAAGGTCTTTTGGGATTCTGCTCAAGTATCAGAAGGTACAACTGAGCCAAAATCAGTTTCTCCGCCTCAAGCACAAATAGTTGGCAATCTCGGACAACAGCAATCCACTCACTTTTCTGCAACAGTCAATAATCCTGCTCAATACAATTCTGCTTCTTCAATAGCCTCCGGATATGATATGTCTGAAAAAAAGGCCGGTATGAATTGGAAACAATTCGCAATCGGTTTTTTTGCACCCGTTGTCATCATGATATTACTAACGATTCTTTCTGATGTCGCCAATGAAGATTGGGATGATAGATGGGATGAGGTGAATCAAATGGAGATGGTTACAATATCTTCTGATAATGGTACATTCACGCATACTTTTGATGCGGGAGTTATTGATGACAAAATGCAAATTTACTGGTGCAGTTCAACAGAAACATACGGAGGATATGATTTTTATTGTAGACACTCAATTGATTACGAAAAACTTGTAATTGTTGAGAGAAAAAATGGTGGAAATGAAGTAGAGGTGGGAGAATATTATGAAGAAAACAACACAATTTGGCTGACTACAGACTCACATAGTAGTAATGAAATGGAATTTGTTTTCGAATTTTATGATCAAGCTCTTGAAAATGAATTAGAAAATTCAAGAGCTGGTGGAGGCGATATGGTTGATACCTTCTTTTGCTTGTTACCACTAGCAGGGATTGTAGCAATTGTTGTTTCTTTTGCTAAAGGAAACAAATCATTAGGATATGGATTGATTGCTTCGGTATCAATTCCAATTGTTTTAGGTGGATTAATGCTCATGCTATTACTGATGTTTGGATTTTAATCCAAACTAATCAAACAATAGATGCTGAAACAATTTGTCCAGCCATCTCTCTCTTTTCGAGAGCCTTGATAGCAAGACCAACTTTACTTGTGTGAATACTAATAAATGTCTTTTCTTGTTCAAAGGAAACATCACCTATTGCTAATTCTTTACAATTTAATGCCTTGATAAACCAATTCGATACAGTTCTTGAAGAACCTGCGATGTTCTGAGGTATATCCAAAGACAATGTTACGAATCCAAACACATTTGCAGTCTCACCATAATCATCTTGCTTTTTGACAGGGTCTCTATCCAAACCTTGTGGAAGTTCAGGTGCTTCTGCCTCAACAATATTAAGTCCATAAGTTGCAATAATCTTGTTCAATTGTGCTGAATCATCTCTAGAAACAAGACTCCATGCTTCTCCCTTTCTTCCGATTCTACCTGTTCTACCAATTCTATGGATAAATGAATCAGTATCATTAGGAATATCATAGTTGATAACCATTGTAATCCCATCAACATCTAATCCACGTGCTGCAACATCTGTTGCGATGATTGTATTGAACTGACCATCTTTGAATTTTCCTAGAACCTTCTCTCTTTGGTTTTGGTTCAAGTCACCATGCAATCCTGCAACATCAAATCCATGCTTGGAAAGTCGTTGAACAGCCAAGTCAACCATCCTTTTTGTATTACAAAAAATAATTGTTTGACCATCATCACCTGTTTGAGTAAGAAGACGTCCTGTAACCCACAACTTGTTGGCACGGCCAATGTGAACCATATACATATCAATTGGAGGAATATCCAATTCCTCAACATTGGTTAGAACAAACTCCGGTTCATCCATGAACTCATTAGCAGCATCAATAATTTCCTGTGGGAATGTTGCTGAGAATAGTAGAGTTTGTTGGCGAGAAGTCATTCTTTCTATTACCCACATAATGTCTGGGAAGAATCCCATGTCCAGCATCCGATCTGCCTCATCGAGACAAAACATAGTTGGATTTGCTAAATCAATATGTCCTCTTTCAGTCATATCCATTACCCTACCTGGTGTTCCGACGATAATGTCTACACCATTTTGCAGGGTTCTAGCTTGCTTTTCTAAGTCAGTTCCACCATAAACTGTGAGAATTGTAAGTCCAGAATCACCTTGTAGAGTGTTAATTTCCTCTGCAACTTGGTTGGCTAATTCTCTTGTTGGAGTTAAAATTAGAGCCTGTAATTTTCCGCTTGCTATACACTTGGTAATGATTGGTAGGCCAAAGGCTGCTGTTTTACCCGAACCTGTTCTTGCTTGACCAATAACATCTCTACCACTAAGTGCTAAAGGAATTGTATCCTTTTGAACAGGTGTTGAAAATTCCCACCCAAGTTTATCTATTCCAGTTAAGATACTTTGAGGTAAATCCCAATCGGTGAAGCGGGTGTTTGTGAACATTGTATTGACTCCGTTTTTTTTGGGGTGGACCCTCTATACGGAGTGAGAGCCCTCAGCACTAAATCAGTAATTATCCGCTTCTGCGATTTCTCTTTGTAAATCGCCCATCCAATATTTTAGAGCATTTTCTCTATTCATTGGACGGCGTGTTTGGCGGACATGCTCGAGAATGTATTGTCTAAATTTCAAAGACTTGTTTCGGTTAATTCCCTTAGGAGTCATACCGTCCCATAGTCTGTCAAATTGCTCTTCCTTGTCGTTGAACGGAGAATCACTCATGATAACACACCTCTTTAGCGTTCGGGCCACTAACCTCCCCCTCTTAACGATGCCGCATTTATTAAAGACGGAAATGCAGACACTGTGAGCAAAATTACACAAAAAATACTAGAAATCTGAATCGTTTTCAGAATCAAAATCAGGTCCAATATCATCATCATATCCATAAATTTCATCTTGTGAATAAGAACGGTATGCATTCTTTCTCTCAGCTTCCTTTTTCTTGATTTGTTCATTCATTTTAATCATCTTTTGCACTCTTTCAGTATCTGTCAAAAGATGGTCAGGCTTTTCGCTAATATCCTCAGTAGTCGTCGTCTTCTCCGATGGAAGCGGTTCTAGTCCAATTTGTTTGCCTTGAGATTCTGCGATCTCACGATCTAATTGAGGAATGGGTAATGCAGCCGCAAGGTAACGATTCTTTTGCGCCTCAGTACCTTCAATTTCCGCATCAAAGACCATTTCTTTCAGACTCTTAATCAATTGACTGTCCGTTTCGCTACGAAGCAATTCTTCCGCTGTTACACGTAATACATCTTCGCTCAGCAAACGTGGTAGTAGGTTAATACAGGCCGTACGCACTTGCAAATCCTTACTTCTAGTTCCTGAAAGTACAATATCTTGAGCTCTCCCATTATCTTTGTCAATATTTTGAATTGCCTTTATTGCTGATACGCGAACTCCTGGATCAATATCTACAATTGCTCGTTCTGCAAATAATGTAGCAACTCTAGGCTCACGATTTGCTAAAGTTGGCAATGTTTTGGCAGCAATTCTGCGAACTTCAACACTTTCGTCATTGAGAGCCCATGACACCAAATCCCATGCAGTGGACCCACCTTTTCTCAATACCTTTCTAAGTAATTTTGCAGCCTTTATCCTACATTCTACATCTGCTTCAAGCATTAAAGTATCAATGTGGCGGCAAACAACTTCTGGCCAGGTTTCCGATAGACCATTCAAGGCCTCCCAAGCATTTTTTTGACGAAATGCCACGGATGAACGTAGTTCATTTACCAAAATTATTTCAACTGCTGAAGGGAAGACTGGGGCCGATATTGCAAGGGCCTTGCTAGCAGCCATACTCACATTTTCATCTTCATCATCAAGAAGCACACTTAACCAATCAAACATTTCATCTGACTTCTGTATTGCAACTTCTGGTAATGCCTGTAAGGCTGCGATTCTAATTGCTGGATTGCTACTCTGTAGAGATGCTATTAGCACTTTATGCGCTTCTTTTGAAGCGAATCCTTTCAACATTTGTAAAGCCCTAACGCCATCAACTTGTGTTAATTGATAATCTCTATCGGTCCAAACAGACTTTGCTGTTTCAATTTCTCCTTTTGCTAAGGGGATTATATCCTGTTTTCGCAAACCTCGCCATGGACCGGTTTCGGTTTTAGTGACCGCTTTTCTTTTGGATTTTCTCTTGTTTCCTACATTAATAGGCAATCCCGTTCTCGGGTCCCTTGCGATGTAATCACGAGACAAATTCAACACCCCTAATACGCCCGCATTAACAACATAGGCTTGAACCTATGGCAGTAATGCTCCATATCATTTTACACAACTTTCTATAATCTACTGTCTTTTAAGTATGCATAAATTGAATGAAATATTCTATACATCAATCAACAAATTAATTGAAGCAGTTGCTCACCCCCGAACCATGGGTAGTAGTGCGGCGAGGAAAAATAGCATCGTTTTGCTGCTATTAGTAATATTGTTGACATCATCAATGTCAGCTATGATTACAGCAAATGACACTCCACTTCATTCTCCTGAAACTGTTGAATTTATCTCTCATTCCAATAACGATTTTAATGCCAGTAATGGATTTCTTCATGAAAATACTTCAGTAATAAATACAACTGGTGAAGCAAAATTAAGCCGCCCTGAAATTCAATGGGGTCCAACAAATGCAAACGGATTAATGTTCACTCGCACAGGTGCGTGTACTGCCTATCTAGAGCAAACTAATGAAATATGGTTAATGGGTGGTAGAATGGATCCAAATCCAGTTGCTAATAATGACGAGGCACCAACAACAGCGGTGGAAATATTTGATGTTTCAACTGGAAGTTGGAGTTTTTCAAATTCAATGCTCAATGAAACACAACAATATGCGGGTTGTGCCCAACTTGGCGGAAAACTATACCTTGCGGGAGACTATCATCCTACTGCTAGCCCTGAGATAAGGGCTCAAGGTTATCTACAGAGTTATGACTTGAATACTGGGAATTGGACAATGAAAACATCAATGCCAGCAGGTAAAAAAGTTGGTCTGGCTGGAGTAGATGCTCTTGATGGTTATCTCTATGTTGCAGGCGGAGTCAATAGGCAGAATCGGCAAGATATTACTGACAGATTATTGCGTTACGACCCTGTTATCGACAATTGGACTGAATTAGCGAGTATGAATTACGAAAGACATTCTTTTACATTGACAGCATTTAATGGCAAATTGTATGCTCTTGGAGGAGTGTCAAAAGAGATAATAAACAATTATACAGAGATTATTGATTCAAATAGAACCGAGGTCTACGATCCTGCTACAGATACCTGGACTAATTTAAGTGACTTACCCATTTCACTCGCAGCACATGCTGCAACTGTTTTCAATGATGAAATTGTAATTATCGGTGGTTATGAGGACCAAACTTGGAATGGTGTTGCAAATAAGAAAATGTTCGGTTATCACCCAATAGACCAAACTTGGAGTACACTACATACTTTCCCCATTGGATTATACGATTCAACAATAGCTTCTGGTGGTGGAACAATAATGTATGCAACCGGAGATGCATCTAATACTAGATTCGCATCGTGGAATGCATTTTATCTTGGAGATACTGAATATTTTGACAATCCACCAGAACATGAAGGTTGGATTACTTCCCTTCCTGTTGATTTAAGATATTCATCACAAGGTTCTGCAACACCTATGTGGATGACACTTGATGGTTCCACTCCTTTTGGAACGGACTTACAAATGCAATATAAGTCCGGTTCTGATGCTGTTGCAGTAGGGATGAATGCATGGCAACCGATTGGAACAAATGCTAGTATTCCCGAATTTGTTGGTATTGCAAATCACTCACTCAGCATATTAAGTGAAGATTCTTCTTTTATGCAATATAGAATAAAATATACTACCACTGCTATGGAAAATTGGTCAACCCCTAATTTAGATAATGTGGAAATAATTAGCGAAAATGCTGCGATCTCCTCAGCAGTTCCTAGCACAATGCATCCAAATGCTGCACCTGTATCCTTTACTACACATCATCATGCATACACTGATGCAGCACAATACCAATTATCAATTGTTTCAGCAAATTCTCAAGGATTTAAGGAGTCTGCTTCGCAATGGACAACAATTACTTGGTCAGAAGATAGCGCCTCGTTTTTGATAGACGACCCTGATTCAATGCTCCTTTCCCAACAAACAGATGTTCAGAAGGGTCAGATGAATCAAGATGGTCAACTTATGGATTGGCAATTTTCATTATCTGAAGGTCTTGCTACTGACTATATTTTGGTTCAGGTAAAAACAATTGGCCTCAGAAATACTACATATACCCATCCAACACCAATAAGCATCGACAAGGAAGTAGATGTGAGAATAAAATCAGTTACTGCAAATTTCACAAGTATAGGTAACTACACACTACAAGAGGATGAGGTCGTTCCAGAATTGACTAAACTGAATTTAACTGTTGAAAACTATTTCACAACTTCCGGAAATCAATTATTATCTGGGACAATTAGGGCACGAGTTCACTTAGACATACTAGAATTTAATCAAACAGAACAAGGAAATGATGTTTGGAACAATGCAACAACAAGTTGGTTTATCCTAAATATTGGTCAAGAAACAGATATTGAATACACGCTTCCAGAAAATGTTTCCGGAAAATCAAATATTTGGATTGAAGCAACCACATTGGATGATCTAATTCTAAATGTTGACGAAACACCATACAAATTCATTCTAAATATTGAAGTCCCAGTATTGCTATCAACAACTATTACAAATGGTGAATATATTAACAAAGATGCTAATCGATTATTTGGAATACAGATTTATGATGTTGGTGGATTCACAAATAATACAACCCAAATGTCAGTTTGGATAGAAGACATTGATGATGGAACAAATGGTAACCCATTAGATGGAATCTCCCAGATAGGAGAATATCGACAGAAAAATTTCTCTATAGTTAACATCGGTAATGTTTGGTATCTTAATGTGACTGTAAATGATAGTGGGAATGGTGATCACCAAATTGTTCGTACCTTGCTGAGTGGAGTTGATACTTCTGGACATTTGTTACCTGAAACAGCTGCAGAAAATGGAACTTCATGGTGGATTAGTCGACAGCCACAAAAAGCAGTAATTACCGATATTACAATACTTGGAGAAGATATTTCCACATTTGGACAAAGACTTGAACCAACTCGCCAAATTGGCTGGAGAATTACCGCTAGTGATTCAAACGAGATGGAAGACCTTAGTGAATTTAGAATTGAATTGGGCGGTGATTCAAATCTCGGCATCAAATATTTACCACATGATGGAATTTGTAGTTCATTAGATGCAAGATTATTGGTTAATTCTTCAAACTGTATTGTAACTATTTCTGGAAGTGAAATGACTGTTGAAATGTGGGCTACCGTTGATTGGACGCTTACAAATGCGGGAATAATTACTGGTGAAACAGATGTCATTGTTCGCGATTACGATGGTGCAACACGTATCTCACAAGAAGGGCAATGGTCGCTTGAGAGAGGATTGGATGTTCAATTTCAAAGTTTAATGGATGTCACTGGACGAGTGAATGGTACACTTGGAGATTCGCCAATATTGATGGCAGGTGATAGAATTGAAATTGAGGCATCGGTAACACACCTACTTTCTGAAGAAAATTATAATGGACAATTAGGAGTAATTTGGTCAGGTAAAATTCAAACAGAACGATGGCAGGGTGGACTAACAGCTGATGTTGTTAATGGACAATTATCATTATCAATCTCAACACCAATTGAAAGTGGGCTCATTAATGATGCACAGATAAGTATCTGGGACCCTTTGGACGTCTCTGAATTACTTGTGATTCCTCTACCAAATATTGTTGTCGATGCTGACGTTCCAATTATTTTACAATCACATTTAACCAGTGGAATCTCAAGATATCATCTTGACAATGTGGAGATTGGAGTCAATATTGATGAACCTCAATCTTGGAGTTCTAACCTAACACTATCATGTCAAGTAAGATCAACGGAACAAAATTGGCAACCAATCACACTCTCTAGAGAATCAAGTACAATATTTGACGGCAAAACAATGTTTGCATTTGAATTTGACTTCAGTGATTCAGGTGACCCTTCACTATTGTCAAATCAAGCACAAATTGCATGCTGGGCACATGGTTATGATGATGCAGGTTGGCAACTTGATTCAGAAAATGGAAATAGTGAACTTTCACCATGGCTAGTAAGTACCCTGAATAATATTGGTCCTGATTTCGAGTTAGGTGAAATAAAGATTTCAGGAGAGGCTTCTGCAGGTTCCAAATTATCACTCAAGGTGGAATTAATCAATGGAGGAGAGAAAATACAACAGCCTTTCAATCTCAGTGTATTCATTGTTCAAGGTGATGAGAAAACAATCGTAGGGCGTCAATTGTTGGAAGAATTAGGAGAGAATACCGCTGTTACAATGAATTCAAGAATCACAGTTCCTAATGGAAAATGGACACTACTAATTTCTGTTGATGATGAACAATTAATTTGGGAATTAGATGAAGAAAACAATGTATGGTCAAGGGAGTATGATGGACGCTCACAGGGCTTTTCATCCACAACAATAGCATTAGCTGGTGGAGGAGTTTTCACACTTATTGGGGCGGCAATATATCTCAAAAAGAAGAGAACTGACTTCGATGAACTTGTTATTGGATCTGAAAACAGTTCTTCAAAAGGTGAGCCACCAGCATTAGACAACAATTCCAAGCCAAAGACTGGTCCTCCTGGTACAACAAAGCCAAGGACTGGTCCTCCTGGTACAACAAAGCCAAAGAATGGTCCTCCTAGCAAACCAAAGCCTAAGAATGGACCTCCTGGGTCTTCAGCCCCTACAACCAGCGGCCCTTCAGGCGTACCTCCAAACCAAGCACAGGACATACAACCTGTTCAGCCAGAAGTTGATTTACAAGCTGCGGCTGCTGCACATTTTGGTGCTCTTGATTCACTGATTCCAGAAACAACAGAAAGTGTTGAGGAAGACAAGGCTGGTGAAAATGATATGCCTCATCCAATCTCAACCATCGTAAGTGATTGGTCTGAATTGCCTGGTGGTGGTGATTATGAGTATTCATCAGATGCAACTTACTACACTGGCGAAACTTGTGGAAAGTGGTTATTAAATGAAGATAAAACTTTCACTCGCGTAGAATGATTGGAACTTTCCATCCCTCAACTTATTGAATGTCGGCTATTCATCTAGTTATCATGGGGGGCGAAGATGTTGAAGATGTTCGCAGAGTGCTCGCTATTTGTTTTCGTGATGGAAAGCCACTTGCTGCTATAGATGTTGAAAGGATATTATCCTTTGATATGGAATGGTTATCTCCAGATGATGCGGAAACTGCTGTTCAATCACTAATCTCCACTGGGTGGTTAATTGAGGAAGATAATTCTCTTAGCCCTAGTATTAGCATTTCAGGTATTACTGCACCATTAGGATGGTTCCCTCGCCCTTCTCGTCTGACTAATCCTGCGTCAATGCAAATTATTGATGAGGTTGAAGCAGAGGGAGGAGAAGTTGAAACGATTCCAATTGCTGTCACTCCTGCTGTAAAAATTGAAGTCACTGTTGGTGACGAAAATGATGCTGATCCAAGAAAGAAATTGACTAAGAGGTTGACGAAATATATTGCAAAAACTTCGAAAATAGATATTGAAGAAGTTGAACGTAGAGCCAATAGAAAGCAGAAAGCTCTAGCTGTTGTTACCAACTGGATGTGTCTAGCACTTGTTGCAAAAGAACAAGGTATTCAAATGAAGGAAATAGTAGATGCTCTTGCAATTAGGTAATCGATTAAGAGGCCTTACCAATTTCCTTTCCACGTTCAACCATTTCTACCAATACTGGCAACAAGATTAGAGCCAGCATTAGGGAGAACAATACTGTTACAGCAGTAATCAATCCGAAATCTTGTATTACTGGCATTGGAGAATACAATAGCACTAGGAAGCCTAATGCAGTAGTCAATGCACTTAGAATCAATGCAACACCTGTTGTTGATAAAGCGGCTCGCAAAGCCTCCCAATGATTCTCATTCCTCTCTAATTCAACTTCAAATCGTCTCCACATATGTATTGAATAATCTATTCCAATTCCTAATGTCAGTGCAGTGACCATCACAGTCAATACATTCCATTTTAATCCAAGAGCAGCCATTGAACCAACGACCCATAGAGAGGATAATCCTACTGGGAACAAAACGATAATTGCTGGTAAGACTCTTCTTGTCAAGATCAATAATACTGCACTAGAAACAACCAATGAAATCAAGGTTGATTCTAATTGACTTTCACTCAACCCTTCCAGTACTGTTTGTAAAATTACTAAATCTCCAGTGATGTAAATTTCTCCATGCCCACTAAGAGTAGCGCGAAGTGTTCCACTTTCTTCATTTGAACCAAGCATTCTCTCAAAATTGTCTACTACTCTCTTTGATTGTGATGATGTTGTAGATTCAACACGAACTTCAGTTCTCAGATGAACAATATCCTCTCCCTGAAGATTTACAGTATTTTGCACTCGGTCTAACCATGTTTTACCACTCAGTGCATCTGCAACCGTTTGATTAATAGATAGATTTGAGAATGCTGCACCTAAATCAAGTTGACCATTATGGTCTTTAATGAATACTTCTCCTGCAAATACTTCCATATTGTAGGCATCACCAAAAGAAGAATCCCTCAAAATTGCATCTCTTAATACAACATATGGACCATCATATGATGGTGAAGATGTCCTTCCATCAGTACCAACTACATCGTGATTAGATTCCAAATCTGCATGTAAACCCCGTAATTGATTTAGCAATATTTCATCATCGGGAATTACATTCTCTCCTTCCAATGGTTCCATCAAGATGTAAACCATTTTCCACCCAGCACTATCATAAGATGTTGATAAGTCATCTCTAACCGACATAATTTCCATATCTGAATCGATGAAATCTGCAAGGTCAAAATCTGTTTCCAAGGTGGAGGCCCCTGCTATAGACAATCCAGAAATTATTATTGCAACAAGAATTACTGGAACTTGTTGCTTCTGTTGAATTTTTACTAACATATCGGTGGAACGGGGTAAGGTAATAGAATTCTTAGATGAATTTCGTAGAGGTGCATCAAATATTATGTGTAATGAACCAACTACTAATGTTGCGGATAAGAATGCACAAATCACGCCTATAGCCAATGCTAATCCAAAGGTTGCCAATGGAGGTAAAGGAGAGATGATATTTGCAAGGAATGCAGCTACAGTAGTAATTACCGCCAATACCAACGGCACACTTAGCCTAGTACATGCTCTTGCCCAAGCTTCTGCTGGTTCGGGATATTCTTCACGAATAGAAACATATGCTCTTTGCAAATGTATTGCATAATCTATACCCAATCCCAACACGAGTGGTGCTACTGCCACCTCAAGCGCGCTAAATTGTGTACCAAAGAAATTGAGAGAACCATAAGTCCAAATTAATGCTGAAGATAGACCAATAAGTGGGAAAATAACTCCGCGCATGGATCTAAAAGCAATTGATAAGAGAATAATAACGACCAATAATGCAAGGAAAATTAATGTTGCTAAATTGTCAAATGTTCCTTGGTCAATATCATGAGAAATCAAATCAAGACTAACTACGCCATATGTTAATTCTGATTCTTCGGTTAGTTTAGCAAATTCATCTCTCATTTGATCTTGGAATATTTTTCTATGTTGTGTATCCATATTCGGATCTATTTCCAAAACCCACAATGTGGAAGAGGCAGTTGGTGTTCCATCACCAGTTCCACTTTCGAGATATGAACAAGTGGGTGAGATATCTAAATCCTTATTCAACAATGCAGAAGATGCATAGGTTGCAGCACTCAATAATTGGTCATCAGATGTAAGCCGACATTCTGTATCCTCATCCAACAATAGGTCTATCATTTGATTCCAACTTTCAATATCTTCTAATTGGGTGCCATTTGCTTCTTCATCAAGACTCAGTTGTACTATGCTTGGAGCAGCAGTCCAAACTGGAATGTAATTAGCTACCATAGAATTATTATTTTGCAGTTGTTCTACATGCTGAGACATCAATTGAAGATTTTCAAGTGCGAGAATATTACCTCCATCATCAACAGTTACGTGCACAAATAATGGTCTAGTCTCATTTGGAAAATAAGCATGAACTCTTTGATGTGCTTGCTGACTTTCAGACTCTGGTGCAAATTCAGATAAATCGGTTTTGAATGTAGGTGGAGAAATCATCAAGTTTGCTGCTAATGCTACCGTGAGTAGTCCTGCTAACACCAAAAATGGAATCGCTCCACGGCGCAAGTGGTGTGACACACTCGCCACCTTTGCTTCCATCAAAGCGGTATCCATTACATCGTCCAAAGCATGAGGGTTCAAAAGTGAGATGGTGTAAAGATTGATGAAACATTTGTTTTGGTCGCTTTCAAAGCACTTCAAAAATCCATGTTTAACTGCTGTAATGAATACCTATTGTGCAACTGACAATCCACAAGGTTCAAAGGAGAAGCATCGTAGGCCGGAGTGGTCATCATGCCTGTTAAGCTACTCCTCCGCGAAAAAAATGAGTTGAAACTACGTGTTATTGGTGAGAGCCATACTGCTCTACAGATGCTACGTGAGCGCATCAACAATCACGACAAAGTTGAATATGCAAATTATTTTCCAGGTCACCCTCAATTAGATGACCCAGAATTCTATATTCGCACTACTGGAAAGAATAATGCGGAAAAAATCCTTAAAGAAATTATCAATTCTATCTCTAATGAATACGATTCATTGAACCTCTAATTGAGGTGATTAGTTGAGCAAAAAAGATCCGTTGGCTCAAGCCATTGGTCTAGAAGGATTTGCTACAAAAACCACCGGAATTGGTGGAGTCCTAAAAGCAAGAGTTAGTGATTTTAGAGTCGATGAGATTTCTACTAGTGTTAAATTGGATAATAAAGGAAGATTTACTGTTGCGAAAGTTACTTTGACAAATTGGGAAACAAATCGTTTCTGTACTAATCTTTCCAGGGAATTAAAAATACCTAGAAATAGAATATTTTTTGCTGGAACAAAAGATAAGCGAGCCGTAACAAGCCAATTATTTGTTATTGATGCACCTCATAAGAAGGTCGCTGAATTGGAAATGCCCGATGTTGCGATTCAAGTATTGGGTCGCACTCACCAGAAAATAGGATTGGGTAATCACAGAGGAAACCGTTTCACTATTGTCGTTAGAGGTTGTGCTAATCTAGATGGTAGTCCTATGAGTGAAGAAGATGCTCTTAACGAAATTGAAAAAATCAAAAATGAGATGGCTGAAAATATCGGATCAGATTTATTTCCAAATTGGATAGGACCTCAGCGATTTGGTTCTGGACGTCCTGTAACTGCAGAAGTCGGAAAATATGTTGTTAATGGTCAATGGAAAGATGCTGTCATGACATACCTCTCTATGCCAGGATATAGTGAAAGTGAGGATGTTGCTAGTTTTAGAGAAAATATTCGTAATAATGGACCCAATGCAGGAGCATTGGAAAATATTCCAAAATGGTTAGGTTTTGAAAGAAGAATTTTAGAGCATCTCGTCAATAATCCCGATGATTGGGTTGGTTCTTTCAAAAAACTTCCAACCAATTTACAATTGATGACCGTTCATGCAATTCAATCAGTTGTATTCAACAAATCTCTTCATGGAAGAATTGATGCTGGATTACCAATATCAATTCCAGTTGCTGGAGATTTAGTTGGACGTATTGATGAAAAAGGACAGTTAAATGCTCATAGTTGTGTTCTGATAGACGAGCGAACGTTACCAAGAATTACTAGAAATTGTCAATTGGGTCGTTTGACTCCTACTGGACCACTGCCTGGTAGTGTTGTTAGCACATGTCAAGGTAAAGCAGGAGAAATTGAAAAGGCCGTTATTGCAGAAATGAACCTACAGGATATCTCTTGGGAAGTTGATGCAATCTCAAGGCTTACATCAAAAGGAACTCGCAGAGCATTGGTTACTGGGTTTAGTGAATTTAGTATTGATACTGTTCCAATCGCAGCTGATGATACATTGGGTGAGAGATGGAAGGCAGGACCTAGTGAAGATAGCCGTTGGCACCCAGAAGGTGCATGCATTAGATTCCGCTTCACACTTTCATCTGGAAGTTATGCTACAACTCTATTAAGAGAATTTATGCAAAGTCCACTTTCTCAAATCTGAGAAGTAAGTAACTCAAATTAGTCCCATTGAAAGGACTTCTATTTCTCCAACGCCATGAATTTCAGACATTTGTCCTTCAAAGGCATCTGCAAGTCCTTCACCATCATTCATTGTGACGTGAACTTGGACGAATTTTAATCCGAAAGCAAGAGGTTTGACCTCAACGCTTTGAACATCGTAGATTTCAGTAGCCATACTACTGATTTGTGTTGCGATTGCATCTGCATCAACATCATCGACTTCAGAGTCTGGATTGATCTTGTATGTCATTACTACCATTCCCATTCAAATCACCTCAAGGACCTTGATATCCACATGCAGGGCAGTTGTATAGTACCCCTTGGTTTCTACATCTTGGGCTGCGACCAATTGGTGCGGTACAGCCAGGGCATGGGAATGAAGTTGAACCGGTTTCTGCCAATGGCACACCGGAAGCGGTACAAGTCTTAGCTCTCTCAGTCATGATAACTCCTCAGGAACAAAGTCGCCCACGCCCTCCCCTTCTTTATGGTTGCGTGACAAAATGGCTAATTTTCACTATCAAAAACAGTTTCTACCTTAGCGGTCAAGGACAGTCAGTCTACCATTCTTGCCAGTACTAACCACTAGTTCACCCTCTCTCTCACGACACCAGCCAGATTCTATACGAATGATGTCTCCAGTTTGTACACTTTTTACTTGTTCATCCCATAGAACAATTCCTACTAATCCACTTTCATCTCTACCACAAGCAGCGGCAACCGGACCAGTATAGCGAGTCGTTGAAACCATTCTTCTTGGATATACTCGAAGTACTACTAATTCTATCCGGCTAACTACTCTATTCGCTCTCAAATCTGCGACCATTTGCCTTGATGACATCTGGCGCATTTTCTCCATTTGGTGTATCCTATTGATCTCAACCATGAAAATAAGGAAATCTCCTTAACGGTTATCAATCAAATGCATATTTTGAATAATTATTATTCAGTTTTCTTTTTACGAACTGAGAATGAAGATTTGATTATTTCTGGTCCTTCTTCAATTTCATCTCCACCGAGTTTTTTGTTTAATTCAAATTCATAGATATCTCTGATAGTAACATCTGCTGTGGCACCTGGATGGTGCCTACGACAAATCAAGTACACTTCAGAAGAAGAATTCCTACTTGCATGAGGTGAAAAGCGTCTAACATCATCAAAGTGAGGTTTGACTGCATTAATCAGTTCCTCAACACCAACTCCTTGGAATAATTTTGTGACAAAGTGACCACCTTTACATAAAAATGGAAGAGCGAAGTCAAACACTTCAGAAACCAAAGTCATTGCAACAGCCTGATCCATGTCCCATTTTCCTGTAATATGAGGTGAAATATCCGAGATTATATTGTTAAATGGCTTTCCGTCTAATTGTTCAAGAATACGGTCTTGTGTATGAGGGTCGGTAATATCTCCAACTAGAAGTTCGGCCCCCTCTACGGGTTGGCAAGCTTCTAAGTCAACTCCTATGACAACTCCTTCTTCTCCTGCAAGTTCTACCGCAACTTGAGACCAGCCTCCAGGGAAACATCCGACATCAAGAATAATATCTCCCTTGTCTATGAGTTTGAAACGGTCTTGAATTTGCTTGAGTTTGAAAGCAGAACGAGCCCGATATCCACTGGCTTTGGCTTGTCTTCTCCAAGTATCACGCTTGTGATTCTCAATCCAATGGTCAGCCACAACAACCCCTCCTGCTCAAGTTAGGCTCGCTCACCCCTCTTTGATGAACTCTCCTCTCTTAATGATGTATAAACAAAGAGATAAGGGGTTTGGCTTTGTCGCAGGGTTTGATGGCAATCAATCACGCTCGCTTTAGCGCATTTGTGATTCTTTCAGTGATGATGATTGCTGTTCAAATACCAATTGTAACTAGTAATTCCACTACCACAGAAAGTAATACTTATTCTGTTAGCGGAGGGCGTAGCATATTGATCGAAGAATATACTGCAACTTGGTGTCCAAGTTGTGCTGAAATTGACCCATATTTGATGGACTTCGCTAATACTCATGGTTCTAGAATTGCGATGGTAGCATATCATCCAAATGATGATGTGGATGCATTCCAGCCACTTGCTGCACAGAATAGGATAAACCGATTGCAAATAACCCACCCCGATTTAGCTTCAACTCCTACATTTATTGTCGAGGATGGAGCGCTTAGAGTTGGTCCAGACTCTTGGCCTGATGTCAATTCCGATATTCTTAATGAAGAAGTAAAACGACAATCTTACACTCACTTAAAACTCGATATTCAGCAAGATAATGAAACTTGGACTGCTACTGCAAAAGTCATTGGAGATGAAACAATAGATAATGGCCAGTTAACGATAATGCTCATTCAACATCAAAAAACAGTTCCTGAGGGTTTTGATAACCCTGGTGGTGAAACAAGAGATAGAGTGCTCACTGCAATAGCTGAATGTGACATCACTAGTTCTTCTATCATTTCAAATATTGAATTACTATCTGCAGAAACAACTACTTGTGTTGATGATTTTTCTGTAACATTCTCTCCTGAAAATGAATTCTTCAGTGTGCTTCTTATTCATGAGCCAACTACTTCACAGCTTGAAAATGGAACTACAGGAACTTTCGGTGTTGTTGAGTATAAGAGTAATTCTGTGATCACTACTCAATCTGGTATTAACAATTCAATTATTGTTATTGGTTTTATTCTCCTCGGATTCACATTGGTATTCAAAATGAGAAGAGCTAGTTAATCACGCCACAATTATTTTACCGGATTTCTGCATTGTACCCCGAAAACCGTCGGTAAACGACGCATTGCACCGCATCTTTGATAAGTGTAGGAGTTGATTATAATACAATGGCAGAAACATGGGAAGACATAACATGGGAGGAGGAGACTCCTCTAAAGGAGTGGGTTGTCGAGTACATCGCTTTGGTTGGTGGAGAAAAAATCCACCACCTTTCTATATTGTATGGAGAGAGTCACCAAGATGTGCAAAGAAGCCTTCTTCATGAATTAAGACGAACATACCCCGACAGTGACAGAATTGATGTCACAGTTCTTCGGATGGAAGAAACTGTGATGGAAACTGATGCTTTACACTTTGAAGGATATTATATTCCTTGATTCAGTTTTTGTGCCATTCTCCAGAATCATGGAGTTTGCCCATTTTCCAGAATCCGTAGATCAAAAGAATATTACCGATGTGTGCTGCTGTACAGTATGGGCATATCTTCTCCATGACTGATTCAGCATACATCAACCAAGCGATTGCTATGATACCTGTTGAAGTGATCATAAATCCTAACTTAATGTTTGTACCAACCCAATCTGCCTGTGGCTCCTTGCTGATGCTTATCAATAACCATAGGAAGAAGGTATAGATAATTATACCAAACAAAGCCCATCTAATGCCTAAAAATGGCATTGTGTTAAATTCTGCATTTCCAAGTACATCATCACATGAAAATATATTATTTACTACACAGAAACCTGCACCCTCTGAAATTGTATTAGAAATCCAAAGCGTCATTGCAGAAATAATAAATCCAGAAAATGCAATCAATGTTGAACCTGTAAGAAGTCTGCCTCTTAGCGTTTTCAAAGAAGGGAATTTTTCTGACATTGAAGCAGATAATGATTCACCTGAAGGTGAGATTAGAAGAGCGCCAATTACCATCGGAATTGAAAATATTGCCAAAATAGTGTTAGAATCTAAAAATTCCATTCACTCACCATCCTGTGGTACCAATCTATTGATGGCCTCATAGAATTTTTCTTCTTGATGTTCATGACTTGCCCAAGCAATAATTCCATCTGGTTGTATCAAGAAGTAAGCAGGAGTTCCTCCAATTTTCCAATTATCCATATTTGTCTTGTCTAAATCATCGATAAATGGAATTGTATATTCTACTCCATCTCTTGTTGAACAATCAACATTTCCGGAATTACACATTTCACCTGTAGTCAGATCTCTAAATGCTTCTATTTCAGCCCTAGAAGAATCATGTCCTTTTAACCCAGTAAGTTCTGTTGCACTGGCAAGGAAACTAACCTGTGGACCATTCCAATTTGGATTTTCAGGAACAAAGTAGTTTGAACCTTCTTGATATTCTCTTGCTGAATTAAAACAATATGGGCAATCAGTATCCATAAATTCAATCATTACCCATTGACTATCTTTAGTATC
>JANXHP010000124.1 GCA_024958795.1 Candidatus Poseidoniaceae archaeon | reverse complement strand
TGCATCATTCTTGTTCACAATAATTATCATTCCCATTCCCATATTGAATGTTCGATACATTTCACTATCTTCAACTTCACCTTTTTCCTGTAACCAATCAAATACGGAAGGTACAGGTAAAGGATTATCAATTACATACTGGAAATTGTTGTTTATTCGATTGATATTGTCCAGCCCACCTCCAGTTATGTGTGCAATTCCATGTACATCAATCTGACCGATCAATTCCATTATTTCTTTGACATAAATTCGGGTAGGTTCAACAAGTTGTTTTCCAATCTTTTTATCTCCATCAAACAATTTCCGAATTAAGGTGTACCCATTTGAATGAGGTCCACTTGATTTTAGTCCGATTAAAACATCACCCTCAGCTATTTTTGTTCCATCTATAATTTCATCCTGCTTCACATATCCGACTGAAGTTCCTGCAATATCAAAACCATGTACTAATTCAGGTAAGATTGCCGTTTCTCCTCCAGAAAGTGTACAATTTGATTGCCGGCATCCTTCTGCCAATCCCATTCCAATTTTCGCCATCAAATCTTCATCTGGCTTGTCAAGAGCCACATAATCCACAAAACTGAGTGGTTCAGCGCCAACACATATCAGATCATTGGTATTCATTGCTACACAGTCAATTCCAACTGTATGAATAGAATCCAATTCTTCAGCTAAGAGAAGTTTGCTTCCTACACCATCCGTACAAATGGCTAATGCCCCATCTCCGAGTTTTACTAATCCTGCAAATCCATTCTCTAATTTTATCGCTTCTCCATCACCTTTTCTACCAACATTTTTAATTTGAGCAATCAAGGCTTCTGTGGCCTTCTCACTGGCATCAATATCTACCCCAGCCTCAGAATAAGTACTTACCATGGAGTTTACATCTTGGCGTAATAATTCTGCACAACGGTACTAACCTGCTTAATGTCAGTCATTCCTCTTTGCAGCATCGACTCAAGTATTTTCTGCCGGTTCTGAACAACATCATCAAATTGTTTTGGAGAAACACCTGCAGCCTTGGCGATCCTTTCACGTAGTTTGCTAGGCACTCCTGTCTCAACTAGTTGGTTAGTCTGCCCATTCCACTTGAACAAGGTGTTGAGTCTTGGTTTGCTACCCTCAAGTCCCGCTAGTTCTGATACTTCAGTTAGCGTACGAATGTGTTTTCCACCAACCGCAATCTTGCTTTGCATGATTATCAGATGCAGCGCATTCATCATTATGGGTGGAACATCCATTGGTGGATTAATCAGCCTTGAAACTGTTTCTTGAGCTGTGTTAGCGTGAACAGTACCAAAACAACCCTCATGTCCTGTGTTCATGGCCGTAAACAGTGTTTTGGCCTCAGGACCCCGTACTTCACCAACGATTATTCGGTCCGGCCTCATACGTAAGGTATTCTTCAGCAATGAGTCCATATCCACTTCTGGTTCTTCGGGTTTTGTTGAGTTGAAGGTTTCAAGCTGTACGTGATGCTCATGCATCAACTGGACTTCTGCAACATCCTCAATTGTAATCAGGCGGTCCTTGGAAGGTATGAAAGCTCCAAGTACATTTAGTGTAGTTGTTTTCCCTGAACCTGTTCCTCCGGCAACCAGTATGTTACATGGTGCCGATCCCATTCCGTCAGCAAACACCCATAGCAATGACGCCAGTCTTGGTGAAATGGTTCCGAATTTCATTAAATCCACAACAGTCAGTGGATCACTCAGCTGTTTTCTTATGGTTAGAGTAGGGCCGTTTGGGGAAACAGGCGGAATCGTAGCATTCACTCGGCTACCATCAGGTAATCTACCATCTAACAGCAGGTTACCAGGTCCAACTTTTCTACCTACATATTTCGCGACTTTTTGAATAATGGAAGCCGCTTCATCCCCTGTCATTTTCAGGTTGGTGACACACATTCCATGTTTTCGATGTGCTACCATAATTGGTTTATCTGGATGATTGTACATTATTTCTTCCAGATTATCATCATCCAATAACGGTTTCAAGACACCATAACTTGGTGATTTCGTCGCTTTT
>JANXHP010000120.1 GCA_024958795.1 Candidatus Poseidoniaceae archaeon | reverse complement strand
GAATCCGATTTTAGGTCCAATACCCGAGTACTATGGGCTCATCGAAGAAGGTGGTAGTAATGTTACTGCAACGGGAGTCAATCTTTGGATCGATGTCCCACTTTATGGTCAAGCAGTGACAGATTTTCACATGTGGTTAGCAATTTACAATACTTCTCAATCAACTGGAAATATCGTTGGTAGTTTTGATAATGGTACTTCGATGAATTGGAGTTTTTCAGATATCGAAGCAGGAGGAATTGACATAATTATTCCTGCTTCCTTAATCAACTATAATTGGCCAACTACTGCCAATAATACTGTTGATCAAATAATCTGGGCAAGATATAATTTTTCTTTATCAATTCCAACTCAGACAAGTTATGATATTCAACATATTAGCTTCTATCATACAGTAGCAGATAGCATTGATTTCACCTCACAGATGGAAGCATATGCTCTTTCGACTTGTGGATCTTGGTATCAGGCTACATCATCATGTTTGCAGGAATTTGAGATAACTAGTTCTGCAGATCCACCAGATGGAGTGGGGTGGAATCAAACACTATTACTTGATAATCTAAGCATTGTATGGGTTGATGATATATCACCGCAAATTCTCACATTGTCTCATAGAGTGAATACTGTAGATTGGGCAGATGCCCGTAATGGCGATCATATCGTAATTATTGCTGCTGACGTCAATGGCGAAGATGACTTACAGGGCCGCATTTGGGTTCATGATAATCCGGTTAGCAATATTGGTGAACTGCTTTCAACTGCAAATCAAACTCTTGTTTATTCAACTCAAGTCAATGGATATTGGACAAGCGTTCCAACTACTACATATGACCCCGTATTAACACATGAAGTATGGGTATCTCTTGAAATGACTGATGTGGAAGGGAATACCGCTATATTGTTGAATGGTGATTCTGTAATAATATTTCCAGCCTTGCCCAAAGTTGGAAGTCTAACTATCGCTAATACTGATGGAGATGCGATTGGTTTGATGTGGCCAGCAAGTACGACTGATGAAATCGTATTTTCCGTGGTGGATTCGAATAATCGAACAGACCTTGATGTTGAAATTGAATTGAGTGGTCCTTCGGGTATTTACACAATTTCATTGCCTTGGGATAATAATACCTATTCCTATACTTCAACATGGGCTTCCTCTAGAGCGGATATAGGTGATTGGGATGTTGAAATTGTAGCTTCTGAATTCACTTCAGGAGAAACCGACTTAGATGGTTTGCAAGATGGTGTAGATGCTCGGTTTTCTATTGTCGATATTACCTTGCCAGTAATTGTTTCCGCAGTCTCATTTGATGAGGGTAGTCAAGGAAGAGTAGATGTTGAATGGCTTAGCGAAGAAAATGAAACTATTAACTCATGGGTTGTTATTTTGAATGAGACCGACATCTTCATCAAGTCTGAGGTGATTCAGCATGATACTGAAAATAGTGGACATGCAACTATTGCAACAGATCTATTTGCCCCAGGAGATTATTGGGCAGTTGTTCATGTAAAGGATGACCAAAACAATGAAGTTAATCAAACGATTTTCTTTGTAAATATTCCAATGCCATTACCTGAAGTAAATTCGTCGAATATCAATTTAGAAGTGATTGGTGAATCGATTCATGCAAGTGGAAATGTTGTTTTCAGAACAGGAAATGGAGTGTTGATGTGGATTGTTGATGGACAAGAAGTTGAGAATATTTCAATCATTGATGGAATTGTTGAAACTAATATCTCACTAAGTCAAATGGCAAATGGTACTCATGATGTTGAATTATTGATTTGTAGTTTTGGAGTTTGTGAGAATTGGAACCAAACTGTAGATAGTAGCCCTTGGTGGGCAATTTCTACTTCCCATATCTGTGTGGATACTAATTGTACAGTTACCAATTTAGGAACAAGTACTATTGCAACTAGAATGATAATGAATTCAAATTTCTCTTTATTCAGTTGTAGTGGAGAGAAAATTGTAGCCACGAATGAAACAATCAGCCACAATTGCACAATTTCTGATTCAACACTTGCAGGGAATCATACACTAGATTGGGCTCTTGAGGTTCAAGATCGTTCAGGAT
>JANXHP010000129.1 GCA_024958795.1 Candidatus Poseidoniaceae archaeon | reverse complement strand
CGCTAAGAAGGGCGATGCAGCACACGATGCAGCAATTATCGGTGATACAATCGGTGACCCATTCAAGGATACCTCTGGACCATCTCTAAACATTCTAATCAAGTTGATGTCAATTGTTGCAGTAGTTCTTGCTGGTACAGGTGTACTTTGAACTTAAAATTGTTCAAAATATTGAGCGTTAGCCTTTCAACAGGTGAATGGTAGGGATAACCATGCGAGTATCATTATTGCTATCGGCATTGATGCTTTCTCTATCTCTTGCAGGATGCTTGCAAAGTAGTGATGTTCCTTCAACATCAATCGGTAATACAACTGTTGATGAAATGGAATTACCTGTCTGGGAAATCGGCGATCAATGGATGTACACTTTCGTAACTCCTCAATTTGGAGAAGACAGTGCTAGGCTTGTAGTCGCTGAAATAAATGATGAGGAACAACAGTATATGCTCGGTATTTCAAGTGAAAGAGAAGCACAACGACATGCTGTAATCAACCACAATCCATTCCTTGGACGTATTACAATTGATGGTCTCTCAGTCTTTGAAGAAGGAGAGGAGCAACAAGTATTCAATTTCCCTTGGCAAAAAGGACAACAATGGAGTTTCATGTTGTTTGGAATTACATGGGATGCTGAAACGATTAACATCTATAATGGCGTTACTAATGTAATTGCAACTTCTGACGATGGTCAACAATTGCAATACGAATTTTCTGGAAGAAAAGGATTCATTGAATCATTGGTTTGGACCAATGATACCGGCGTTGAACAATTACGCATGACATTAACCTTAGACAAAAAGGGATATGATGGCGATGTATTCTTTTACCGAGCAAGAGATTTAATCGATGAAAGATATGAAAATCGTGATAATGAGATATATGATTCCTTCTTTGATAGTGGCCATCCTGACGGTGAAGATTGGAATGTCTTAGTCTGGTATTTGGATGTTGAAATCTCAAACGCTGGCGGCTCAGGTTCACTATCGATGAAAGACCATGCAGGTGCAAGCCCTCTAACAAGAGCATGGGGTGCAGGAGCAACAGAAAAAGGTGCAATCGGTACAATACCGAGCAATTCTGGTGAATATTCACTGACGATTACAGTACGTGGGCAAGGCTCTTTTATTCATTTGAAAGTAGCCGGTGCACTAGTAACTCAATGGACTTTGTAAGATTAGATGGCCAGGATAACAGGTGATTGCGATGCCAACTCTCATCCTAATGCATGGCATGACTGGAAACGAAGAGATGATGCGGCCATTCGCAGAAAAAGTATGTCCTGAAGGCTGGACACTTCTTGTTCCTGAAGGGCGTTTTACACATCCAACCAGAGGCAGAACTTGGTGGAGGTACGAAGATTATGATTCAGATACAACTCGCAGAGGCAACCTTTCAAGGGTTGAATTAATTGATGTTGATTCAAGTCTATCACAATTAGAGGAATTGATTTCAAAAAATGCCCCATTAGGCCCTCTTGTTGTTGGTGGTTTTAGTCAAGGTGGTGCGATGGCACAAGAATTACTGCAACTGCCTATTGCTGACCGCATTGTTGGATTAATTTGCATTGGAACTAGATTGATTAGGCCGATGGAATTACGAATGCGCTTAGATGAATTAGACAAGAAGAGATTATTTTGGATGCATGGAGAAAGAGATGTTAGAGTGCCAATCGAAGATGGATGGGCAATTGCACACCTGTTTGAAACTGCTGGATGGGCTGTTGAACTTGTTGAGCACAGCAAAGGACACATGATCCCAATTGAACATCATGATGAATTAACCGAATGGCTCAAGACCTTTGAGTAATTCACTTTCTTAGATAACGGCTGGTTTCATCAAAGCCGCCAATATACATAGGAGCCTCACCGCGTAAGTCAAAGATTACTGGAACAGTTCTTCGCCCAGTAGCAGCCACTACATCATTTCTGAATTGTGGGTTTTCATCAAAATTGATTTCTTTGAAGGTTAGATTATTTTGCTTGAACATTCTTTTTGCAGCCACACAATATCCACAATAATTACTAGTGTACAATAAAAAATCAGTGCCAGCTTCAGCAGCATGGCCCAATACAACTTCTTCACTCATATCCAATGGTGAAGACTAATCCTTTTTGAACCCATGTTGAATTGTCAAAATCAAAAGAGAAAATCATTCTCTATTTTCTTTTAGCATAATAGCAGCACTAACTACACTTTTCGCTAGACCAACTACTCTTTCAGCAACATCTGTATCGGTTAGATTATTGTCTTCATCAAACGCTTCCTTTACTTTACCAACAGCAACTTGCTCAGGTACACACCAGCCATGAATCCATCTAACTGCAATACGCATATGGTTTAGTGTATTCGAGTTTGAAATACCACCAAGTGTTGACATCAAACCAAACGCTTTACCACCAACATGGTCTTTGTAGACCCAATCAAGTGTATTTTTCATTACCCCAGACATTGTTCCATGATACTCAGGAGATGTCAAGATATATCCATCGCATTCAGTTGCAAGCGCTTGAAATTCCTTTACATTAGCATCTTGCCAACTGCCTTCTGCTCCAACTAATGGTAATGGCTTTTCAACCAGATCCCAAATGTGAACTTCAGCTCCTAATTTCTTGCACTCATCAAGTGCTGCAGAGAGAAGTAAACCATTTTTTGAAGTAAGTCCATAAGAACCAGAAAGTCCAAGAATTTTGACAGGTGTTGCGCTCATGGTATTGCCACTTGGCTTTAGTGTATCAATATACACATTAGAAATACAAGAATTTTCATCACAAATGTATCACAAATATGGTTCATAAAATACAAGAATATAGCATAAGTCATAAAAATAACTGCGCCGCAGTGTTGCGTTTATTCCCAATCTAATGCTCGTGCCGGGATTCGAACCCGGGTCGGCGGGATGAAAACCCACTATGATGGACCTAGCTACACCACACGAGCGACAGCCTGCCCACCAACAACCCGTTGATAACACTTCACCTTTGCTTCTCGGCTTTTATTATCGTTGAATGCGTCTCAGCATATCACTCAGGACTAGGATTTTCTTCTCCCAACTCATTCCACCATGTCCATAAAAACCAAGCCACTATTGTCATAGCGATTAGGGCAATTGCCAATAATATCTCATTATCTAGGAACCAAAACAATGCATTGAGCGCTTGTTGCCCATACAACCCAATCAGCAAAGCCTCAACTCCAAACCTAAGTCCGCGTCCAGCAAGTCCTGCTGCAATGAATGAAGTGCGATCCATTTCAGTCATTCCTGCAATCCATCCAAAAACCTTGTATGGAATTGGTGAGAAAGCAGCGATAAAGATTCCAACTGTACCATATTTTTCACTCAATAATTTGAGTTTAGAAATGTGCTCAGGCTTTGCAAATCGTTGCATTAATGGGTCTCCCCACCGCCCTCCAATCCAATATCCTACAATTGAACCGAGCACTGATGAAATTGTAACGACTAACCATAACCAAACGACTGCAGGTGTATCTCCCATCACATCAACTAGCATTGGTAAATAGAGAATGTCTGGAGGTAGGGGCTGAATAATTGCTTCAGTAAATGAAACAACTGCTAGACTCGCTGGGCCAAAAATTTCGAAGGCATCTATTGCCCACTCCTTCCATCCCATAACGGGTGCTTTACATTCCTAATCATCAATGTGTGGGTTAGCGGTGCTTTGATGGGGGGTGTTCATACACGCTTAGATTAATGCGAGTTCTCGATACAGCGGCTTTGCTATATTGGCCAATGGATAAATTGACTGGTGGAATCTGTGCTGAATCACAAAAAGAAGAACTTGAGAAGGTTTCAGCCCAACGTTCAATGTTAATTGGTGCAGCAGATATTGATTGGAGAGATATACCGCAATCTTGGCTTCAAGATGCTAAAGAAACTGCGGCAAAAAGTGGAGATCTTCCACGATTATCAGATGTTGATTTGGATTTACTAGCACTAACAATTGCTCTAAGTGCTACATTGTACACAGATGACTATCGCTTACAAAATGCGGTAAAGAATGCTGGAGGAAACGTTGAGAATGTTGGACAAAGCGGTGCTAAGAAAGTATGGCGCTGGCATTTACGTTGTGAGGGTTGTCGAGCAACAATAGATGTTCCAGCAAATGTTGACCGTTCGAAGAAAGGTCCAGTTGCAGAATGTGAAATATGTGGCTCACCAATGCATATCAAGCGTAAGTCCTAAGCATTCAGTGGACTTATTCTTCTGAATCAAGTGCTTCAAGTGCAGACACTTTCTTCTCAAGTTCTGCACTAGTAATTCCTGCAGGGTTAATGCCTACTGCCTTGGCTCTATGTGACAAACTCTGTTCAGGAGTGCGTCCATCTGCTTCTAAATCAACAAGGGTGTCTCTTGCATTATTTGTTTGAGCCAAGCCCTTTTGGAATTCACCTTTACTTTGACCCAATGCTCTAGCCATCTTAGGTAGTTTTTCGGCACCAAATAAGATAAAGAATAATCCCAATAGAATAAGCAATTCAGTAGGGCCTGGAGTAAATGCCATTTCGCTTCCTCATTCTATGGTAACGGCCCTTCTTTGTTGAAGTCTTCGCTTAAATTTTCTCTTAGCCACCAGAAACAGGAGGTAGTAGAGCGATTTCATCTCCAGGCATTGGCACTGATAGTAATTGACAAACTTCGCCGTTCAATGCAACAGTTAGCCCCATTGTTAACCACTTATCAACACCAAGTTGTTGGACATAATATTGAATTGTTTTTCCTTCAACATAAGCCATTTGAAGATTTTTAGCGGATAATTCTTCAGCCATTGGGCCAAAGGCGATAATCCGCAATACTTCACTGGCCATGTATCAGCGCTCTAAGCGGTAGTTTATCAACGCGTTCTGTTGTGCAATAATCATGCGAACTGCGATGGAAGCCAGAGCATTGTGGAAGGTATACCAAACTGGTGACAATACTGTTCAAGCAGTTCGAGGTGTAAACGTCAAATTACAACAAGGTGAGATGGTAGCTATTATGGGTCCATCCGGTTGTGGAAAAACAACACTTCTCAATGTTCTTTCTGGGATAGACGAACCCAGTTCAGGTGAAGTTTTAGTCGGAGGTAAGCAATTATTCGGTATCTCTGATGATGAAAGAACAGAGATGAGAGCACAGAATTTTGGTTTCGTATTCCAGAATTTCAATCTATTGCCAGTACTATCGGCGGTGGAAAATGTTGAACTCCCATTATTGTTGATTGGTAAATCAAGTACAGAAGCAAGAGAAGGGTCACTCAAGGCCTTAGCATCTGTTGGATTGGAGGACCGTGCCAGTCATAGGCCTTCGGAACTGTCAGGAGGTCAACAACAAAGAGTAGCAATTGCTAGAGCAATTGTCCATTCACCTTCGGTGGTATTTTGTGATGAGCCAACAGGTAATCTCGATAGTACTACTTCAGGGGAAGTGATGAAATTGTTGAAACAAATAAATATTGAAAATAATTCAACACTATTGTTGGTGACTCATGATGAAAAGATTGCACAACAGTGTGATAGAACTCTAAAGATGGATGATGGAATAATTATCACCGACATTTCTGAGGAGGAATGATTCTGCTTCTGCAAATGCTCATCATCAGTATGGTAATACTGGTGCCGAGCATCATCTCAATCTATGGATTAGGGCGTAAAAAGCAACTTGGATGGAAGAAAATCTGTTTATTGATTTTTGGACCGATAGTCGATGCACTGCTAGTATTTCTTCTGTTAAATTGGTTGCAATTATCGGTTACAAATCAATGGGTTGGTTCTTTGAGCATCGCTCTGTTGAGTCATGTGTTAATTCAACCGATGTTAGTGCCGCAGCGGTTGGTTGTTTGGAGGCTTGCAAGTCAAAATGTTCTACGAAGAAAAAGACAGGCTGCTCTGCTATTAGCGGGCTTAGTAATCGCAAGTGCAATCATTACTTCCTCTCTTGTTGTAGGAGATTCCTTAGATGAAACCGTCAGATGGGAAGTAGAAGTAGCCTATGATGAAACAGATATTATGATTTCAGGATTAGATCCATATACTGGGACAAAGGTTGAATTTTCACAACAAATAGCTCAAGACATTTGGCAAGAAATTAGTAGCACTGAGTCACTTAAGGATGACATCATTGGTCGTCAATACGGATTTTCAACATCAGTAAGTGTTAGTTCACAAAATGGTAACTCTAATGCAAATATTGCATGGTTCGCAAGAAATGCTTCAGTTGATTCAGACTTAGTTTGGTCAGATATTGGTGATAATGGATTACGTTTTTCACATTTGTATGAGCAAAATATCAATTTTGATGAATCACAGACGACTAGCCAGGAATCGATTGCAAATATTGCAGTTGATACAGTCTTTGCCGAAGAACTAGAAGTGTCGGTAGGAGATATTGTAGAGGTTGATTGGTTTGTGAACGAAGATGATGGAAGGGTGCGTAAGGAAGGTTCATTCAGAATCGTTGAGATTGTAAAAAATGTTGGACAAGGAGCAAGAGGTGGAACGAGGACTGCTTCTATGTTCACTGATTTGTCTACTTCACAAACCCTCCATTCTCTTGATGATAAGATCAACAATGTAGCATTTTCATTAGATGATTCTCTCACTACTCGCAAGCAAATAGACCCTCTATTAGAACAAGTTGAGGAAATAATAAACAAACACATTATGGCATCAGATGTAGGATTAGAATTAACTGTTGAAGAAACTTCAGGAGCTCTTACAATCTCTTCGACAGCAGGCTTAGGCCGTGTGTCTGGCGAGGATGTTTCTGCACTAAGAGAGAATCTCACAATATTCGCACCCGATAGTGTGATGATGGAAGTATTACAAGTGCCACTTATAGATGTTCAATTTAATGATGAACAATTAATTACACTCAGTGATTCAACGGTGACTAATCTCTTCAAAGGTGAAAGAGGACTATGGCATGTTAGTGCTAGTGGAGTCGGATTCCAAATTGAGGGTGCGGGGGATGCTTGGATTTGGCGGGCACCCGATGAGGGGTTATTGGGTGATTTTGCCTTATCTAACGATGGAGTACAGGGATTAATTTCGCATGAATCCGATTTGTTCTTAGCATCGGAAAAAGATCTAGATTCAGAATATATTGAATCATTTTCAAGCGAAAACAACATTTTGTCAATCTCTACTTCCTATCATTCCAATATTACTGATGAATATCAGTGGCTAGTAATTAGTGAGGGTAATGATTCAATAGCAATTCAATCATTTGATAGTAATTTGCAATCACTCGCACCTGCAACAGATGTTATTACAACATCAGGAAGAATATTATCAAGCGATTTAGTTGTTGATGAACAGGGGATACATGTGCTGGTTTCTGGATTACTTAGCGATGAATATTACAAAGCAGAAAATAGTTTTACCAATGGTTCATTCACAGGAACCTTTTCAATCCAACAATCATCTTCATTCCCAATTCAAAACACTTCACAAATTGAAGGACAAATACCAGAATATTGTGATGAGACAACCTCAATAGAGTTTGCAACAAACCAATACTGGTGTTCTTACGAAAACGGTTTGATTAGATATGATGGGAATCAACAGATTGAATCAATCCGTTTACCATTGTTATCGGATTCACCAGGAATTGGTGCAATGCCGCAGATGTTTTTGGCATTTGGAGGAGAAAATTCCACACTATCTGTTGATGACGGAAATGTGCTTTTATCAACGAGGATGAATGGACTTGAACCACTAGACAATGAAAGCCAATTTTGGGTAAAGGGATTGCTGCCATATGCATTTGGTAACAGTTCAGCAACTCGTTTATTTTATGATGGAGAATATAGTTCAGTACAGGGGTTTGATGCCTTAGAGCAACTGGACTCAATTGTGCTAGGATTAATCTCGCTAAACGATGCAGAAGAATTAGCACTTGCTGATGATGATGAGCGCTCAATATTAC
>JANXHP010000047.1 GCA_024958795.1 Candidatus Poseidoniaceae archaeon | reverse complement strand
AATCACCAAGAAGTAGATTCATGGGGACGTCTGATGGATTAAGTTCTTCCAGGTAACCAGCGTTTTATTTGTAAGCAACTCCAATTATCTTGCTGGCCAAGAATGCAGACCCAACTTTTGTGTACACCTTCCGCCAATCTTACTGATAAGCAGATTCCTTCCCATGTTGAGGGTGCATCGGATTCAGTTTGTACTAGCCAAGGAGCATGTGATTGCTCAACTGCATCATCATATACTCTCCAGCGGCAACCAAATTTGAATCCGGGGCGAATGATTAGCCCCTTGGACATTAAGTGAGAAAATAATGAATCAATACCAGATAAGTCCTCATTGTTGGATAATATATTTGAAAGCCACTTAGCCTCTTCTTCCCTCAGTAATCTGCCGCTCATGTGCTCAATACCAACAGTAGACCATACCCACTGCTGTTGGCATGGAATATACCATCCCTCTCCCCAAGCTAGCCTTTGTGACCACAATTGGCGCACAGATTCTTGTTCTTCATCTGAAAAGTTATCCCAAGTATTTTGATTACCCTTCATATTGATAATGTCAAGTCTATACATTGTCACATCCATCTCTTCATCAACAATGTATAACTCGGGAATAAATCCCTCTGATTTGACTTCATTTGCCCAATCTAATAATTCTATAATATCTACAGTGTCATTAGTACAAGCCCACCTTGTTTGTGCTTCTGGCTGTTCTTTGCTAAACGATTGATCTCTTCTCCACCTTACCGCCCAAGTATTTGGGTGAATACTTTTGATTAAGTCGTCCTTTAGATGACTCGTAGGGATAACCAACTCTCCTCCACTTCTAGCGACATCAAAAACTACTGAACGGGCAATGTGCTGTGAATTTAATGACAATTGTTCTGAAAACCATACTTCATCTGGAAGTGGCATATGTCTGTGCCAATGGCAGAACATTACCTCTTCACTTAGTAGCAAAATACCTCCATCTGATGTTGTTTTTCCGAGCCCACTTTTTTGATGTAATCTTGATGCTAATGGTGCTGGCACATACCAATAATCACCACGTTTTATTGGTGCAGATAAGGGGATTGCTGGCGCCTTATCTTTACTAGTCTGAAGACCGAGTGGACGGCGATTTCTTTGCCGTGGCGTGAACTTGCGGCTTTGGTCCCCCATAATGTCGGCTAGCAACACACATAATTGAGTGCGTCGGATAATCAATGCTGATAATTTTTACCTCTAAAGAAAATATTGCACAATCTTTAGACCGATGCCCCTATGTGCTTTCGCTATTTTAGCCCACATGGAGGGGATATTGTGGTTGACGGTTTTTTAGGCTCATTAACCACTGAAGAAAGGATGTTATTACATCTTCACGACCACATATTGCCGGAAGGAGAATGGGAAGCTCCACTATCATTGACACAAGCAGGTATTTCTGCTGCAGTGCATGTTCAACGAAAACATGTTCCGAGAACATTGAAGCGATTAGAATCTAGAGGTTGTTTAGTTTCCAGTAAGCGCCACATCCCTGGAGCAAAACAAAGGCGTACCGTCTACGGATTATCTTCAGATGGGCGTAAGAGGGCTTCTGAATTGCGAGGAAAAATTCTCTCTAGAGAAGTGAATAAGGATGATTCTACAATTATGATTTCTGAATTGAGAAAAGGTGGCCAGTTGACTCTTGAGTTATTATCTCATATCGATGAAGCCATGGTATTTCATGAAGTTCCAGTGATTTCACCTGTTTCAAATCCAGAAGGTGTGGCATCGCTTGATGCGCAAGCAGGTGAGCAATTGGTTCGTCGGTTATTTGCAAGGGCGTGGGCTGATGGAAAGATTACAAAGGATGAGCAGCAATTATTGTCTGAAGTCGTTGAATTTTTGGGCATGCACCCCGAAAGAGTTCGCAGATTATCTGATGAGTCTCGTCGTGACCAAAAAGCCCCACCTCCTGAAGAAATATATCTTGATATGTTGAAACAAGCACTGGTTGATGGTGAGTTAATTGAAGATGAAATCGCTCTACTGGAGACTGTTAGAGTAGCATTTGGGATAGATCAATTGACTCATCAAAAATTGCTAAAGATTGCAATAAGCGACCCTGAATTACCTCAAGATATTGCTTCTTATAGAGCAACATTAGAAACCGCTCTAGCAGATGGAATTATCACTGCGGATGAAGATGCAATGTTGCAAACCTTAAGAGAAGTTTTGAATATTTCACAATCTCTACATGCTGAATTACTTGCTGAATTACGCGATAGCATCAAATGATGCCCCCACAACCACCCATTACGAGGGGACTGAAAATGGGCATGACCGATGAGGAAGTCGCAATCCACGACCAACTAAACGCACTACGAGTTCAAGTTAAATCGATTGAATATAGTAAAGTGGTATTGATTGGAGATATTATGTTGGATAGATATATCCATGGTTATGCAAATAACCTCAATTCAAATGCTCCTGTTCCAGTCTTGAGAGAAACCCGTCGAGAAGAAGATGTAGGTGGTGCTGCGCACGTAGCAAGAGGATTAATTTCAATAGGAGTCGACACACACTTATTTGGAGTAGTTGGAGACGATAGAGCAGGATTAAATATTTTAGAATCACTAGAAAATGAAGGTGTTAATTCCACTGGAATCGCTATAGTTGAGGGAATAACAACTACTGTGAAAAACCGACTTCTTGCTACTAGAGAAAGTTTGGTTAGTGAAGAGCAATTGCTTCTACGATGGGATATTGAAGGGGATGAAAAAGTTCCTGATGAAGCCATAGATGCATTGTTTGAGGAAGCAAAAATACATCTTGAAGAAGCAACTGCGGTCATCATTTCAGATTATGGCCAAGGTGTTATTGTCGAAGAAGGTGTAAAGAAGATTATTGAAGCTGCATCCGAAAGTAACATTCCAATTATTGCCGACCCAAAACTAACAGGATTGCATCACACACATGGTGTTGATTGGGTTATTTTCCAAGCCAATGGATTGGAATTAATGCGTAGACGATTGGGAGAAGATAGTGGTGATGATGCTGCGCACATGCTGATAAATAATCATGATTGGAAACATTTGGTAGTTGTATGTGGAGCAGGTGGAGTAACAATATATTCCAAAGATGGAAGTTCTGTACATGCTGAATGTACACTGACTGACCTGCGTCAAATGATTGGTTTAGTGGATGCTGCTGTAGTTGCTATTGCAGTTGCAATTTCAGAAAAATTAGGGGTTTCACATACAGCCCAATTAGTAAATGCAGCTTGTGAATGTATTCTTGCAGCAAGCAGTTCAGATTCATTTGTATTAAGTCGTGATGATTTAGTAGATAGAATTGGCGAAATGGCTTGGAATCTTCAAGTATCTAAGCGCTGAGGTGATGATATGAGTTATTGGCCAAGGCCAACCACTGCCGATATTGGTTTGAGAGCATTTTCTAACTCACAGAACAATTTGATGATGGAGGCTGCATTGGGAATGCAATCTATTCTGATGAATGAGGAATCAAATAGAAAATTGAATAATCATATACGTCATAATTCGCAATGGAATGTTAGCATTGATAGTGATGAGAGTGAAATGTGCTATGACCTACTCTTGATCAATTGGCTAGATGAAGTCCTTTATCGGTGTGAAATTCACCAGCAATGGCTTGTTGATGGTCAAATTATCATTGAATATTGTGAAGGAAAATTGAATTTGAAAGCCCAAGTTTCATGGATTGATTCAAAACTTGTTACGCGCGAAATTGAGATCAAGGCAGTTACTAGTCATAAGTTAATATTTGAAAAGGTATCAACTGGACAAGAGATTTCTAGTGAATGGCTAGAAGTCCCATCCTTCCAAGGACCAGGTTGGTATTGTGATGTCATTTTTGATATTTGAAAAGAAGGTGGGAATCCGAGGGTGGACGCTCGTTCCTATCAGCCAAATCTGCACACTTCCTCCATCCCGAAACCCCACAGCACCCATGGCCCCGAGTAGGGCTGCTCCGTTCCCGGCCTGACCTAATCCCTCGGTTATCAAATTCCCGTTTTCTTCCGAAGACGGTTCAAAGCACCCGAATCATGTGGGGGCGAGACATCAATGTCCGCATACAGAAACCAATAGGCCGCTTTCGCCGCCCCAAGGCTTTCAGCC
The DNA here is from genome assembly GCA_024958795.1 of Candidatus Poseidoniaceae archaeon. Taxonomy (GTDB): domain Archaea; phylum Thermoplasmatota; class Poseidoniia; order Poseidoniales; family Poseidoniaceae; genus MGIIa-L1. The sequence goes on along the minus strand of JANXHP010000047.1, from coordinate 34,976 downwards.
CACCATGAAGACGATTTGTGGTATAGGGTACGCCTAGCTCCCCACCTATCCCATCCAATCCTAACACTGACTATATTTGAACAACACGCTTTAGCAACAGGCTAATTATTTAGGTTATTGTTCTGCTTGTTCTTCATATTTTGATGGACAAGAGGTTTTGATAATATCAGCCTCAAAGACATATGTTCCGTTTTCAAACCTCAATATTCCTTCTGCATATACGGTTCTATTATCTCCAAGACCGTTGGAAACAGATGCTTGAGAAAAGTCAACTATCACTGAGGCATTATCTCCGTGTAATGTGAATGTCAGAGTTTCATTGACGATACTTCCATCTGTAACTTCACCCCTAATGGCAATTGATTTGCCTACGAGTGAATCTGGGTCATCCATCAGTACATCAACTGTTTTAGTTGGCTCTGGAGCATCGAGTACAATCACCCCAAGAATTCCTATGGTGATTAGTGCACCAATAATCAGAAACCTAGTTCTTCGTGCTAACATCTCAATCATCCCTGTGAGCACTGCCAATTGCTTGATCCAATGTTGAATAGCCGTTTTGTCGCATTTTCTTTTCAATACCATTTACGACCTGTTTTGTTAAAGATGCACCTTGGAAAACAAATCCGCTATAGGCCTGAAGTAATGATGCTCCGGCACATATTTTTTGCCAAGCATCTTCACCAGACATTATCCCGCCGACTCCAATAATAGGAAATTCTCCATTAGTCATTTTATAAATTTTTGAAATCATTTCAGTTGATTGGTTTTGCAAAGGTAAGCCACTCAACCCTCCTGCTTGTGCGAATACCTTTCGTTCCCCGCTACTTTTTGCTTCTGGGCGACTCGTGGTCGTATTTGATGCAATGATGCCATTACAGCCATTAGAACGGGCAGTATTGACTATTGCAAGCAATTGCGCATCATCAACATCTGGTGAAATCTTTACCAATATTGGTCTTGGGGACATTTTATGTAATGCTGCCTCAGTTTTGTTTACATCTTTACAGGCCTTGATTATCTTCTTCAAATCATCATCCTTTTGCAATTCTCTAAGATTTGGAGTATTAGGTGATGAAACGTTGATTACAAAGACATCTCCATATTTCCACAATCTCTGCATTGTTGTGGCATAATCATCAGAGGCATCCTCAAGTTCTGTTAACTTTGACTTACCTAGATTTATCCAAAGCGGAATCTTTGGTTGACCATGTTTTGAAAAATGTTTGTTGAGTTGTATTGCAATTTTCTCGCTACCCGGATTATTAAATCCCATTCTGTTAACTAACGCCTTTGATTTTCCTGCACGGAACATTCTAGGTTTAGAATTTCCTAATTGTTCAAGCATAGTAATTCCACCAATTTCCATGAATCCTAAACCTAGAGACTCCCATCCGCGTAAGGCTTCAGCTTTCTTATCCATTCCAGCTGCTATTCCAAATGGATTTCTGAAATCGATACCAAATTTTGAAATCGGAATTCGATTAGAGGGTTTGTATAGAAGAGTTACAGTACCCCTAGTGATCGGATTTGAAACCATGAAACGTAGTAATTTTAGGGCCCTGCTATGTGCTTTCTCTGAATCTTGTACAGCCAAAAGGGGCTTGGCAAAGATGCTATGACCAAGTCCCATATTTAGTGGGTGATGAAAGGTATTCTTCAAGACTTGTGCTCGTATGGGTGATAATATGCGCATCACTGACCCCCAATGGCCAGCCCTGCGCGAGGCTTCTAGGCGAATATTGAGATTACAGGAAATCCAGATTAATATTCCAAAGAGATTTCATTCAATAACAAAAAAGATGATACTAGAACTTGGTGAAAAGCAACCATCACGATTGTCGTTTCCCATAATTACGGAAAGTGAATTAATCAGTATTGAAATGATAGCTGAGGAGGAAGAACTTGCTGGTACAATAATACAAATATCTCTTGATGAACCTGAATTAGAAATTGTTTGGATTTATGGCGAGGGTGATTTATGGTTAGATATTCTAAATTCTTGTGATGAATTATTATCCGCTGGATACCCAGGTTGTATTGGTTGTGGAGGTCCTAACTCGGAAGAAAAATGGGATGAGTTCAATCACAGAAATACCTGTAAAAAAATATATTCCGGCGATCTATGAAAATATGAAAAAAATATTGCTTGTTTTGACTAGATACTAAAGTATCTATTTAGAGAGCCTTCCAAATCCAACTTAGAGAGGGTTCAAGTATTGTCGCCATTGGCCTTCAAAATCATGGCAGTTCTCATCCTCGCTGAAAAACCAAGTGTTGCTGCTGATGTTGCCAATGTGCTTGGAGCTAATGACAAACACGAGACACATTGGCAAGGAAATGACTTAATTGTCACATGGGCAATTGGTCATTTATTGCAGTTAAAATATATGGATGATTATGATGCAGATTTTAAAGATTGGAGAAAAACTGTAGATAGGTTGCCTTTTATTCCTGAAGAATTCAAGTATAAGGCAATCGGTGGAAGAGGGAAAAAACAACTCACTGCAATTACAAAATTGATCAAAGATAAAAGCATTACAGAGATTGTTAATGCTTGTGACGCAGCAAGAGAAGGTGAACTAATTTTTAGAACGATTGTTGCACATAGTAAGTCAAAATTACCAACTAGTCGTATGTGGCTACAATCTATGACACGCGATTCAATTCAAAGCGCTTGGGATAATAGAAAATCCGGAGATGAATATAGTGCACTTAGAGATGCTGCATATTCTCGTAGTGAGGCAGATTGGATAATTGGAATGAATGGTTCAAGAATTGCTAATTCATTTCTTCCTAAGAAGAGAACTGAAAAGGGTGCTATTTCTCTTGGACGGGTTCAAACCGCAACACTTGCAATGATAGTTGACCACGAATTGGAAATATTGGCTCATCAAGCAGTACCATACTGGCAATTGGAAGCACAATTTTGTGCTGGTGATGCTTCATGGAATGCTCGCTGGGAGAGAACTGGACACAAGGATGATGAAGATAGACCTGAATACAAATCTCATCGAATTATTGAAGCATCTGAAAAGGAAAAACTTGAGGCAATTCTATCTTCAGGTTCTCAAGCAGATGTGACTCAAACCAATAGAGATTCAATTGAAAAACCTCCATTGAATTTTGATTTGACAGCATTACAAAGAGAAGCGAATAACATTTGGTCATGGTCGGCAAAAAGAACACTTGGTGTTGCTCAGGATTTGTATGATACTTACAAATTGACAACATACCCACGTACAGATTCTCGCTACCTACCAGAGGATATGTTCGAAGAAATAACAAAGACAATCCGCCAGTTAGCTGCTCAAGATAATTATAATAATCATGCACTACAAATTGTTGATTCATCAGCCACAAATGGGGCAGGAATGAAAAATACGAAAAGAAATTTCAATGATGCAAAAGTTAGTGATCACTTTGCTGTTATTCCTACAGGTAAGATACCTGAAGGGCTTGGTGGCGACCACGCAAAACTGTACGATTTAATTGTGCGAACTTTCCTTGCGTCATGGTATCCAGAAGCGACTTGGGATGTTCAAAAGAGAGTCGCATCAATTCAGAATGAAAATTTTGTCAAAGAAAGTCGTTGCATTAAGGTTCCTGGGTGGAGGAGTGTAAAACCGAAAAAGCAAGATTTGCCAGAAGGTTGGAATTCATTACCATCCAACCCATGCAAGGCAGACATTACTGAATCTGAGTTTAAAGAGGAGAAATCAAAGCCTAAAAACCGATTGAAGGAAGCAGGATTGTTACGACTAATGGAACATGCAGGTAAAAAAATTGATGATGATGAATTGGCAGCAGCAATTAAGGATAAAGGTCTTGGAACTCCAGCAACTAGAGCAGATACTATTGAAAAATTAGTTGATAGGGGATACATTGGTCGTTCACGCAATGGGTCTATCAGTGCTGCTGCACATGGAATTAGAATTATTGATGTGTTACGAAGAATTCCTGTTGATTGGATTACTTCTGCTGAATTAACAGGAGAAATGGAATCTTCACTTCTAAGTGTTCAACGTGGTGAGGAGCCTCGTGAAAAATATATGCAAAGTATAGTGGAAAAAACTACCTCTATGGTCAATTTAATTCGCGACCATGACCGAGTTCAATTATACGCTGACGAACCATCATTAGGAAATTGTCCTCAGTGTGGAAATGAAATAAAAGAGACAACATTATCCTACCAATGTGCTGATAATCAAGGCCGCGATAAGGGTTGTTCATTCGTATTTTGGAAGGATACATCCGGACGTTGGTTTGATAGGATTACTGCAACCAGATTGATCGAGAATAAATCAATAAGTGACTTGCATGGTTTCTTCAATCGCAGTGGCGAGAGTTATGAAGCAACAATTACTCTTGATAATGAAGGTAAGGTAATACTAGCTGGTGGTGGAGAATCAACCAGTAAATCTAGTGATGAAGAATTATGCCCGTGTCCTGCTTGTGATCATGGCGTAATCCGAATTGGGACAAATGTATATGCTTGCGATTATGATGATTGTAAATTCAGAGGTGTTTCTAAGGAAATGTGCAAAAGAGTAATCACACCTGAGGAAGCAAAAATAATTCTAACTGATGGTAAGTCACCACTCTTGGAAAATTTCACCTCAAAGCGTGGACGTCCATTTAGTGCGTTCCTTGTAAAAAGTGGTAATAAGATTAATTTTGAATTCCCTCCTCGTGCTGCACCTGCCGATGCAACAAAGTTCCCAATCGTGGAAGGAGTTGTCGCTATTTGCCCAATCCATAAGGTCAACATTGTTGAAACTGAAACGACATATCAACCTGAAGAAGATGGTACTGAATGTAAGATTCAATTGATGAGAGAAATTTCAAAGAGAGAAATTACCCGTGAAGAAGCAAACCAATTGATAGAAAAGAAATCACTCGGACCATTTGATGATTTCATCTCAAAGAAAACTCAAAGACCTTTCAGTTCATCTCTTTACCTGAAAAAGAACGAATCCGTTGGATATAAGTTCGCCAAAAGAAATTAGTACCTCAATTTCTTAATATTTCCTCGATTTTAATGAGAAGGTTGATTGCTCATCGGTTATGGTTGTTGCTTGATGACAGAGATGATGTGGGACGTAGTCATTGTTGGCGCTGGACCGATAGGTGGGCGCTGTGCATCATTATTATCTGAAAGAGGGCATTCAGTATTGTTGTTAGAAGAACATAGTGAAATCGGTCGTCCTTTCCAGTGTGCAGGATTAGTAAATCCGAGAGCAATGAAATCAGTATCACTTGAAGATACCATTCTTCAAGAAATTGATGGGGCACTAATTCACGGACCAAGTGGAACACTAGTACCAGTTGGTGAAAGTAATAATCCCAGAACATTTGTTGTCTGTCGTAAGCGATTTGACCAAGGAGTAGTCCAGCAGTCCTTAGAAGCAGGAGCTCATATTTGGCTTAATTCGATGCCAATAGATGCCTCAGCAGATGATGATGGCGTATCATTGACTGTAAATAATGACGGTGAAATTGTTGACTTGAAATGTAAATTGTTACTTGGCTGTGATGGTGCTCAGTCGTGGACAAGAAGATATTTTAAAATGGGCAAACCGAAAGAATTGATGATTGGTTTCCAAGCAGAAGTTGTCGGTTACCAAAACGACAATAGATGGTTGGAAATGTATAGTGGTTCAAAAGTTGCTCCGGGATTTTTTGCTTGGGTAATACCTTCTGGTTTCGGAACTCACAGAATCGGTATTTGGTCAACTGCTGAACATTTACAGGGACGTTCGGTTGAGCAATGTTATCATGATTTACTAAATCATCCACTTTGGCAAGAAAGATTCAGTGCTGTTAAGGAAACTGCAAGATATTGCGGCCCTATTCCATGTGGAATGGTTAAGAATCCTGTCAAAAATAGAGTGATGTTAGTAGGTGATGCTGCAGGAATGGCAAAACCGACAACGGGTGGAGGAATTGGACCTGGATTTAAGCAAATTGAAATGATAATTGATGATCTTTCTTCTGCAATTAGCAGTGATAAATTATCGAAAAAGGATTTACGTAAAATTACTTCAAAACGATGGAATGAGATGAAAAGGGTTCAAGACAAAGCAAGAGCATTGAGGGATTTGTTGGTGAGTAACTGTACTGATGATGAATTAGATGAGCACTTTGAAAATTTTTCAAAGCCAGAAGTTTTGGAATTGATTAATACAATTGGCGATATTGAAAAACCAGTACCATTAGGAATGGCACTGTTGAAAAAGGTACCCGCCTTCCGTAAACTTGCGGTAAAGGCAGGCGTTAAACTACTATTTACATGAGGCGATGAGATGGGGATATTAGAAGTACAGCATTTGGTGAAATACCCTCCATTTGAAGCGCATAGATTAGTGGCATCAGAATTGCCAATCTCGAGGAAGAATGAAATTATTTCAGATGATATTAGTCTACAACAGGCTAATGAAATTATTACAAAATCGATTCCAAGTTTTAAAATCGGAGAGAAATCCAGTTGGTTGGTAGAACGAAGATACATATTTGATGGAAATACTATCAAAAATGAAGTCTATGACTATGGAATACTTGATGATTCAGAGTGGCCGATCGTCGTGGACAAACAACGAAGAGGATGGTATTTGACCCCTCACCCAATTCATGCTGCTGCTAGAAAATTTATCAATGCAGTTGTCTATGTCCTCCTAATTTCACTACTTTATTTATTCATTGAACCAATACTTTCACTTGTTGGGATTCCTGGAATTGGAACTGGGACAGTTCGTGTTGGTCTACTAGATTATCCATTACTAGCAATAATAGTAGCCCCACTATTTTTCATTCCACTCGGTTTGAGAGTTGCTGCGAATTTTGGCGATTTACGTAGACAAAAAATGTTCCTAAATAAGTCACCCTCAAATCCAGAAATAAAAATAATTGGTGAAGCAGTAGCCGATAAGGACTTGAAAATAAAAGTTAAATTTGATACACTTCAAACTAATTGGAATTCAATTACGGTCTATTGGAGGGTTGGTGCATTACCACCTGCAAGAGATGCTGTTTTTTCAGCATTAAATCGAACTGTTGAGGGACAGCCACCTCCTGGTTTGACAACTAAATTACCACACCATTGGGAAGCGGGACTTGATGATGGAACTGGTGCTGGAGAGGATGCACCGATGCAGCGCCAAGAAGTTATTGGAGGCTTATTTTTAAGACCAATGCGGGTAATGCAATCTGGTGGCATAGTTGAATATAGTGAAGAGGAAATGATTCTTAAAAATCCAAAAAACTCTTGGCCTGGTACTACGATTAGCCCTCTAGTGAAAATTCATTGGGAATTAATAATAAAAATTGAAAGGGAAAATGAGGGACCATTATTATGGGTTGAACCACTCAGGGTTAAGCATTCTTCAAAACATGTTGAACAGAAGACTCTGATTGTAAATGATGGAAGAACTGAATCTGAAATTGAATGATTCTAAAACAACACATTGAAGGGTTGCTTTATTCCATGCAATATTATGGGCAGTCAGCGTACTTCTGCTGTAATATTAATTTTCGTGATGTTAAGTGCTGGTTGTTTCGGTGCTACAGATGAAATTGCTGAAGAAGAAATAACACCTGTAGTGAAGGAATTAGAGCTCAATGTGCAATTCGTTGAACCGCCTACAAATGCAATATTGGAGGAAATTGTAAGCCTTCAAATCACAGTTCAAAGTCAAGGTGAAGGGGATTGGTTGGCATCAGTATCCATTTATCCGGAAGTTGAATTTGCAATGACACAATCCAAAGACATTGTACATGTTACTTTCATGCCAAGTGAAATTGTGAGTTACAATATCGCTGCAACTTTTGAGGCAGCTGATAAAGAAACAACAATTGTTGACGGACCTGTTATAGTATCTCACATAATACAGATTTTGCCACCCATTGAAGGAGCACCAATATTGAATGCTCCTTCCCTAATACTGTTAGAGGATTCAGGATTAACATGGGTTTCAGGCACAATTTCTCATGACCATTTAGAAAGTTGTTCATTAAGTTACTCAAGTGATGAAGAACAAGGACAAGTAGATGTAAAATCAGATGGTTCTTGGAAATTGCTTACTGAACTATACGATGGAGTAACTGATATTACAATCACTTTTGTTGCCACATGTGGAGAATGGACAATACTAACGGACACCTCAACTACCACCATTATCGTTGAAAATGCGGGTATTGATGCGGATGGTGATGGAATAATTGACGATAATGACAATTGCCCTAATGGAATTGGTGAAGCGGAGGGTTGGATTTCTTCAACTACTGATGATATGGATTCAGATGGATGTAGGGATAGAGATGAAGACGATGATGATGATGCAGACGGGATTGAGGATGTGAAGGACAATTGCCCAAATTCGGTAGGATGGAAAAGCACAATTGATGCAGATTATGACCAAGATGGTTGTCATGATGAATCATTTGATCTTGATGATGATGGAGATGGAGTTGATGATTTGGTCGATTCTTGCCCGATGGGACTAACCGGTTGGATTTCTAATCTATACAGTGATTGGGATGGTGATGGTTGTTCTGATTTAGATGAAGATGATGATGATGATAATGACCAAAGAAATGATTCGGTTGATTCATGTCCAAAAGGTTTGACATCATGGATTAGAGATGAATTCAATGATTTTGATGACGACGGATGCTTCGATACTTCTGAAGATGATGACGATGATAATGACGGTGTAAATGATTACAATTCAACAGGTGCTACGTTGGACCAATGTCCACGAACTCCGAAAACAGGCATCGATATTGATGAAGATGGTTGTGCTTCGATAGAGCGTGACAGTGATTCTGATGGCGTTCTTGATTTCTATGATATGTGTGAGGGGACTCCTGCTAATATTGTCGTGAATGGAGTCGGGTGTGCAGATATTGACAATGATGGTGTTTTCTCAAATGTGGATATTTGTCCCGATACTCCTCAACGTTGGACTGCAAATAGTTCTGGTTGCGCTGTTATTCAACAACCGATTGCTTGGACATCTGCAACATCATTGAGTGGCCCCATGCAAGCAGTACCGCATTTTAGCGTTCCAACTTTAGATGGAACATTCTATTTTGAACAACGCTGGACGGGGGATGATGTTTACTTATTAATGTTCAAATATACCAATGGAGATGGAAGTTCCAACTCTGCTACATGGGGACAAAACCCTGGTAAGTTGATTCGCGCACTTCCAGATAATACTCACTTATTCTACGGCTCTTTTGATTCCACATATCACAGTGATGTTACTCAACAGAAATCGTCTGTTCTTGCAGCATTAAACCCTTCTGAAGAAGAAAAATGGGGAGATCGAATCCACTATATTGACCAACGAGCGAGTAGTATTGGTGGAGGATTAGGTCAAATGATTAATTCATTTAATAACCCATTATACATGGGAATTGACCGATTTCAACTTTCGCGTGAAGTTGGTTCATTCTATGATTGGCCAACTCAATCAAATGACCCAAGCCATATCGCATTTGAGCCAGTACAATGGAATGTAGAATTTCCTACAAAGGTTAGAGAATTAGATCCTGGTGTTGAAGTTGTCACAATAATGGATTTCCAAAATCATGCTGGAGGATGGGGTGGAGGATTCAGTAGTTTCTCAAATGCAACATTTGACTTAGCGAATAATATTAGTTCATATGATACATTAGAGGTATACCATGAGCATGCATGCCCTGATAGAGAAAATAGACATAGTAATTCTGATGGCAGTTATGGTGGATGTCATGAATGGGATTACTTAGCAAATCTATACATCTGTAATGAACAAAATAGTTCGCAATGTAGTACAGAAATAATGCGATGGATTACTACATATGGGCGAGAGGGAATGTGGTTAACTGATATTTCACCATACTTATTCATGATAGATGATGGTGAGGAAAGACGTTTCAAATATGGTGGTGCAAATAAGGGTGATTTGACTGTGAAATTCCTCTTCAGTGATTGGGGTAGTGGTGAGCGTTCATATGAGGCTGATTACGCATTCTCAGGTGGTCAATTTGATGGAACTTACAATAATGAATCTAAGTATAATAGACAAATGAATTTCACAGTTCCCTCTTGGGCAACTAAAGTCTCATTGGTTGCAACAATTACCGGACATGGCTTCCAAAAAGATGCTGCTAATTGTGCTGAATTCTGCGACCATGAACACCATTATTACATGAATGGAAGTCATACCTATGAATGGCACCCTGTTGTTCATAATCAGGCAAATGGATGCAAGGTAGAGATCGCAAATGGCGTAGTTGCAAATCAGTATGGCTCATGGCCGTATGGTAGAGCAGGATGGTGTGCAGGTCAAGATGTGAAACAGTGGACATACGATATTACTTCGTGGAGTGATATGGATGGTGGAAATAATCACTTGGTTTACAAAGGATTGTATAATGGCCAAGAATATACTCCAAGCGAAAATATTGGAAATGGACAACGACAAATAAGGGCTGTTGTATATGTGGTATTTTCAGCAGCAACTAGTAGTTGATTACTGAATGGGCGTTGGTGCCTTCAGAGAAGTTACTTCAGCTGCAACTAATGTTGTTGGTAGTAAATTGTAGTCCGAATCTCTTATTGCAGGGCGGAATCCTGCTCTCAGAATCACATCTTGTAACTCTTTTTCACTTGCACTTAATTTGGTTGTACCAGATGCTGAAACAACATTTTCTTCCATCATAGTTGAACCTATATCGTTAGCTCCACCCATCAATGCCATTTGGGCTACTGAAATACCCATTGTTGGCCATGAAGATTGAATATTTTCAATATTGTCAAAAAATAGTCTAGATACTGCTACATGGCGAAGATATTCGCTTGAACCTGCACCTAATTCAAATTTATTTTGACCTCTGTTTCTCCTTCCAAAACTGTTCACTTCTAATTGAACTGGCCATGCGATGAATGATGTGAATCCTATATTGTATGATTCGAGAGATTGGTCTTGTAATTCTCGTATTCTCCTCATATGTTCAACTCTCTCAGTCGCTCCCTCGCCAAAACCAAACACATTTGTGGCACTGGTAGTAAGACCAAGCGATTGAGCTTCTTTCATCACTTTTAGCCAATTCTCAGGAAGACCCTTTTTGGGAGAAACATCCTTCCTAACTGATTCCACGAGCATTTCTGCACCTCCACCTGGTAGACCATGCATACCTACAGATTGGAATTTTGTAAGCACTTCAAGGGTAGTCAATCCACTAACGTCTGCAATTCCTTCAATTTCAATTGGTGAAAAGCAATCAAGTGCAATAGTTGGATGATGTTTTCTCAAGGAAGTGATCAATTCTTGATACCAATTTATCGGCAAATCAGGGTTCACTCCCCCTTGCATTAGGATTCTACTCCCTCCAATTTGCTCTAATTCCACTATCCTTGCACTTATCTCCTCAAATGTCTGAGTATAAGTTTCCGGATGATTTGGTGGACGATAAAAAGAACAAAACTGGCAATTAATAGTACAGATATTTGTATAATTGATATTTCTATCTATTAGATAAGTAACATATCCTTCCGGATGTATTGCTTTTCTCCTCTCCATCGCTGCAGCCATTAATTGGTGTAATGGAGCGTTATCGTACAACTCTATTGCCTGTTGTGAAGTTAGTCTGTTTTCAGATTTATTATTACTTGACCATTTGGCCTGCTGCTGTAATATCTGAACCCAATCCAATAGGACCACCTACTCGAAATCTTTTCCAATCAATGATTCCAAATCTGAAATTGTTTTTGGACAATCTTTGGTCAACACATCAGGTCCTTTAGAAGTAACAAGAATATCATCTTCAATACGCATTCCAATGTCAGCATATCTCTTTGGACATTCTACATCTGGACGCCATGCGCCGAAATACAATCCAGGTTCAACCGTTAAACACATTCCCTCTTCAAGCAATCTTGGTTCACCATTTGGTTTGTATATTCCAACATCATGAACATCCAATCCAATCCAATGGCCAGTGTTATGCATATACCACTTTTTTAATTGTCCATTTTCCATGCAAAGAGCATCATCCAACGACTGTGTGATAACTCCTAATTCAATGAGACCTTCTGCAAGCACTCTTCTTGCTGCCTCATGAGGGGCATTGTATGGCCGGCCGACTCTACACTCGTCAATAGCCGCCAATTGCGCATCTAATACAAGTTGGTAAATTTCTTTCTGCGCTTCAGTAAACTTTCCGTTTATAGGCCAAGAACGTGTAATGTCAGCAGCATAACCATTGTATTCTGCACCTGCATCTATCAATATAATGTCTCCATCTTCACAAGTATCATCATTTACAGTATAATGTAGAATAGTTGCATTTTCTCCACAACCAACTATTGAAGGATAAGCCCATCCACTTGTTCCAGCATATGAGAAGAAACCCTCTATTACTGATTGTAATTGATACTCCTTTCTTCCCACTGCAGAATGACGCATTGATATCTCGTGAGCGAGGGAACTGATTTGGGAAACATGGCGCATTTGAGCTATTTCAGCATCGGACTTTCTTAGTCTTAATTCTGCAATTTTTGCGGAAGGATCTTCAATTGATATTGGACCGTTACCAAATTGTTGGCGAGCCCTATCCCTTCTTTCTATAGCATCCTTAACCATGACATCTACTGCTGTATTGATTCCACTTCTAACCAATACTCGATTTGCTTTACTGACCATTTCTGAGAATATTGTTGACAAGTCTTCTATTGAATGAGCAGAATCAATCGGCCATCCATTTAGTGCCCCTTCAACACCCTCTCTTCTCCCTTCCCATATCTCTTTGAGCGTATCTTTTGGTTGAACAAATAATGTTACAACCCATGACTCTCCATCATGATGAGCTGTCATTATTGATTCTGGGTCTTTCCAACCAGATAAATATAGCATATCGCTACTACTGCGATAAGGATAATGAACATCATTTGAGCGATTTGATTCAACATTTGGACAGATAACAAGTAGGTCATCTGGGCGCAATTGTGACAATAATCTGTTTTGTCTTGAACGAAACTCATCGATGCTAATCTCTGCTGGTTTCTCACCAATTTGCGACATGGCCGCCTCGAACATAGTGTTGGCCAAGGGTTACCCCATTTTCAACCGTTGCACTGTTAGGATTTACCATCAAAGGATTTATCGTTCCAGATACTGTCTTCATTATTAGTAATCACCAATTCTTCATCTTGGCTATCATCAGTTTTTTTGTGCTCTCCCCATTTCGGGATATTTTTGGATTTTTTTGAATCCTTGGACTTCTTAGAAAACTTTTGAACTGCAAAGATTCCAGATACGATAATTGCTAAAACAAAGATTCCAAGCAATATTGATGAATCATTCGATGTAATTGGTTGCTCTTCGACAAATAGTGTGAAATTTATTGTTGACTCAACTCCATCATCATCAGTCACTACTAGCATCATCTGTTGCTGACCTATAATGACAAAATCATCTTGAGTGAAATTTTCTTTACCACTAACTCTTGCCTTTCCTTCAACATACCACACATATTGTAATGTTTCCATATCATCAATTGTATCAGTACTTCCAGAGCAATCTAATATCCAATCATTTGCATTAGCAGGTGTTATTGAACTACCATTGGCAACCTCAAATCCATCCAATGTCAGATATGCTTGTGGATCATTATTTGCAATAGAAAATGAATGATATGTATTGACAAAATGTCCTCCAACATCTCGCACTAATAATTCAATGGTCCAGTCTCCTGAAATTAGAGGAATAATATTCAGAGAATAATCATCTTGCCTTTCCTCAGTAGTTGGGCTGCGTACTTTACCATCAGGTGAATAAATCGTCCAAACTAGATTTTCACTAGAACCACTATAACCATCATCAACTGTTGCAGAAATGTAAATTGTTTGTGATTCTATTGCATTTTCAGGACCATTAATACTCACTATTGGCTCCTGAGTATCGATTACTATTGCAATTGTTTCTGAATTGGAATTTAATAACAGTGCATCCTTGACAAAATATTCAAATTGATATATTCCATCTGCAAGGTTTAGTTCAATATTATTTAATGTAATAATCACTGTTCCATTGTGATCTGTTTGGTTCAATGTGATTGGGGATGGTTCTTCCAAACAAACCGTATGTGGTGCTTCACATACTGTGGCGAAAACAGTAACGCCTGCATTGTTGATTCCTGGAACAACATAGTCTATTTCTATTGTTACTGGCTCTTCTACAACTATCGTCGTAGTATATTCAATATCTAATATCATCGGCCTATGTCCTATTTCTCCCAAGTAAACAATAATTGATTTTGTCATTGGGTCTAATCCATTTGGTACAGAAATTGTAAGTAAACAAGTGCACTCAATTTCTGTTACATTAATCTCTAGTGTCCAATTCCACAAATTATCTGATACCGGGACAACACTACTGAAATGAGAACCAGAGGCTTCCATGTTCCAATTAGAATTACCATCGCCAACATTCCACAATTCCCATGTCGCCTCACTCGGAGGTAGCGTCGTTGTACCATTTAATGAGATATTTTCAGAAAAGATAGAACCATCTTCTTGAAAAATAAATAAGTTGTAATTTTCTTCATCAATATGATGTGCAAATACCGAAACTGTAAGTGGTAGTGTGCAAAATATTAGGCAGACTAAGCAGGCTGCAATTGACCTACCTACTCCCATGAATACAGGTGCAACGCTATAAGACATCAAGTTTAGTGCAATATGGTTGTTATTTACAACATTAATCATTCGCTGAATGGATCGCAAAGTTCACCCTGTCCAGGATATGAAAGAGGGTTTCTTGGATTGGTATCCCACTTATATTCACAGAAATTAACATGGCCATCACCATCTGTATCCACCATTCTATCGGCAGCATCTTCAGGGTCGAATTTGAAGTGATGTTCCCAACCTGTTGCCATACCATCATCATCATGATCTTGGTAGTAGACTTCAGGTCCGTCATTCCATTCATCTCCATCAGTATCATTTGATACCGGGTTAGTATTATTCTGCATCTCTTCAAGATTAGTGTAATTTTCTAAGTTATCATAGAATTTCTTACCATCTGGAGTTTCAGGGTCAATATGACAATCTGAATTTGTAGTATCATTATGTCCAGGGCAATATTTCTTAATCAATCCAGAACGGTTCAAACCATCATGGTCAGGGTCTTCTTCTCCATCCCATATTCCGTCTAAGTCACTATCTGGCATTGATGGATCCATTACACCACGTGCTCCATATACGCTAGTTGTTGAATTATCAGTCAATCCAAGTTCTAGAGCGATTTCAGAGTAATGAACTTCCCATCCATCTGGAAGTTGATCTCCATCAGTATCATCATCTACTGGGTTAGTATTCCATCTATCAGGTGCTTCAGCACCATTCGGAAGAGTATCATTATCGATATCGAAGGTATCATCTTTCAATGAATCTAGTGATGGATCTAAAGCCCATCTTCCAGAACATCCATCACACTTAGAATTAGATGGCATTGCGAATCCGGTTAGATTCATCTCCGATACTTCATACTTGGCTGTCTGAACAAAGCCTCCAAGCCAACTTTGCCACATATATCCACCAGCTGGCATTGAGCAATCATCATTTTGCGATGGTGTACAACTTGGACGTTGCCACGAAGATGTGGTAACCCATAACGAGTGAGAATTTGTGTTCTCTTCAGTCGACTTTACCTGCATTTCCCAACCATCGAGCATTCCATCAGAATCCGTATCATTGATTAACGGATTTGTGGGGTTTTGGAACGGTCTCGGAATATACAACACTTCATGTCCATCAATTAATCCATCATTATCTGTATCTGAATTATTTGCATGTGTTAGGAAATTGTCTGCTCCAGCGATTACCTCTTCTCCATCTTCAAGACCATCATTGTCTGTATCAAACATACATGGACTTGTGAAGTATGCTTCTCCATCCCAAGTGAATCCAGACAAGGATTCAGTTTGGTCTCCCAAACCATCACCATCAGTATCTGGATTAGAAGCGTTTGAACCTTGGTTACAAATTGATGCGAATTCTTCGTAATCGCTTAGACCATCTGCATCGGTATCATACAAACCAGGGTCTGAAGTAACCCAAGTTCTTTGGACACCACGATTAACAACAAGGATTTCCCAACCCATTACTTCAATTCCATCAATCAATCCGTCTCCATCAGTGTCGGGGTTCAATGGATTTGTAGAGCGACCATCGATTATTCCATCTCCATCTCTATCTCTTGCATTGTATTCCATGACATTTGTAAATTGTTCTTCAGGTTCTACAATTTCAAGCCAGATAGTCAGCCTTGATTCAATTGTTTGTCCTAGTACAACATGGATTGAATAGACATATCCATCAACAGGTGCTGTTAGAGGAATAGTCTGCTTATTTCCTCCACCAAGGGTAATTTGGGCTCGTGCAACTGTTTGATTTGCAACAACCCATTGGTCCATTACCACATCTATTCCAATGACAACTGCTGTTAATTCAAGAGTGTCATAACGTACAGCTCCGTCTCCATCAGCATCCCAACCATCACGGTCTTGGTCAATATCACCATTTGACCCATCTCTTGGGTGTAGTCCATTTGTTGACTCCCAGCCATCTGGCATTCCGTCAAGGTCGGTATCAACTCTCCAAGGAGATGTGAAATTTGTTGAACCGAAAATTAGTGCTACTTCGTATTCCTCTAAATTATTCATTCCATCTTCATCCCAATCGCCATATCCATCGGATGCGTTTGCAGGGTCAAGTGTCTCATAATCATTATTTTGAGGGTGTTCTAATTGATGTGAGTAACAATACTCAAATCCATCAGGCATTCCATCTCCATCGGTATCCCAATCAGATGGGCCATTGTTTATTCCATCATTATCCATGTCTTGTAAGAACCATGATCTTTCCATTCCCATGTAAGGGGCTGCCCTAATAATTGGGTCTAATAATGGAATGTTACAATCTTCACCAGTTCCGACAAACAAGCTTACTGAGGTGTTAGATACTTCGACGATATCATCTATTAAATCCATATCAGAATCCCTTGCTGTTGGATTTGTTCCAAACATTTCTTCCTCAAAATTGGCTAATCCATCATCATCTGTATCTAGGACCATGTCACAGGAGTGAGTTCCAGCAGGATTTGCTAAGTCATCCCAGTTTGCATTACCATTCTCTCCATCAAATCTCTCTGATAGAGCATCAACCATCGCTTGGTCTAGCAGTAGGCAATCCCAATTACCAGAAAGTGGGTCAAATAATGTAACTGTTCCACCAGGGGTTTGAACAGTAGTGGTGTAAAGTGATTCCCAGCGGTCTCCAAGACCATCGTTATCACTGTCTGACCTCTGTGGGTCTGTTCCCAATTCTGCTTCTGCTTCGTTGGTTAAGCCATCACCATCAGGATCTCCATTTGGACCTTGATTAGGATCAGGCCATGATTCTGTTTCATTCTTTTCCGATGCATCTTCTGTTTCTGCTTGACCGGGGTCTGTTTCCAAGTCATCAGATTCACCATTATCGAGTGGATTAAGGCCGTGTTCTACTTCCCAACCATCACTCATACCGTCTTTATCTGTATCCTCATCTAATGGATCTGTACCATATTGAGTCTCCTCAAGTGAGTCTGCAAGTCCGTCGCCATCAGAATCTAAGGCTTCAGAACTAGTGGTGCCTTTACCAAATAAATCATCTTCAACAGCGCTATCGAATTGACCGATAGAACCACTGGTTTGGTAGTATCCTGAGACACCCACGAAAAGGGAGCCAAAGATTAGTGTTGAAACGATTGCCACATAGGCCATTTGGTTGTGAGAGAGGGTCATTTGGAACACCGTGCACTTACGTGCAAGATTGCCGACTTTATGTATCGGTTATAGTCCTTAACTATGGATGGGCGGAAAATGCGCTCCAAAGGCACTTTTGAATAATGACCAATGAATACTAATTATATTCCAATTTTGAACTTATTTCGACAATACATAGCACATCTTGGAACATTATAGTTACCTTTGCCAATCTGCCATGAGCCCTTTGCCAAAATGCCATTAACGCTCCAACTGAAAATGGTAATGTTGGTGAGTGATAAAATGAAAATTTAACTGCACCATTCTCCTTGAGTGAAGACACTTCATTTGGACAAACAAAGCCAAATCTTCCGAGTAAATATTGACATTTATTTATCCACTCAGAGTCTGAAAGAATATAAATTGGCCTTTCACTTTGTTCAATCACATTAACCATCGAAAGTGCAGTACAAAGAAATGTTGACTTTTCCGCTTCCTCTATTCCAACGAATTTAATGGCACTGGATAATTCATCGCCAATAGTCAATGCTCTTGACTGAGTAGTGAATAATAATCTTGTCAATATATTGGCTGGAATGAAAACCATACGTTCTCCTTCAAAATCCCAGCCGCCATTTTTCCGTACGACTTGAAATTCACCAACCTCAAGCATTGTGGAATAATTATCATTACAATTTTTTGTCCAAGTGAATTCAGTCACTTGCTTGGAAGGTGAAATTTCACGTAACTCTTCCACTAAATCTAGAGCAATTAATACTGAATTTGGCTGAGTCCAAGTGATTTTGAACCTTTTCTGCTTGCAATATTCAATTGCTGCTAAAGCAACTCCAACTGAAAAAGGAGCTAATGTTGGAGTAGTAATATGGTTTTCATTGAAATTCAATTCACCCCAGCCATATTGTAACCACCTTGTAGCAATTATTTTTCTCCTGCGTGAATTTTTGAAAAAACCACTTAGTTTGTATTCATCATTAGTCAATAAGTGAAATTCTTCCTCATCAGTTGCAGCATTTACCATTTTTCTCCCCATTGGTATTCCTATGATTTTTTCAAATTGAATCCACCAGGACTCAAATTCAACCGCTTTCCATAACAGGAGGTGATTTCCTGATGAGTCAAAGATGTGACCTATTGCATCTTTCTTTAGTGAACTCTCAAGTTCTTTGCTCAATTCATAATCAATGGGTTCTTCTTCACCATCGACTAAGGGCATAACTACCCCTTAGCAAAATCCTCTTTGACTGTTACTGTGGGATGTTCAAAATGGATAACCATTGAGTTCATCCTCATTAAAGCAATAACGAATTATTTGGAACTCTGATTTTAATTGTTTTACATCTTTCTTGACACTTGCTGGATCTTCTCCCTTGAGCAATACTCTGGCATAAAGTGATGCTACTTCTTCCATTTGGGTTTGGTCCATACCAACGCGTGTTAATTCTTGTACACCAAGGCGTAATCCAGAAGGTGTCATCGCCTTTGTATCTCCAGGTAGCATATTCATGTTAGTAATGATGCCTGCATCCTCTAATAATTGCGCTGCTTTCGCACCAGCACCTGAATCTAATCCCCCATGACGGGTTAGAACTTGATGACTTGCAGTATAACCTCTAGATTCAGCCAATACATCAAACCCTTCTGCTGCTAACGCATTCGCAAATGCTTTTGCATTTGCCACTGTATCTTGAGCATAGGCTTGACCGTATTCCTCAAATTCAGCTAATGCAACTACTTTTCCTGCAACATGATGAAGATGATATGACGAACATACACCTGGGAATATTGCATTATTCAATTTCTTTTGAAATTTTTCATCCTCACTTGATGATATCAAAAAACCACCCTGAGGACCTGGGAATGTTTTGTGGGATGAACCAGTCATCACATCAGCACCTTCCTTTAGTGGATCTTGGAATACGCCTCCGGCAATCAATCCCAAAACATGCGCTCCGTCATACATCACCTTTGCACCAACCTCATGTGCAGCATCAGCGATTTCAGTTAGTGGAGTGGGGAATAGGAATACTGATTGGCCAATTAATGCAATTTTTGGTTGCATTTCTCTAATTAATTGGCATGCACCATCAACATCTGGTTCCATTCTGTCCACATCCCATGGGTATGTAGAGAGATTGAGATCTCTTAAACCAACAGCACCCATCCTAGCATGAGAAATGTGTCCACCATCTGCTGTTGAAACCGCAGTGATATTATCCCCTGGTTTTGCAAGTGCTTTGAGTGCAGCGATATTTGAGACCGTGCCCGATGTTGATTGAATATTTGCAAAAGGTGCATTGAACACTTTCTTCGCTAAATCGATACCAATTGATTCAATTGTATCAAAATCATCACAACCTTGGTAATATCTCTTTCCAGGAAGCCCCTCTGCATATCTACCATGTAAGTCGCTTGAGACGATTCTTTGAACCATTGGAGAAACAATATTTTCCGATGCGATCATCCCGAAACCATTTCGGTACAAATTACCACTATCTTGTGTTGCTTCCATCACTGCTTGTGCTTTTCTAAGCGTAGAATTTGAGGGAGACCATGCGCCTCTTCTATCGGACATAATGCATGGTTCTCGTATACGGTCTTTGAATTAATTGATGCTCTTGCTTTGATAATATTGAATTAAAGGAATGAAATATCATCGCCCGAATCATCATCGTTGTTCTTACGTTGAGGAATTATTCCTCTTTCAGGAGTCAATGTGCCAATTCTAGACATAGGACTATCGGAAAGATTACGTTCCTTTTTTCGTTCTGAACGAATCGTATTGGAAGGGATTTCTTTTGTCTTTAAGTCAACTCTAGTAACTTGTTTAGGATTACCTGAAACCCTTCCCCTAGGGCGGCTTGCCTTGCCTTTTTTGCGCTCAACATATTGTTGTCGTCCCCGATATGCTGCAGGCCCGATTAATCTCTCTAATGCGGGTATTTCAGCACCATCTTCTTTCGGCCTTTTGAGCCACCATCCTTCACCCAAAGGTTGCAATCTTGGAGGTCGGGATTTTCCAATAAGACCTGCCTGTCTCAATAACTTGGATTTCACTGTTTTATCTGTATCTTTTGGTAACCTAACAGTTAACCAACCAGGCATTCCAACATCTAGAACAACACCGTTTACTGTTACCAAAATTCCAGAAATCAACAGATGTGTTCCTACTGGTAAATTTCCCTTAGCTGGAATCACTTTACTTCTTTTCATACGTTTTGCATAGGCAACCATTGCCTTTTGGTCACGATGACGAACTACTCTCCTCTGCTGCTTTGAGAAACGACGAGCCCCTAGATGGAAGAATATGAGCCCTACAACAACTGCAGCACCTTGGGCTTCTCCCCTTAGAGAGGAGACATATATTCCTGCAATTAACCAAGAGGGAAATAATACAAAATAATGCATAATTATACTTAAGACTCCAAATGAATATCTTGGAGTCATCCCGCGTTTTACTGCTTCATGGCTAGCGATTAGAATATTAGCATTTATTGCCTCGTCCATTCCTCCTTTGACCGAAAGCGCTGCAACTGAATTTACTGGTGCCTCATTGATTAATTTCTTCATTTTCTTTTTATCTGAATTAACTAATGCAACTTCCAATTCATCCTCATCTTGCGGTTGGCCTAAGATAAATGATAATGCCATCACTCTTGGGTCTCTTGGGTCGCTTTCTATCAATTCAGTCGTTATTGAACGAGCTGAATGCCAGTCACCCTTATCGACTAAACAAAGTGCTGCTGCAATCCTTGGACGTACGCCAACAGGTTCTTCTTTAACCAACTGAAGTGCTAACTCTAATGCTTCATCGTGTTGCCTTTGAGCCCTCATCAATGCGATCATAGATAATTTTGCAACACGAGAAAGACGGTCATTGTGGACATTATTGATCGATGGGTTAGACTTCCAACCACGTAACATACTCATTAGCATTTGTAGATGATCAATACATGAATTGTTTTCCCAGTCCCAAATGTCATCTTCGGTAACATTGCCTTGCCATGGATCCATCCATTCACAAATGAAGGCCAATAATTCAGGCTCATCATATCCTTCAGGTTGCTGTAACCCATGCAATGCTTCCCTTGCTGCATCTAATCTTCTTGAAGCGATTTGACCTGTTGCAATAATCATTCGCGACTCATCATCATCACCACCAGATTGTGCTAATACTTTCCTTGCTTCTTCAATCGCTAAAGGCCAAAGACCTCTAATCGCCATCTCCCACATCTTTGCACGAGCTTTTTCATGTCTTACTATTGCTGCATCCTCGCTAATAGAGCGCCTTTGGAAATTGATCAAGCCATCTAAATCTTCACTGCGAGCAGCCATTTCTACGGCTTGTCTCATCCAACCTCCGCCTTCTAATTTCACAGCACCTTCTCTTCTTTCATCTGGATTTAAATCAAATCGCAATTTACTTAGATGAGAGAACCTAAATATCGACAATAACCAAGTCAATAGGAAAATCGCCTGTCCTACAGCAATGAACATCCATGTAGTAAGTAATCTCATTCCCTCATTAAATCCCTTCGATTCTAACCAATCAGTAAGTGGCATTAAATCGCCAAATTCTTTGTAACTTACTAAAATTAACAACAATACAGTGTATCCTGAAAATCCTGCAAATGCAAATGTTAACTGTCTTGACTGTGCCGCAGTTTCTGTTCTAATTTCCCTTGGCGTATCTAGAGTGACTCCGAATAATCCACCAAATGATTGCCCGCCCAAAATCAAGTTTCTTGTCAATTCAAAAATGAATGCTAGACCCACAATCGCAATATTCATCGTTAAGTAAATAGATAAGAATTGGGGCATTGCTTTGATGAATTGCCAATGGAACAATAATTCGGAAATTAAATCAATTCTGAGATATATGGAGTGGCCGATAATACCTCCAAAATTCAACACTTCAGTGGCATTGTCTGGCTGATTTACTAGAATATAGAAAACAGTTACAATACCATTCAATGCAGTAATTGGCATTGTAGCCAAAAATATAACCAATATCAGTGAAAACACTCGAGATAGAAATCCTGCCTTATCAGGATCAATAGGATTTGGCCTCCCATTAGCTGTTCTCCATTTATTGATTAGAAGCATATTCCAAGAGGCACCCATTATTCTACCATATGCAATAATAGCTGGAGCCATAAATGTCAGCATTGCTGCAGCAAGCCAAACAGGAGTCAGTGTCCCCTCTGATTGAATCCCAAAAATGGTAGTGCCGATTGTTGCTCCAACTAAAAATCCCAATGTTAGAACACGACGAAATCCTCTGCGGAATATTCTACTCTTTATGGTGCTCTTCTTTCTTTTACCAATAAGTTGGGCATTGAGTGTTTCCCATGGTGAAATTATTACAGGTATTCCGATTAACACAGCAATCAAAAACAAATTGGGTTCATAGAATACCTCTGCATTAAACAGCAATTCTGTAATTAACAATAGTACTCCGGTCATCCCCATCATGTACAAACCCACACCAAGAGTGACCGTTTTCTCTCTCAACAGTTCTCTTGCATCCCGTATACTTCGGGTAATTCGATGCACTTCGTATAGATCTTCGTCTATCTCAAATGCAACCTGCAGATTGGATAATTGTCTAGGAATAAACCATGTCCAAACTGGTATTGCAATAGTGAAAGCAATCAGTGCTGGGAATATGTAGCGGATTTGAAGGTCAGTTGGATTTGCAATTGTTACAGCTTGAGCACTGGGTATTGCAATTATTGCAAATAATGAAAATAAATAGAGGAAATGGACTTGATTGCCTCTCTTCATGTTTACGCCACACAGCATTAGACTCATCAACTAATCGCCAACAGGAGTATTACCAACTTAGCGATTATTTTGTAAAAAACGGCCTATTCTATCGAATGCTTCATTCAATATCTCCACACTTGGTAGATACACTATCCGGAAATGCCCTTTACCTAAGTTTGCTGAAAAACCACTCCCATGTACTACCAATACATGCTCTTGATGTAGCAAATCAAGGACAAATTGCTTATCATCTTGAGCCCATCTTTCATCGGTCAATTTCACAAACATGTAGAATGCCCCTCCCGGAGATTGTACTTCTAGACCATCTATTGCATCGATTCTATCGAGACAAAGGTCGCGTTGAGCAATTACTTTCTGCCTATATCCTTTCATCCAAGTTCTGTCACTTGTTAAGCCAGCAAGATAGCCCAATTGAGCAGGTGTAGATGCACACAGCCGTGATCGAAGCATACGTTCAATGCCATCTCTTACTAAATTCATTCTTCCAGTTGGGTCATGAATTGCCATATACCCAATCCTCCATCCAGGGGCATAGTATACCTTTGACACTCCATTCAAAGAAAAAACTGGTACTTTTTTTGAGCGACTTGCTACACTTACTTGATGGCCTGTAAAATCTAATCCATCGTATATTTCATCAGCAATTACCATACAATTTGGCCATTTAGATGCAATTGACAATAATCGGTCAACTTCGTCTTCAGTGGCAACATTACCACATGGATTATTAGGATTTATTATTACCAACAAGCGCACAGATTCATTCATTTTTGATTCAATATCATCAAAGTCAATTTTCCAGCCATCATCTGGTTTCAATCTATACTCAACTGTTTCAGCACCATATCCTTGTGGATATGCCATGTATGGAGGATAATGTGGACCTGGTGCTAAAACAATATCTCCTTGTGATAATGTAGCTGCAAATATTATCTGAAGTGCCTCGGTAACTCCGTGACAAATATAGACATCATCTGCTGTAGCATTCCATCCTTTGTTATGTTCATCCTCTGCAATTGCATCTCTTAACTCAGGCAATCCATATGAATGTGAGTAGCCATTTCTACCATCTTTCAATGCATTAACATATGCATCAACCATATGTTCTGGTGTTGGTAATCCTGGATATGCAATCGGGTCACCAATATTCAATTTGAGAATTTCATGACCCTGTGCTTCAAGTGCTGTCGCTGGAACTACTACATCGCGAATGGCATATTCAATATTTGAAGCACGGGCGGTAACAGGTATCTGATTTTCACTCATGACATTCACCCCATGGACAACCAACTATCAAACTTAACCTACAAATCATCTCTTGACATTCCGATCATGTCTAAAATCGCATCAAAATGGAGTTCTTCTACTGGTTGAACGGAAAGACGTTGCCCCTTTCTGATCAATAGCATACCCTCACATCGTTCATTTTCTCTTACAGACCCAAGTGAAATAATACTAGGCAATTCACACACAGGTTCAATGTCTACCATTATCCATCGAGGTTTTTCTTCTGAAGATTTCTCATCAAAATATTTGCTCTTTCTATCCCATGAAGTATGGTCAGGATAACCTTCTCTGCATACCTTAGCAATCCCTGCAACATGGGGTGGTTTGGTATTTGAATGGTAAAATAATACAAAATCGCCAACCTTCATATCATCGCGCATAATATTTCTCGCTTGGTAATTTCTAACTCCATCCCAATGGGTTGAACCATCCGCCACAAGTTGTGAATAAGGATATACATCGGGCTCTGATTTCATCAGCCAATAGTTTGCCATGAAACCATTGACATGGTGCTACTCTATGACCATTACTTGCATAAGTGAAGAAAATCACCAAGAGTCAACAACATCATCAACTAACGCTGCATCGAGAACATCAATTTCATTTCTCTTACCAATAGCACCTAATCCCAGTTTCTTAGCCATACCAGATGGTCCTCCAACAGCACCGACGCCCATTTTTTCTAAAGTTACGAAAATTGCTGGTAGTAGAATAAGAGCGGAGGCTGCTGCGACCCAAAGTAGGATAATTATGACATTGATGAACGGTTGAATTTCGGGTATCGGTATACTCTTTGCAGTAATTAGACCGAGTGATGTCACTGTAGCAGCTTCAAATAATGACATTCCAGTGCCGATTGCTGCAGTTTTAATTGCGGGTATACCTCCACCCAATTCCTTTATTCTGTTGGCTATGTGAATTGAAAAGTCAACCCCTACACCAACTAAAATTGAGCCTATCATCACCGTTACTAGAGATAAAGGTACATTCAATTGCCACATGAAAAGCCATTGTAAAGCAACTGTCGCAATTACTGGAGAAGTTGTCCAGAATGAATATCGAATATCCCTGAAAACAATTGCAAGAGTAATGAGTGTTAGAATAATAGCAAAGCCCAAAGAAGTCCACTGAGAGCCAACAATCAACTCGTTTACTTCTATCACTGTTGCAGCAACACCAGTCAAATCTTCTGCAGTTTCTCCATGCCCACCCCTAAATGATTCAGCGTGCATATTTACTTGATCTACATATTTGGATGTTTCAGCAACTGGGACGAAGGGCATATCGACGAATATTAATGTTCTATCGAAATCTTCATTGACGAAAATTTCTCTTGTTTCTTGCGTTATTGATGCATAAAATACATCCAACAAGAAAATCTGACTTTGTTTTGTCCCAGGTAGTCCATAATCCTCGGGTGTCATTAGCAAATCCCAAAATGAAGCATCCGCAGACACATCCCTATCCAATAATACTTGGGCGGTTTGTTTAATGTCATCGGGCAGAGGAGTATTGTCAATGAAATCATATAATTGTGAGCCAGAAACAGCTACTTCAACACCCGTAGATTTCATCAAGAAAACAATTGATACGGCAGAAGTATTTTCTATACCATTTATTTTACCTTCTAGTACATCAATAATATCTAAATTACTTGCAGGGTCATCATTAGCGGGATCACCATCATTGATATCGCCACTAATATTTGCATGAATCAATATCATTCCAATTTGACCTGCCTCAAATTCTTCACTGTATTGTTTCATTTTTTTAACTGATAATTCTCCTTCTGGAGCCATACCCAACAAATCAATATTCTCTTGTACATTTTGTTGTCCTACTGTTGCAGAGAATAATATCAGTATCAGGAATACGGCAATTACTGGAACATTATATTTTACTGGAATTTCAACCATCTTTTCGAAGATTTTTATCGGGGGATGTTTTGGTTTTCGTAAATCCAAAATCAATGTGAGATTGGGAACCATAAACATCGTTAGTATGTATACCACGACGATCCCACCCGATAATGCGATTCCGACAGTTTGAATCGGAGCCATAGGAGTGAAGACTAATGAAATAAAACCAATTACCGTAGTTACTGCTGACAAAAATACTGCTTTTCCTGTTGAACCAAGAGATGCTTTCATTTTTTCGTGTTTTGTTCCACCCTCTTCGGCATACCTATTGGTGATATGGAGCCCGTATGATACTCCTAACGCGAGCAGAATTGGTCCAACAATAATTACCGTCATCGTCACCTCATAATTGGTAAAACCAATTATCCCCAGTGTCCAAAACACAGCGCACAGGGTTGGCAGTCCTGAAATAACAACTACCTTAAGTCCCTGAAGTGGACGTATTCCATTCAATCCAGTTTGAAGAACATCGGAGTGAAATACGAATAAACCTAATGCTACCAATATACAAGCGGTTGGAAATATTTGCCAGAACAAGACGAATGAAAACTCGGTTACTGCATTGGTTATCGGAACTGCCCCTGTTAGAGTCATTGAAAGATTAAAACTAACTACGCCTCGTTGTTTTTGCTCTTCTGATAATTCACCCCATATGCAAACACCTTCTTCTGGAACTGGTTGGCCGTTCTGATCAAACTCACAGGGTCTCTCTTGAACAGATATATTGTCAAGTGTTGCCTGTGTACTTTCAATAATATCTTTTGCAGTACCCCCTTTTTCATCGGATACTGCAACTGCAACCGCCATTATTGCTCTATCCAATTTGCCGTCTGGACCTCCTTCTTCCGAACCTTTTACATCTCTAGCCAGTTTATCCAAACCAGGAGATGGACTACCATCATCTTCATACATTTCCTGCACAATCAAATCAATTGTTTGCTGAGATGGAATCTCATATCCACCGCCAAATTGTGCATCTGTTAGATTCAGTTGGTCGTTTAATATTCCAGCTGCTGCTGCGCTAGCACAATCGTTTTGGCCGGACAAACATCCTAATTGCCCTAATTCCGTTACGAATGCCTGTCTAACTCTAGGTGCGCTCGAATTTACTTCTTTGAGAACTGTTGAGAGTGATAAGATATAGATTACATTATCATCTACTGAATTGGAAACATGTGGATTCAATACCTTCTCAACATAGTCTATTTCCTGTAAAATTCTTTTATCGGTAATATTTCGATCAGAGTCATCTCCCAGTTCAATATATACGACCATTACATTTGTAGTCCAATCTTCTTCAATCAGTTTGATGAGTTCCCCAACAGGACTCCCTTCAGGAAGATATACCTCCATGTCCCCATTGACATTTAATGCAGAATTTTCTGGATCCTCATCAAATTTTGTACCATCAAGGAACCCTGATTGTGTAACGAAGAAACTTGTAATAAAAAGAAAAATTAGAACAGTAGCAATTGGAAATTTGGTTATTGCACCGGCTGCACCATGCTTTTGCCATTCCCTTTTGAACCGGTCAGGTGCTTCTAGTACTGCGTCTAATGCATCCTTAGCATCAAAATCTTTGACCCTTTGTCCAATGTCTGAAGCACTGGATTGGAATTTGCTCTTGCTATAATCTGCAATCGCCCCCATTCGGTCACTAACGGAGGTTTCGTCGTCGGTAATTTTGTCCTTTGACATATATGCGACCCCCTAATATTATTGCTGTGACACAAGGCCCTTGAAAGGTATACCGATTGATGTTTGTAAATAATGCGATTTTGCGGGTGTTTTTCTATTGCCGATTAGGTGTCATTTCACCAAATATTAGGGAGAGGTTCAAAGGTGATATGTTAGAGCGCCCCATGGAGTCGCACTGTTAACGTGTGTGGAGCCGAGGTGAGGCAAATGCCAGCCCCAACATTACCAGAAAAAAGATGGTCAATTGACCTAGAAAAGAAAATTCAAGAGGCTCATTCAGAGGATGAGCAAGAATATACTCAGAGATATGGGTTCAATCCAAACAGTGGTAAGGAAATTTTTGTCATTGACACACCGCCACCATATCCATCTGGAACTTGGCATATCGGTGCAGTTGCTCAATATTCAATGATAGATGTTATCGCACGTTCTCAACGCCTACTTGGAAAAGAGGTGTATTTTCCTTGGGGAGTTGATAGAAATGGCATCAATATTGAATTCGTTGTTGAACGCAATACAAAAAGAAAGATGAAAACTTATGATAGAGAGGAATTTCTTTCATTGTGTAAAGAGACTATTGAGGAATTTACTCAAGCAATGAGAGATACAGCTAAAAGAGTAGGATTATCTTGTGATTTTAGTAAAGAATATCTTACTGACTCTCCTGAATATCGTCAGGTAACCCAAGCAATATTTGTTGAACTTTTCAAGAAAGGAGAAATTGTTGAAGACTTGAGACCTAATATTTACGACCCTGTTGAGGGGACTACAATTGCAGATGCAGAGGTTGAACGTTTAACGAGAAGGACAATGTTGATTGACATTAAATGGTATACTGAAGATGGTGATGAAGTAATTATTTCAACAACAAGACCTGAATTAATTTGTGCTTGTGGAGTGGTGGTTGTACACCCTGATGATGAGAGATATAGGGACTTGATTGGTAAGAAAATCAATTTACCAATTCCAGTTGATGGAAGAGAAACTAGCGTTGAAATCAAAACCCATGCATCAGTGAAATCAGACTTTGGTTCAGGCGTACTTATGGTGTGTTCATTTGGTGATCAAAACGATGTTGCTGTGTTTAGAGAAATGGGGTTGACCCCGTTTAGAGCGATTGATTTAGATGGATGTATGACTGAAATTGCTGGCCCTTGGGCTGGAAGTAAAGTTCTAGATGCTCGTAAAGCTGTTACTGAATACTTAGAAGAAAATGGAAAAATCCATGAAATTGTTGAACGTGACCAAGAAATTCCTGTTTCTGAGAGAGGAAAAAACCCTGTAGAAATAATTCTCCTTAAGGAGTGGTATGTTCGCCAAACCCATATTCAGGATAAGATGAAGGAGCACATTGAAGAAATTGAATTTCATCCTGTAAGAAATAAGCAATTTTTGATTGATTGGATGGATAATATCAGCATAGATTGGCCGATATCCCGCCGAAGGTGGTATCATACAGAAATTCCTATTTGGTATTCAGAAGATGAAACCAAGGTAATCGTCCCTCCAAGTGGTACTTATGTCCAACCTTGGAAGGATTCACCACCAACTGGTAGCAGAGTTCTAAATAGAGAAACTAGAGAAGATTTAGGTTTGTTTGAAGACTTGAAAGAAAGTATTGGTAGTATTAGTGGCGAAGAAAAAGTATTCGATACATGGATGGATTCTTCCAACTCTAACCTTTTTGTTAGTGGATATCTCAATCATCCTGAAATCTTTGAGAAGGCATTTCCAACTGCTCTTCGTCCTCAAGGGAAGGAAATCGTTAGAACATGGCTTTACTATACTTTGTTAAAATCAACTTTGCTGTTAGATAAGCCTGGATTTAAGCATGTTTGGATTGATGGTTTGGGAATGGACCCATGGGGTCGAAAAATGAGTAAATCTCTAGGTAATGGTATTGATGCTGATTCTGTTCTAGAATGTGGTGCGGGTGGAAAAACTGGTTCTTGGAAGGTTAAAGGACCGGAGAAAACTGTAAGTTTGAGAGCTAATAAAATAGGATCTGAATGTTTCCGTTTGTGGAAGGCATGTGATGCTCAAGTTGGTGATGACTTCCAAATAAATCCGGAAGAAATTGAAAAGAAATATTTTGGAGTATTAACCAAAATTTTCAATGTTGCTAGATTTGCCTCTATGTTCCCTTGCCCTGATGATTTAGAAACAACTCCTAGTGATTTGGCAATTGAAGATAAATGGATTATCGCAGAGTTCCAAAGTACAATGTCAATCGTGGAAAATGCATGGATTAACCTTGATATTTACACCGCAACTCAAGCATTGAAATCATTCGCTACTGGAGTATTACCAAGCCATTGGTTAGAGATGGTAAAGACCAGATTATATGACGAAGATGTTGCTGCTGCATGGACAATTCACAGAATCGTTAGAGATTTCCTTAGTGCATTTTCACCAATCTGTCCTTTCTTCTCTCATCACATTTCACAAACAATATATTCTAAGTCTGCCGTCGATGTTGATTCATTCCCAAGCATCATTGTTGACGAATTGTCAATTGATAGTATGGAAGGAGATGATTTGAGAAAATTAACAGCTTCAATTCAAGAATTTAATTCATCGATTTGGAATGGTAAGAAAGATGCGGGAATTTCGTTAAACAAACCAATTTCGGGGATTTCAATCCCTGATGAATTGGTAGAATTTTCAGATATTCTAACTAGTATGCATTCGTTAGAATGATTTCTATAATTGTAATGTTATTTGACGTGAAATTGGCATCTCTAAATTGCCAAGCCTAAAACCGATTAAGCGTACCTTTTCCTCATGATGAAGATTATTCGCAAATAGTTGTTGAGCAAGTCGAGAAAATACTTCAGCATCATCCATTGCTACAGGAATGGACTTTCCATGCGTATGTGTTTCAAATCCAGTATACCTTATTTTTACTTCTGCCAACCTTCCGGCAACTCCCATATCATGGGCTCTTTCCATTACTGTGGTGACTAATTGACTAAGCCTTGTCAAAACTACTTCTGAATCAAATTGATCAATATCAAAAGTATGCTCCTTACCAACTGATTTCCGACTCCTTAGTGGACTTACTTCATTGGTTGTTTTTCCATCAGCCAATCTAATTATCCAAGAAGCAAATCTCTCATTTGTCATTCTTGCCAAAGCCAATTCACCTAATTCATATGCTTCATCAACATTACTAATACCCCATTCAGCTAACATCGTTGCTGTTTTGGGACCGACACCAGGAACTTCCCTTACAGGTCTATCATCAAAAAACTCTTGGATTTCATCTGGTAAAATTCTAAAAATTCCATTTGGTTTGTTGATTTCACTTGACATTTTTGCTAAAATCCGAGTAGGCCCAATGCCAAAAGAAGCAGTTAATCCTACTTTCTTAAAAATCGCTTGTTGTAACTCTCTGCATAATGCAAAGGCAGAATCCCAATCTCCATCAACTGACTCTGTAATATCGAGATAGGCTTCATCAATACTAGCTTTCTCAAATTTATTAGCATGAGGTTTTAGAATTTCCATTACCTTTCGGCTTGCCCTACTGTATAATCCTCTAGTTCCGCTGATATAGATGGCGTTTCCATATGGCTCTCCAGGACATCGCCGCCATGCTTCACCAATGGGCATAGCAGAATGAATACCATATTTTCGTGCAGGATAATTACAAGTCGAAACGATGCCTCTGGCACGACCTTGGTTTGGATCAGAACCGATAATTAATGGAATTGTTGGATCTAAGTCATGGTGCAATGTTTCAACAGCCGCAAAAAATGCATCCAAGTCACAGTGGACAATTATCCTGCTACTTTCATCACCAGTACCATCTGAAGAATGTCCTTCTTCATCGGAGGAATTGGTTCCATCAGCAGTCATTGACATTACTTGACTGTCAGCGGTGTTTAACTATAACTCTAAATTTACAAGCAGATGAACTTCTATGGTTTTACAACAGATGTTGGTTTACTGTAGTTTCACACTGTTCACCATTGAGTACAGTCATTATTGCATTAGCAATATCTCTGCCAACTCTTGCTTGCGCTTCTAATGTGGCTGCACCAATATGAGGAGTTCCATGGAAATTATCATGTTGTATTAATGCATAACCAGGTTCAACTGGTTCAAATTCAAATACATCCAAAGCGGCTGAAGAAATAGTTCCATTTTCCAGTGACTGTAATAATGCTACCTCGTCAATAATTCCACCACGTGCGCAATTTACAATATGATTTCCGCACTTTATTCCATCTCTTGATTTTCCAGGCATCATTGCCATTCTTTCATTATTTACTAAGTGATGTGTTTCATCAGTTAAATTACAATGTATAGAGATGTGCGTACAATTTTTGAATAATGTATCTACTGATTTATGCAATATTGTGTTTTGTGACTTGGCAATTTTTGCTGGAAGATAGGGATCATATGCATGCACTTCCATACCCATTGATTGCGCTACTAATCCAACACCTTGTGCTATTCTTCCAAAACCAATTAATCCCAAACATTTCCCACTTAGTTCAGTACCACCCATGATTTTTTTCTGCCACTTTCCTTCCCTCATACCGCGATTAGCTCTAGGTAAATGGCGTAGGCTTGCTAAGAGATGACCAATTGTCAATTCAACTACGGATTGTGTTGATGCTCTTGGAGCATTGACAACAGGAATCCCTGCTTCTGCAGCGGCCTTGATGTCGATGTTGTCTACACCAACTCCAGCTCTCCCAATTACCTTCAAACGGTCACTGGTAGCAGCGATTACTTCAGCAGGAAGTTTTGTAGCACTACGGACAACAATGGCATCAAAATTTGATAACGCACCGTCAAGTAATTCAGAGGCTTTGATTGGTTGATTTACAACTTCATGCCCCGCATTTGTCAGTAATTGAATTGCTGCGGGAGCCATTCCATCGGCGATAGCGATTCTAGCCATAAATTACGGCGACTGACTAAGTCACATCAACCTTCGCTCGCAAAATATACACATTCTAGTGCTACTCTATTGGATTTAATGGAATCACATCTGATGTATGACTCTTTGGAAGATTTTGTAGCGCCTCAAAAGACATCTGATTATTGGGTAGTTCTGATATCGTCTCAATTCTTTCTTGCATCGTCATTCTCACCCTGAAATCAATTCTCCCTTTGTTACGCGTTAGGTCATAGGAAAGAGGTGCTAATCCTTCAATTATTTGAGATTCAAAGTTTGTTCGAACACTATTACCTCGCCATAGAGAATACCCCCAACGATAGGCAATTCCAACAATTGCAGCACCATAAAGAAGAGATAATACTGTAGTTGCAAATAAAGTTGGGTTACCACCTCTTGCTTCGTCAAGCAAATTTCTTACGATTAAAAATAACAAACCAATTCCAACAATAGGTTTGAGTATACTCTCCAACCATTGGTCTACAGGAACTAATCGACCTTTTGAAGGATCTACAAATACTAAATCAGATTCAAATGCCGTATTGAGCACACTTAAGATTCCTAGCAAAATAATGTAAAGTCCAGCAGCGATTGATAATTCAACCCAAAAGGAATCTATCTTCAATGTCCAGTGAACTATCAACCATGCAAATAATCCAAGGAATGTACCTTGGGGAACTTGTGCAAAATGGACAACGTGTTGAGAAAATTCCCCAATCCCTGTTTTTGTTAGCACTGAACCTCTATGTGGTTTTGGTATGTGGATAACTTGCCAATGTAACCATGTTTCAATCAATCTGAGACTTCTCATCAGGACTTTGTTTTTTATCAAAATAAACTCAACTAATATCAAAAATGGTAATCCAATCAATATTACTGGTAAGGCAACAATAACTGCTAGTGGGAAAATAATTAATGCAGGTAATATCAAAAAGTGTGATAGTGTTAGAGGATGCAGTAAATCTGCTTCAATCAATCTCTGCCTACCTGGCTTTATTCTTAATCCCCTTGCCAAATCATCGAGAGTGTCTCTAAATGGAGAAAGTTGCCTACCTGAGTCAATGATTTGCCTAACCATGCCGCGATATTCAGTTTCTTCATGTCCAGCGCCTATCCAGTATTGCCACGCAATTTTCATTGGTATTGCTAAGAAGATAGGTATGGATAATAGGCCAGCTGCCCACATCAAACCGCTCAAATCAACAGGCGTAGCCATCAATAACCCCATACCTGCGAGAACCCTTCAGTTGTTGAAGTCTTTCACAAAATATTGTTCAATCTATTGATTATCAATCTAACCAGGGAATTACGTCTGGAATTTCACGAAATAAATTCGCAGGTACTGCGGTTTTAATCTTAGACACGGAACCTAATTTGATATTATTTTCATTCTGCCATTGTTGATATTCATCAAACGAAGTCATCTTCAAAACAAAATTATTTTCCCGATTCCAAATTAGAGTCTTCATTTCAGTACCAGGGGGGTCATGACCTGTGCACACAAGTTCATTTCCCTCAAATCGATTCAATACTTGTAACGAATCCCAATGAACTTT
>JANXHP010000022.1 GCA_024958795.1 Candidatus Poseidoniaceae archaeon | reverse complement strand
TGGATTTTCAGGAACAAAGTAGTTTGAACCTTCTTGATATTCTCTTGCTGAATTAAAACAATATGGGCAATCAGTATCCATAAATTCAATCATTACCCATTGACTATCTTTAGTATCATTGTCACCTATTTCCCACTCATAATTGTAATAGGATTGTAAGTCAAAGTCTTGCCATCCTGAACCATTGTATGCTTTACCAACGATATTAGGCGCTCTTTCTCCCTCTTTTGTTCCAGTAGTAACAGGACTTGATGTAAATCCAATAACCATCATTGCAGCTAGGAATAATGCTGTTGCAGTAAGTGCTGCATCCATTCTTGCATCGCCATTTTCATCATATTTTATCTTCATTTTTT
This sequence comes from Candidatus Poseidoniaceae archaeon, assembly GCA_024958795.1. Taxonomy (GTDB): domain Archaea; phylum Thermoplasmatota; class Poseidoniia; order Poseidoniales; family Poseidoniaceae; genus MGIIa-L1. Next base: position 41,265 of record JANXHP010000022.1, on the reverse strand, counting down.
CCACCTTCTCTTTATTACAAACCAATTTCTTCAATTAGCGCACGTGCAGTATGCCTTATCGCATCTTCGGAATTATAATTGACATCAAAGCCAATTTCCAGCATTTTATCAATAGCCAACATTGCTCTAGGAATATCTCCAGCCCAACCTCTATCTCCACCAGTGTATTCTATAGAAGCCCCTGTACAACCAGTCTCTTCAACAACTATCTCTGCAATTCGTCTTACAGATGCTGTATCATGGCTTCCTAGGTTGAATAAATTAACACTCTCGTTTGAATTTGCCATCACATGCAAGATTCCATCAACACAATCACCAACTTCCATGTAGGACTTTTCCTGTAATCCATTACCTAGAACTTCCAGACGACTTGGATCTGCTTTTAATTTGTGAATGAAATCAAAAATCACACCATGTGTACCTCTAGTTCCGATAATATTTGCGAAACGGAAAATCCAAGCCTGTAATCCAAAAGTTCCGACCCAACTTGAAATCAATCCTTCACCTGCTTGCTTACTTGCACCATATAGTGAAATTGGCAGACATGGTCCATGGTTTTCAGGTGTTGGCATTGGTGCATCTTCACCATATACTACAGAAGATGATGCAAAAGCAATTTTATTGACTCCTTCAACCCGCATTGCTTCAACAATGTTGTATGTAGCAATAGTTCCTTGCTGTAAATCAGTATCAGTAATTTTTGTTCCTAATCTAATGTCCGGATTTGCTGCTAAATGGAAAACACATTCAATACCACTCATTGCAGAAAGGACATCTTGGTAATTTGTAATGTCTCCCCTAACCAATGAAACCTTACCAGAATCAATGTGATTTTGAATAAAATCAAGGTTTCCACTTGAGAGGTTATCGATTACAACAACGGTGTCACCTCTAGAAACTAATCTATCAATTAAGTGAGAACCGATGAATCCTGCCCCACCGGTGACTAATGCTCGCATGGTTCTTCCTCACACCCCCTATGTATGAGTGTTTTCAAATGATGTCCAGAATAAATCAACAATAAAATAGAGACTATTATGTGCATTGAAGTGATTCGTTGAAGTTACTGTGCAGCAGAAATGGGCATAGTGGATGTGTATAACATGGCAAAAAAAACTGAAACAAAGAAGACTGAAACTGAGAACGAAGAAAATGCTGGAAACAGTGTATTGATTGGATACGTTAGGCGTAGCAATGCTGGTGGTGCTTTGAAACTGAGCATCAATACTAATGCATTTGCTGATTGCTCAACATATGTGACAAGCGATGGTCAGGCCTATGTGCCTCTGATCATTTCCTTGAATGCCCTAAACAAAGTATTGAGTGGAGAAAGAGCTGTAACAACTGTTTCCCAATTCCAAGACTAAGGTTAGGATAATTATTCATTATTGAAAATATTCAAGATTGGTTTCAATGCGTTGAAACTTACCTGCAAAGGTTTCGCCCAGCATTTTTCTGAGGAATTATTATGGGCCAATATTATTCTATCATCGTTATTTCTAGCATTTTTACAATATTTTATGCATTAATAATCTAATATATGAGGTGGTTTTTTTCAAATAGTGCTAAATATGGGCAAAAATCAGGTTGAATTAGTGAATACTATGTCTTCCGCTCCTGCCGAGACAAAACCATTCATAGTTGCAGGCATGCCAATGTACAATGAAGAAGAGACTATTGGAACAGTAGTGACAATGGCTCTAAGGCATGTAGATGCTGTGATTTGTGTTGATGATGGTTCTTCTGATTCTAGTGCGAGAATTGCTGAAGCGTGTGGGGCAATCGTCCACCGTCATAGAGTAAATCGAGGATATGGTGGCGCATTGAAGACCCTGTTTAAAAAAGCAAAAGCAATGGATGCTGATGCATTGGTTGTATTGGATTCCGATGGCCAACACGAACCAGCAGATATTCCCAAATTGTTGAAACCAATACTGGAAGGAAATGTTGATTTCGCAATTGGTTCTAGATTCGTTGCTGGTGGCGGTGGAACCGATATGCCAGCATACCGTAGATTAGGAATAAAGGTGATTACCGCCGCTTCAAATCTATCCAGTGATTTGGGAATTAAGGATACTCAATCTGGATTTAGGGCATTTTCAAAAACTGCACTTGATAGATTAAGATTTGATTCGGAAGGAATGGAATTATCACTTGAAATGTTAGAAGATGCGCATGACAAGAAATTATTGATCAAAGAAATTCCAACTGTTATTAGATATGATGTACCAAAGGGAAGTAACTTCACTGCTGTCTCTCATGGATTTACTGTACTTAGTTGGGCAATGCTATCACTTTCTCAAAAGAAACCACTCCTAGTTCTTGGAATCCCTGGAATGGGGTTGCTTGCAACTGGTGCAGCGATGGGGCTAAACACTGCTCAGGGTTTTTCTACACAATTTGACAGTATTATTGGACCTGGACTTTCCGCTATTTGGATTGGTGTTTTGGGATTGTCATTAATGGCGACTGGTCTTGTACTGCAAAGTGCGCGTGGATTCTTACGACATTTGCTCGTACGCGAATTTGGATTAGATTGATTATTTCTCATTATTTTTGAGAATGGTTCATGAGCGGTTTGTGCTTCGCATTATCTATGGGCACCTTCTCTGATGATGAACGAGGAGATAATGTCCCCGAATTATCTCCTATTGAGCGGGTACAAGAAGCTCTTGCAAATGGAACAAGACGTAGACTTGATAATTTGTACACAACTGTTCTTGCAAGCCCCACGACCATCCTTGTCCTATTACTGATTATTACTGCATTTTTTACACAACAAGGGTTATCATTTCAAGACCAAATAGATGATGATGTTGAAATCTTTTTACCAGATGGTGCACCTTCTACAAAATTGCTATTAGAAGTTGAAAAGGAATGGTCTACTGATATTGCGATAATTTATGTGCAGACTGCAAACGCTCATTATACTAAACCGTGGATGAATGTTCCTTATGATGAAGTAAATATCACTTCTGAAGATTATTTGCGAGAAATAAGTTGGGTTGAAGGTGATGATCATAACATAGGTGGCGATTCTACTGGCAGAGGTATCGATTATGACAAAAATGACCACGGAGAAAATGATGGTGTATTGTGGATTATTTCACCGGCTCAGGTAATCAAAGAAATCAATTCAGCTGATGGTCGCTTCAACAATTCAATGTGTGAACATGGAATCAATACTAGAATACCAATTCAAATTGATTGCAATCTTCCAGGTGGTGGAGATTATGCAATACCAGACCAAAGAAGAATTGACCAGATTATTGAAGAATCTGAAGGTGGATTTGATGCACTATTCAAAGATACTAACGATATGGATCCAACTGTTGATTCCGATGGTGATGGAAATTATACTAATGACCAAGATGGTGATGGAATATGGGATACTGCAGCCATTGTTATTGGAATGCATTCCAGCCCTGAAATTACTGGAGATTACAAAAACTTCGATGAATTACATGCTCATTTCCAAGATGTAATTGATGCTAGACCAAATGGTATGGAAAACACTGATATGACCGTAACTGGTCTTACAAAAGTATTGCAAGATATTTCTGATGAAATTTACAAAGACTTGTTGATGATTTTACCTTGGTCTGTATTTTTTACTATATTTTTCATAGCTGCAATTCATCGTTCATTGAAAGTTATTGTCATTACTGGAACACCAATTATGATGGCTCTTGCTGTAACATTTGGTATTTCGGTAATAATGGATGTCCATCTAACACCAATGATTGTTGCAACATTCCCGATATTAATTGGTCTCGGAGTTGATTATGCCTTACATATGGTAAATAGAATTGAGGAAGTGCGGCGTAAAAAGATTGACAAATATAATGACGAAAATGAAAGAAGGAGAAGGCAAGGAAAGCCACCTGAAGAAGTCCCAGATATATGGGATGCTTCATTTTACAAGGAATGTATCTTGGAAATGACATCCTCAACTGGTGTCGCTGTTTTCCTTTCTGCTATGACTACAATCATCGGCTTCTCTGTATTGATTGCCCCCGCAATCGTACCAATTACACCGATTAGGTCTGTCGGTGTGACATTGGTAATAGGAATATTTTCAACTTTGATTTTTTCAATCATTTTAGTTCCAACATTATCTTGGCTAACAAAATTCAATAAACGAACAAATCCTCAAATGTGGGGAGGAATTAGTAAAATTCCGATTAAGGGATTCCTAGTTATCATATTATTTTCAGGAGCAGTTACCACTCTTGGAATACTTTCATTGGATGAGATGAATGAACCGATTACGGGATCATCAGAAGCACCCGATGGGATCGATTCACTAAATTCATTAGCCGAATATTCAAGGCAATTTGGTAGCGGTCAAACCTCGCTATTCATCTATCATGCTGAAGATAGACCAAATGACAATAATACTGATCAAATAAGAGATTTGCCTGTATTAGACTCGATAGATTTACTTGAAAATCGTATAGATGATATTGATTCCACTAACACAACCAGTATTATCACATTCTTGAGAACAATACCTGCAACAATCACTCTAACCGATGGTGTTACCTTGTATGAAGGAAGCCTTTGGGATTTGCTTCACGAACCTTGCTGGGAAAGTAATGATCCGATAGAATGCCATGTTTGGTTAGGATTAGAATTAACTGGTCCTGATGGTCGTAAGGGTTTGAGAAAGGATATGGTAAATGTAGTATTTGATACATTAACAGATGAGGTAAAGTCAATGTTGCTAAATGAAGCGGGTACTAAGGCTATCGTATATGTTACACAACCATACATGAATCTAAACGTTGCTGGTGAACTAAGAGATCAAATTGATGAAATGTTATCTGAGGAGCAGGCCTTAGAAGGAACGCGAACATCATTACTAACAGGTGGACTACCTGTTTCCCTTGATATCAATGAAGGCATACACGATACTCAAAGTCAGACTACTATCATCACATTGATTATTCTCACAATCGTATTGTGCTTTGTATTCAAATCAATTAGACTAGGCCTCTATTCAATGATTCCTGTTGCTGTGGTTATTTTATGGCAACCATTGATGATGCAAAGTCCTGATGTTAGCGTTAATATTTTTACTGTAATGATAGGAACGATTGTGTTCGGAATAGGTGTTGATGATTCTATTCACGTAATGCATAGAATACAGGAAGAAGGAGAGACTCCAAATGGTATTGCAACTTCTATAGAAGAAACTGGGCAGACCATCTTTGAGACTACATTTACTACTGTAGCAGGAATTTCTGCAGGATTTTTAGCAGCCTTCCCTGGTCTTGAAAATTTCTTTATGATAATGTGTATGTTGATTATTTTCGCCTTCCTTACCAGCACATTTTTGCTCCCTTCAATATTCACATTAGAGCATTCTATTAGAGCCAAAATACGTGGCGAAGAAAGTTGGATTGATTTTGGAGAAGGGATTTCTCTTGCAAGTGAACTATCAATGAATCCTCTTGATGCCGTATTAGAAGATTGAAAGGGGAGGGAGAAGGGAGTAAGCCCCTTTCTGTTACCTTTCGGCGACCACATTCAACTAAGCGTCCTACCTGCTACAGAGCGTGCAGCTCTATGGTAGCGATTTGGACTTGCTCCAGTGGGGTTGCTCGTCTCATCGACAACAAAGCAATCTCTGTCTTGCAACATCATTGTACTCACCCTGTATCGTATCGTTTCTGCAGCATTAACCTAAACATCTCTGTTTTTTCACTTCTGCGAACCACTTGCACTATGGAGAGGGGACTTTCCTCAGAGTCGAACTCTGTCAGCGGTCCTCCTTCTCCCTCCAAACAAAGGGTTTAGCATCACTCATTTCAACTTCTCGCAAATAGCAAAGTGAATCTTTGTTGGCAGATAATTGCTCAATCATACGGATTTTGACCAGGTGAACTGCTATCATGCAAACCGGAATATGCTTCTTGTGCCAAGACTTCTTCCTCGTTTTGTTTCTTAGACTTAGCAAAATCCTCTATGCTTGGTAATGATTTTGATGCGCGATTTTGTTTTGCAGGATTGAACTTGCGTTCGGACATATCATTCCCTTTCAAACCGTATGTGATCAATCCTAGTAATGTCACCGATAGCAATATTATAATCACTAGTAATGTTGGATTTATTTCACCAAAACTAGCAACAATACCATCAGATTTCGTTTCATCAATATGTACGGTTGCAGTTTGTGTACTAGGGCCATTAATGATATGGAATTCAAGCCACATTGTTCCGACTCTGTCTGGTGTCCACGGATGAGTATATGCTACATTTTCTCCTGCTTCAAGATAAATTTCTTTAGCATCTAAACGTGTTCTTGCTCCATTACTCTCAACCAATTCTAGTACTAATTGAGCACTACCTGCTGCTCTACCCTCATTGCTAATCAATACCGCCAAATCTACTTGTTCATTGACATGTAATCCCTTACTAGGCTCCATTTGCGGTGTTGCGAATGAAAATTCTGCAATTCTTTGTTCAATGACCCATATAGAGAGAGGGGCATCAATATCATTGAATGTCTTTGATATCTCATGTCCGGCTTTATCCTCACCTGTAATCCAAATTCTTAATTCTAAATTCTGTGAACGTAATTCTTGACTCAGTTCTGCACTTAAATCTAGTATAGCCTTACACGGGATTGAGTCGCCAACTAATTTTCCACCTAATACAGATAATGGACGCGTTCCATTTATTACTGACTCAACATTCAATCCAAGTCCAGCAGGATATATTGCCCAGTTTAACAATAGCGATTCTGCATTCAATTGTTCTTCTTCTGACAATGTTACTTCTATCGATAGGTCGCTCCAATCTTTTTCATATAATACAGAATTATGAACTGGACTGTTAACACTTACAATTGTTGGAGAGATTTCATCGACTATAAACCATGCAAACGGTGTCTGAGGGCCTTTATCAATCGCCCCATTAGGTGGATCAAATAACGTACCAGTCAGTGTATAAGTCCCCGGTTCTAAAGGAGATAATATACTTCCATAAAATTCACCATCTAGATAATCAAGTTCAACATCAGTATCGGATATTGAAAACATTAATTCAAGTGGTTGGTTTACATCCCTACCACTTCTATACCAATCAATTCCACCAGAAATATCAATGTCCGTTCTTGGGGTAATCCATTCAGCTAATCCATCAATCTCTTCATCACTTGTTGAGAGAGAGATTTCATCTCTATCAATAAGCAATTCGCCAGAGAATTTCCATTCTAAACTTGATAAATCAAAATTATTTGACTGACCTTGAAAATCGCTAAGCATCAAGTGTGGTCTCCGCAATAGACTAACATCGGGGTTGAATCCCCATTCAAAGGAGAAATTTACAACGAAGAGGCCTTCTAGGGAAAACACCTCAGAAGGTTCAAGCGGAATTATCTCACAGGATTCAATATTAAGATATATTTCTGTTGAGTAACAAGTTTGATCTATTCCAGACCAAATTATTTCAACACGGTCAAAGGTATTGCCAGATAGTGCTAAATTTATCTCTTCAATATCACTTATCCCATTACTATCCCAGATAGAAACTTCAACAATATTTGATTCTCCTGGGTGAATCCAAACATTTTCACCCAATCCCCAATCGTTTGAACTTGAACCTAGACTTGGTGCACCATCGCTTCGCAACTGTACATTGAATAACGGTTCTTGAAATGTTCCTGAATTTGCTAAAACATTACCTGCAGGGTCAGCAATTTCAAGCCATGCAGAGAAAAATGAACCATCTGGTGCAAGCGAAGTATCCATTTCCAATGTGTATTCTGCTTGCAGATGTGATAAATTATCTGGTAAGATTAAATCTTTGATTACTACCTCGTTTTCATCCATTTCACCATCCATGTTAAGATCGTCTGCCCAAGACTTCCACAGGTAGGCCTTCGCATGGCTCGGTAATACCGGCCTGTCTGCAATTTGGAAATTAAACTCGTTTCTTGGAGATATATCACGATGATCGAATTGTTCAACATCCATTGAGAGTATTGCTGGCGCAATAGTATCAAACTCAAATGTCAAATTACTCACACTTTCATAACCTATTCCTTGCCCCTTTAGGGGTTCTAGGATAATTTCTAAATCAACTGAACTTACTCCAGTTGGAATTGTATAGGGTAACGATACAATACCATTGACTACCAAAGATGAGGAAGTTACTTCCACGCCATCTTCAAGTAATCTAACCAACGTTTGTCCTGAGCGAGGTGATGGGCTCAAAAATACTTCTTCAAAGCCTAATACTGCTTCAACAGTAACTTGTTGGCCTGGATTGAGATATGGAGAAGATTCTACCGAATGTACTCCTTCAGATGTAACTACAGACCACGATTTGAGTGTTACATCATTTTCAACGCCTGCTGAATTTCCAAGACCGAAATCCATGTTTACTGGAATCATCGGACCTGTTGGTGCAATCAAAAATACTGATAATGATAATGAAGGTTCATCATTCCAAGATTCTGGGAACTTGAATTGATGCTCTACCTGCATATATTGACCCGCATCAATTACTGAAATTCTTCCATCTGCACCAGCATTTGTCCATAATAAATTAACACCAGAAAGTGTGCAACCCGAGATACTAGAACCTGTTAGATTCAGTGAAGTCAATGGGCATCTAATTGAAGAAAATTGATTCTGTCCATCCAATTTCATCTCTACAGACCAGCCATTTGACTTAGCATGAGATAATGCATTTGAGACACCTAAATTAGAGAAATCAAATACACTTTCAACTTCATACCATTCCACACTAGGAGTAAATGTGTCCACTACATTGCTAACAGAAAGCGAAACTGGAGTTACTGATGATTGTGAAGTAACTCCGTTTACTGTTAATCTAATCGCTCCCGTGCTACCCATCCTAACAGGCAATTTTACTTCCTTAACACCAACAGTCGGAATTATTGATGTAAGTTCACTATTTAGCGCTAATACTAATGCATCTGTTGCTGAAAATGATAAGTTGATGTTGGTATCCCATGGTGCGAATATTCCACCCAACATCACTTCAGCTGGAGAGTCCGAAGAGCCAACTCTGATAGTGATTACTTTCATCGAAAAGTCACTACTTCCACCTAGTGCATTATTCAAAGATGTAAGTTCACTAGAGGTTAGACTAATTTGCCTACAATTCAGCAGGTCAGATAATGGTTTGTTGATAATTGAGGTCCCCTCTACTGAAATTGTCGTATATGGATTTTTCATTTCAACATCACTAGCCAGAGCAAAGGAAAAATCGGATACTCCTGAAACGGGTAATAATAATTCAAAGAAAGATGGTGCTGTTGGTATTGAATTAGAACTCTTCCATTCTGAACCAAATCTATGTTCATCCTGTATTCCAAAACGACCATCTCCGGGGTTATTCAAGGACCAATCAGGAATGCCGTCTAATCCCACATCAATTCTAAGTCCATCCGGAACGGAAGTATGTACTAATTCTACATCAAAAGTGTCAATACTACAAGTACCTGTAGATGTGAATCTGAATTGGATCATGAATTCTGGTGAATTTAACGACTCCATCGTATCACTAGGAAGTGTTGTCCATGACTGGCCACTATCTAACGTATATTGCAGTTCGCAACCTGCATTGATTACTGAATGGCTGACTATAGCACCGAATCCAGACCTCATTCTATAGATTGGAGACAATACATCTGATGTACCACTAATTGTACCAGTTGTCCAAGCAGAACCCTGTAATTGCCAACCAATTCTTATCGGATCATCTTTGAAATCTTCAAAGATTTTTCCTTCAAAATGAAATCCATTGATTATTGGTGCACTATTCCCTTGACCTGTTCCCATATGGATTTTGATTCTAACCGACGGGTACTTTTGCCAGTCTACCATTCCTAAATCCATACTTGTTGTTTCAAAATTGGAATATTGCGGTATTAGTTGGCCTGTAGAGGCATCCATCAAACTCCAATCGAACATTGAACCTGCAGGAACGACTGCATCCATATACATCATTCCAAACGCCCTATCCTCGCCCATTCCTAAAGAGAGGGGGCTGAAAGGTTGTGACGTCCAATTTCCTTCACCCGCCGAAACACCACCAACTGGTTCGATAACAACATCATCGACATTCCATCCAGTATATGTGACGCTAGAATCAGTTGTTCCAATCCCAAATCTAACCTTGAAATTGGAATTGCCGTTAATATAATTACTAATCGTATTTGTCACTTGATAGAATTGATTATCATTTACGTATGAGCTTGAATAAATTGTTTGCCATCCACCATTTGTATTTGTAACTGCAACATAAGCGTGATCCCAAGAATTCGACTCAACTCCTAATCTCTTCCAATATTTCAACTGCCAAGCGCCACTGCACCCTGAACAATCAAAGGCAGGAGAAGTTGCCCAATAAGTGGTACCAATATTGTTAGGGTAATTTCCATTATATGTGTAAATTCCATCTACGCCACTATGTACCTTTGGCGCACTGAGACCTGTATCAGCACCATGCATCCATCCCGTCCCAAAGGTCCAACCTTGTTGACTTCCTTCAAAATCCCATTCAATTCCTTGCGGCAATATTGTCAATGATGTACCATTAACATCCATTCCATCATATACAGTTCCAGTTGCATAATCAGTTGATTCATCCCATGAAAAGGCAGTGGATGTTGTCAATGTTGCAGCTTCAACATTCAAATCTAATGTTTGAATTGCTTCTCCATCTGGAACAGAAATACTCACTTTTTGGTTTGAACCATCTGGAAAGGAACCAACAGTTAGCAAACTACTTTGTCCAATCGGAGTTGATGCAGATTGAATTGATTGGTATTCCAAAATATCATTTTCTTGATTAGAAATAAGACCCGCAAATGAGGAAACTAAGAAAATGAAAACTAAGGCAATCGCCGCAGACCTACAACTAGTATCTGCTCCCATATCCCCTATACATCAATGCTAGACTGAAAAGACTTTTGACATCACACAGTGCTTTATCGCATTGGCTTTGAGAAAAGCATCATGAACTATATCCAATACCCACTGCTCATGGCCGATGTTGAGCAACTGAAGAAAGAGGCTGGAATTGCAGCATGCTCATTCGTAAGAACTGGGATGAAAGTTGGTCTTGGAACTGGCTCAACTGTAAAACATACTGTCATTGAATTAGGGCGAATGATCTCTGAAGAGGGTTTGGAAATCGTTGGTGTTCCAACCTCGCTTGCAACTGAAAAACTTGCTTTGGAAGTTGGGATTCCACTTGTTGATTTATCTAGTATTGATGGATTGGATATTGTAATTGATGGTGCTGATGAATATGACTCAAATTTCCAACTAATTAAGGGCGGAGGTGCTGCATTATTACGAGAAAAAATAGTGGTGCAAGAATCTTCAGCCATGGTTGTAGTTGCAGATGATAGAAAGAGAGTTGCTGTTCTTGGCGCCTTTCCTCTTCCGATTGAGATAACTCCATTTTCTAGTAGTGCAACAATTCGTGCTTTATCTCGATTATTAGATTGTAGAGTTAATTGCAGAATGGCAGGAGATAATGCTGTTGTCACCGATAATGGAAATCTAATCGCAGATGCGCATTGTGGACCGACCATTACTAATCCAGTGAAGATGGAGGCGGAAATATTGCACATTGCGGGAGTTGTTCAAGTTGGATTGTTCAACAACGTTTGTGATGCTGTTGTATTAGCAGGTGCAAATGGTGTTGAAACTCATATCAATCAAGTCGGTAGACTTGCTTAATTCAACTCCCTTCACTACTAAGCAAATTACACCGTCAATGGTTAAATACGGGTTGCAAGAGGGCGGGATGGGCCTGTAGCTTAGTCAGGTAGAGCGATGGACTCTTAATCCATCGGTCGCGGGTTCGAACCCCGTCAGGCCCGCCTCATTAACAGCAAAAAGTTCATCATTATTCTCAAGTTTTGATTATTCCAACGACCAATTCAATATTGACTGGTCCGAAATTATGTGAATCTTCACTAGCCAATGGGTCGGGATTGTCTCCTTGGAGAAATAATTGATTATCTGTAAGAATATCCTTTATCCTCTTAACAATGATGACTTCAGATTTTAACGGATGCTTTGAAACGACGATAGTTCCTATTGTAAAATTCTTCTTACTTACTTTACTGGCCGTTATTTTTTCACCATCACTAAATGTTGGCCACATTGAATCACCACGAATAATTACGTGGAAATCGGACATGGAAAATCCCCTTGCTGATTCAAGATGCACGAACCCAAGCGACTTCTCTTCCTTTTACAGCCCAAAACATATGATGGATTTCTTCGATTGCATCCATCAGTTCTTGTGCATGTACTGCAGAAACTTCTACTTTACAAGCAGAGCATAACTTTGCAGCTTTCCAAAAGGTGTCATGTAAATTTGGGTTTGCTTCTAGGTGAATAGGTTTGAAGAAATCTGTCCATAAGACGAGCAATTCAGATTTGCACTTGTGACCCTCTTCTTCTTTGATAGCAGCATAGCGGCTCATCGTGTTTAGATAAGCGGCCATTGCAGGTCCATTGGAAGTGTCAGGGCATTCTAAAGTAAGCATTTTATTTGTCATCGATTGTACTGCTTCAGCAGCAATTCTTGCACTAGCGGGATCATATACACCACATGGTCCATCACAATGTGCTTCGGCTTCGATTGTTGTCAACTCGTTAGTCATCATTTGGCCTAAAACGATTCGCTTATTGAAGATGTGCTTGCAGAGTTTTGCATTTTGGAAAAATAATTAATGCATTATTGACGAATTGTAGTACCGGCTTCTCCACGTAGTGCCTTCATTGCATCGCCAGGTTGACACAATATCGCTTTACATTTTGGATTGTGCAATGCTGCTTCCATCAAGCTTCCAATTTTTGGACCCATCGAACCTGCTGGAAATTGATCCTCTGCAATGAATTGTTCACACTGGTCGATGGTTAGTACATTATGACTGATTTCATTTGCACTACCGAAACCTGTTTTCACACTGTCAATCGCTGTGGAAATAATTAGAGCATCTGCTTGTAATTCAATTGCCAATAATGATGAAAGTCGGTCTTTGTCAATAACTGCGGGTACCCCAACATAGTGATTTTTTTTCTTTACCAAGGGAATACCTCCACCGCCGCCACAAATAACAACCGCTTTTAACTCAACCAATTTTTGTATTACTTGAAGGTCTAGAACTCTCATTGGAAGAGGACTGGCAACAACTCTTCTCGGACCCTCAATTGTCTCAGCAATATCCCAGTCAGCAGCCATCACTACATCACTGGATAAGATTGGACCCACTGGTTTTGTAGGATATTGAAATCCTTTATCGCCACCGTTGACCTCGACCCTTGTCAATACAACTGCTGTTCTTTCAGGCCTTCTTCTCCTCATTAGAATTGAGTCCAAATTAATTGATAATGAATGTCCTATCATTCCTTGTGTAGCTGCTACCCAACTATCCATCGCATGGCTTTGCTTTTCATCCATTGCCAGCAAATGACCTACTTGTGGACCGTTACCATGGGTTAGAATTACACCCCATCCACCCTCTAATAGATCGACGACATCACTCATTACTCTAGCAAGAACCTGCGAACTTTGTTGTTCATTTTCTCCAGAAGGAGAAGAGAGGGCGTTGCCACCAATAGCATACACCGCAATTTGCCGCATGGGCATAAATCACAAGACTCGCCTTTGACACTTTGCTATAGATGATGCAATTATTGCATCATTTTTGCACTGTTTTACATTTTCCATTGAAGATTGTATTAGGGTGAACTTGAATTACGATGCGATATAGGAAGAGCCGGTGCGAATATGGTGAAGACCATCTTTATCGGCGATGTACAAGCCGGAAATTATGACGGACAAGAAGTGGAATTAATGGGCTGGGTAAAGCGTAGCCGTGGTTCCAACAAAATCCGCTTCATCGTATTACGAGATTCTACTGGTGACATTCAGTGCGTTGTAAAGAGAGATGCTGTTGGAGATGACCCTTTTGAGGATGCAAAGGGCGCACTTATCGAATCATCAATAATAATAACAGGCATGATAAATGTCGATGAAAGAGCAGATGGTGGACATGAAATGGTCGCAAGTTCTGTTGAAATTGTCGGTAGCGTAAATCCAGAACGTCCTTTCCCAATTACTGAGTCTGCAATGCAGGCTGCTGATGGTGGAGAAACAGAGTTTTTACTAGACAATCGCCACCTATATCTTAGAACATCTAGAATGACAACAATGTTGCAGATGCGCAGTACTGTATTTGGTGCAATTCATAACTATTTTAGAGACTTGGATTTTACTGAATATCAAGCTCCAAACTTTGTTGCAGGTGCAGTTGAAGGCGGTTCAACATTATTTGAGGTACCATACTTTGGAAGGAAAGTTTACCTAACACAATCATGGCAACTATACGCAGAAGCAGCGATGCCAGCATTGGAGAGACTCTACACAATAGCACCATCATTCCGTGCAGAAAAATCACGTACTAGGAGACATTTAACTGAATTTTGGCACGCTGAAATGGAAGTTGCTTGGGCCACAAATAACGAGATAATGGCACATGGAGAAGGTGTTGTTAGAAAAATTGCAGGAGACCTTCTTGAACATCGCTCAACTGAACTGGAAAGTATTGGAAGAGACCTTGAGTTGGTAGCAAGATATGCAGATAGCCCATATCCTAGAATGAGATACGATGAAGCAGTTGAAACATTACAGGGAATGGGAGTGGAAATAGAATGGGGTCAAGACCTGGATTATTCAAAGGAGAAGGTATTAACTCAAGATTTCGATGTTCCTCACTTCCTTACACACTATCCAAAGATTGCAAAACCATTCTACCACAGAGTTGACCCTGATGAGGACAAGTATGTTCTTTGCCACGACTTGTTGGCTCCTGAGGGCTATGGTGAAATTATCGGAGGAGGGGAGAGGACTTGGTCAGAAGAAGAATTACTTGCCCGACTTGATGAAGAAGGAACTGATAAGGCTGCATACCAGTTTTACATTGATACTCGTTCATATGGTGGTGTTCCTCATGGTGGTTTCGGGCTTGGCGTTGACAGGGTATGTTCATGGCTAACTGGTGCAGATCACATTAGAGAAGTCATTCCATTCCCAAGAGATTCACGAAGAGTTTCCCCTTGAAATTAGATGAGAGGTTCTCCACAGTGTGGGCAAGGGAATCCTGGAACGAATTCTCCCAACATGAATCCACAATGTGGACAGAATGAAGAAATAAAAGTGTCATCAATACCGTTCATGGCTATTGCTATGATATGACAAAGTTATCAATTCTTTCCAAAATATCCCTAATTTATTGCATTTAGTATTAATTCTAGGACAATGGATAGGTCTTTTTCCTCAACAATGACATCTGCATGCTCCTTTGGTTTATCATCCCAAGGATTGAAACAAATTGCAATTGCTGATTGTTCAAACATTCCAATGTCTCCTGCTGAATCTCCGACTGACGCCGTTCTCTCTTTACTGATTCCTAATCTTCTCTGTAGCATTTTCACTATTGCACCTTTACCATTCATTTGCACTTGGTATCTACCAAAATCATCTAACTCATTCTCACCATTTAGTAACTGTTTTCCCACCAACCATCCGTTGGTGAAAACATGAAGTTTTGTATCAAACCCTGCACTGAGCCTTTCACTAGTATGACGGTCAATTCCACCCCAGCGTTTTTTCCATCTATTCTCGCTTGGAAATTGGGCGGCAATATCTCTTGCAGATTGTTGTAAGCCACCACTTACTATTGCAATTGCAAATCCTTTATCAATCAATGTTGCAATTAATTGATAATAATTTTTCATCATTGGAACACCCAATAAATGGCCCCGCATTTCTGAATCTGTTAATGTATTTTCAGAGTCACTTCTGCTACCTTTGAGAAGAGCTATGTCTAATTTTATCCAATCCCATTCATCGAGTAATCCTTGGTTATATAGTTCAAATGATTCATCATTATTTACACCTAATTTATCATATACATATTGCCATGTTGATAGATGGTCCACCAATACTCGATCCATATCAAGACAAACTAATCCAGCGTAATTATTCATAGTGACACCATTCCTATTAAGATGAAATTAATCCTTATTTCTCCAATCATATTGTGACTGAATCTGTTCAGCCTGTTTACCCATAATATAGAGGATGATGGCTACCATCATAGCGAATAAACCAATCATTGTCATCGCAATAACTGATAATGTAACTCCAATGGATGTTGAATTCAATTCATCAAAGGTATCGACAACATTTCCCGACAATTTGTACCCTAACACGAATAACACAACACCTGGAATTCCGAATAAGAAGAGTGGATGTTTTGATTCAATCATCCAATAGAATAGTTGAGCGAAACGACTTGCAGTT
Organism: Candidatus Poseidoniaceae archaeon; assembly: GCA_024958795.1. Taxonomy (GTDB): domain Archaea; phylum Thermoplasmatota; class Poseidoniia; order Poseidoniales; family Poseidoniaceae; genus MGIIa-L1. The sequence continues at coordinate 24,894 of JANXHP010000022.1, read as the reverse complement.
GCAAGCGATTCTTGCTGTGGAACTTTGATTTGTGAATTTGAACTAACAACTCTTACTCTCAAATTCTCTGGCAAATCCATTGCGGTAGCAAGTGGGCCCAAATTAGCCATTGCCTGCATACCATTTGGTGTAATAATTAGGTGATTAAATTCAACACTTGATAGCACAATCTCCTCTGTATTGGTATTATCAATATCAGTCCCTCTTACCGCAATATGCAAATCCCAATTATCACGTGCTCTATTTGCAGTCAAAGGTAAATCACGAAGTTTCCATTGCGGTGTAATGTGAATCAGTAGGGTTGTTGCAATTTCATCCAACTTACTACCATGCAAAAAACTAACAATTTTTGAGGTCTCCATCTCATCATTATAATTTAATACAGGACAATTAACTTCTGATGCTAATTCAACTGATTCATCATTTGAGCCCAAATCGAGGAAAACAACATCATCGGCAATCGCGCGACAACGAACAATAAGTGAAATGATTCGCAACTCTACATCGCGACCCATTATTATTACGCGCAATTCATTGCTCACAAAACCACTGCGCATTTCTTCCTCTATCAATTCTCTCTTGTAATATTTATCACAATGTTGATTCTATTCATAAATTTGTTGAACGGTTGAATGGAATTATGGGTTTAGTTATTGAATGAATGGCCACACGATAATCCATGTTGCAGGGGTGGAGCATAGGTGTGGTGATACCTGCTCGTAATGAATCACAGCATATTAGACAGGTCCTCACCACAATTCCCCCTTTTGTAGACCATGCGGTGGTAGTTGACGATGGCTCTAACGATGATACAGGAAATATTGCAAGTTCTACCGAATGTTCTGCAGAAATAACTCTAATAAAATTAGATGGTATTGGCGTAGGTAATGCAATTGATACTGGTCATCAGAAGTTGATTGAAATATTTGCAGGTTCTAAGTTCGTGAGTGCTGTGATGGCAGGAGATGGTCAGATGGATCCTAGCGACCTTGAGGGGTTAGTTGGTGGTATAATTTCTGGTACAGCAGACCACATCAAGGGCGACCGTTCTATCCACAATGATGGATTAAGAAAAATGCCACTTGTACGACGATTGGCCACGGTATTGTTATCATTTTTCACTACATTAGCAGCTGGTCAAAGAATTTCAGACCCCCAATGTGGATATACTGCAACAAGTGGCAATGTCTTACGGAATTGGAATTGGAATAATTCTTGGAAGGGATATGGTTATCCAAATTATTGGATTATTCAATTAGCAAGACATGGATGGAAAATTGGACATCATCCTGTTCGAGCAATATATGGGGATGAAACTTCTGGAATAAACAACATTTCATTTTTCTTTAAAGTCGGATTAATGATGACTCTTCAGCATCATTATAGGAATATGTCTTGGCTTTTATCACGTAAGGTTTCACCGCATACTATTTTCGCTTTTATTTCGTATTATATTGGATGGGTGGCATTAATTCCAGGAATTTCAACAGATTTGGAAAGAACATTGGTAGAACGTGGAATTCCAATATATGTTCTCGTAATTTTCGCATGGTCTTGTGCACACCTTTTTGATAGGATGGCTGTGGTCGTTAAACAGGAACTGAGGTTAAGTTCCGAGCGAAATGGTGAATATTATCCAGTAGGAGGTGTAAACAATGCGTAGACATGATAGAAGAAACAAACCAAGATATGCTCATGTTCGCCATATTCTAGTTGGCAATAAACCAGATGCAAAATTATGTTTGGAAGCAATACAAAGTGCAAAAAAGCCTCTAAAAGAGTTCAAAAAATTGGCTAAGAAATATTCAACTTGCTCAAGCGGTTCAAAGAAAGGAGATTTAGGTGAATTTGTTGAAGGCCAAATGGTTCAAGACTTTGAAGATGAAGTTTGGTCAATGCAGCCAGAAAGTGTCCCACAGCGATTCATAAAGACACAATTCGGATTTCACATTATCTGGGTACACTCAATCAAATTACCAGAAGAATAATTTCACTAGTAACAAATAATGAGCAAGCTTATGCAGAGTGAAATGAAAAGTGGGCGTACCAAGATTTGAACTTGGGTCCAAGCGTCCCAAACGCCCGAGTATAGGCCAAACTAACCCATACGCCCTTGATTCATTGCCACGGCCTTTACCATATGAACTTCACTCAAGAAGAGTCCAGCGGTTTTCATCAATACGAAGTAACATACCCTGTGTTTCTGCCATCGAAATCAAATCTTCAGCAGTAATATCACTGTTTTTTGACGCTATTAATGTAGATAATGATTGCAAAGTTATTTCACCATTATTATCGGCAGATTGCTGTACCCATTTTGCCATAGTGAATGCCTGAGGATCTTGATTCTTAACAAGTGTATCAGTAGATTTTAATTTTCCTCTAAGCGCATCTCTCAATTCTACAGGAGTATTTGCTATTGCAACTTCAATTCTCAGTTCTGCATCCGAATTAACGGTAGAAACAATTTCTGCTATTTCACCAATAGCATTGCCACAGTGAGGGCATCTTTTGTAATTACCACTAGAACCATGGCAATTATTGCAAGCGCGACAGCGAATGACAACCCATTGTTTTCCTTCCATTATTCTCAACCCTAATCAAGACTTTATGAATTTAGAGTGAAAAATCAGTATCTCCAGAATTATTTGACCTTCTTCCACCCGGCCTCATTGCAGGTGCTGCTGGCGCCTTTACCTCGACTCGGTTAATCGCTGAATCTGATGCTTGACGAGTTAATCCACCTCTAATCGGACCGGTTGCAGTATTTGCTCCAAGTGATAATGAATCAGGTAATATCAATGCGGCCATTGCAACACCATGATGGTCGCCTGCTGCGGTTACTTCATCAACCGCTAAATCAAAAGTAATCACTTCCAAATCTCTACTAGCAAGCCTTCTTTGTAAATTTCTTCTCAATAATAGTGATGTTTCATCATAGTCTAAATTGGTTGAAATTGTTGCTACTATAGCGCATTCATCTCCCTCTGGAGTTTGACAAGAAGCCCATGCGACTCCAGCGCAAGCACTAGCTCCACTCCAAGCAAATGCTGTTGCTAAATGGCATTCTACTAAGGAACCCATCGGCAAGGATTGAGGTGCAATCGCTTCAAAACCTAAAGGCAACATCGCACCTTTTACTTGGATTAAACGTGCATCCCCCAAACCCAACTCTACTAGTCCTTGGTCAAACGCATCTTCCTCATTTTCTCCCCAAGGAGCGACTGCGGTCATCAGCCACCCTGGGCAAGCGGCGGATGATTGTGAAGGGTTATCTGGGGAGAACATGTAGTGGCAGAGGTGCAACAGGTTCATGAATAGAGTGGTCTTACCAACACTGTGGAACTACTTTCTAAGCGAATGATGACATTTGCAATCATTCTTTTCTCATTGATTGTTTTTGTTCAATATATTGTTAGTACTAATAATTATTATTTGATATTACCAGCATTGATATTTTTAGTGGTAATACTATTGCTAATTTCAACGATTCCAGAAAATAAGGAAAACAAATCATCATCAGTAGCGGGAGTAATTACTATTCCAACAAACAATGTTAGCGAGAAGACAGATACTATTGATGAAGTTGAAACAACTATTCCAGACCCAATTCAGTCCGGGTATGACATTCCTTTGATGTAATTACATCAAGCGAACTGTTTCTAGATTCTTTGGAGCGTATGTTCGACACTTGTAACGATCACGCAAAGTTCTTCCAAGTTCGTTACATTTGAAATAATCACCATGATGGCAAATAATATTCTGAGGTTTTGGATTAATTTGGTCAACGAATTCTAGTAATTGTCTACGGTCTGAGTGGCCTGAAAATCCATCAATAGTTAACATTTCACAGCCAACCTTAACGATTTCAGTTTGACCATTGATGACCATTGGAACTTCTCCAAATCCTTTCTGCAACCTTCTTCCGAGAGTACCTTCTGCTTGGTAGCCAACGAAACAAAGTGAATTTCTTTCTTCATGTGCCCAGTGCTTGAAATATTCCATCACAGGACCTCCACTCATCATTCCAGATGTTGCTAGAACAATGCATGGAGAAGTGTCATGAATAATGCTATCACGCAATTCTCTACCCTTTACAGGTCTGAACCATTCACTTGTGAATGGATTTTCACCATCATCCTGTAGTAGAGATTTCCGAAGGCTACTGGTAAGGTAATCTGGATGTGATGCGTGAATCGCTGTCGCTTCCTGTATCATACCATCAAGCCAAACAGGCACTGGTTTTATCGCACCGGAACGGAATAACTCATCAATTGCAATCATCACTTCTTGACTTCTGCCTACAGCGAAAACTGGGCAAATCATTTTCCCACCTCTCCTTAGAGTTCTAGAAACAATATCCTGTAATTCTTGATTTGCTTCTTGACGACTCGGTTGATAATCTCCTGATGCACCATATGTTGATTCTAACACCAATGTTTCAACGCGTGGAAATCTAGTGTTTGCTGCATCAAATAGCCACGATTTCTCGTATTTTTGGTCGCCTGATAGCACGATATTGTGTTTGCCATCACCAATGTGCAAATGAACTGCAGAAGAGCCTAAAATGTGACCTGCATTTGAAAAAGTCAATTTGATGTCTGGAGTAATTTGTGTAGTTTCGCCCCAATTAACATCGACAACGTGCTTCATACAAGTGCGAATATCTTCCATGTCATATGGGCATCTTTTTCCTTCAGCACCACTGACTTTGAGATAATCTGTTTGCAATAACAACATCAAATCACGTGTTGGAGGCGTACAATAAACTGGACCTTTATATCCATATTTGAACAATACTGGAAGCATTCCAGCATGATCTAAATGAGAATGGGTTAATACTACTGCATCCAACTTTTCTATTGGTAGAGCTTCGGGTGCAGTGAAATATGGCATAGGATCTGTATCACTAGCAATATTTACTCCAACATCTATCATCACTCTTGATTCATTTGTCGTCACATAATGACAAGCCCTTCCGACTTCTCTATAGGAGCCAAGGGCTGTCAATCGAGCCCATTGCTGGCCTGGTCTTGTTGGGCGATAGATATTAAGTCCAAAATCCTTCAATAATTTCCTTCTTTCTTCATGATTTGCCTGCCTATATCCCCGAACATCATGTACAGTCTTTGAATGAATAGGTGGAGTTCTTTCAACTTTCACAAGCCAACCACTTTTGTCGCGTATTTCTTTTAAATTCGCACCTTTTCTTCCAATTGCATTTCCAGGTTTATCACATTGAATTATTAATTCACGTAAACATTTGTCAAAGTATATTTGATTGATGTCAACATCATCAGAAATATTTTCCTTGATTATTTTCAAAGTATCTTCTTCAGACATCATTATGCTTTCATCCGGTCTAAGGATAATTTTCTTTTTGATTGTCTTTGATATTTTTCCCAAGAAACCTTCAGAACCTGTGAATCGATCTAACATTGTAGTTACTATAACAATATCACCGGCTTCTAAGTCCACCGAATAATCCACTGACTTTGGGATAATCTTGGCTATTTCATCTTTTATTTGTTTGAATGTTTGGCGCATTTATTCACCTTCTCCCGCTTCGCCCAATAAACTGGCAGTACCCATATAATATGGTTGCAACTTGGAGTTGCGGGAATCTAAATGTACTCACTTTAGAAGTTTGGAAATTTCTTGTTGAGATACTTGTTGGTAGCCGTCTTTTGCAGTAATTACTGCCAAATCCATGCCGTTACCGGAGGCTGCATCACGCTGCCCCGATGCATGAAGGGCGCGTGCCGCGAGTTTCAATGCTTCGCTTCTACTCATCCCATCTGTGAAATTATCTTCCAAGACACCATACATGTATGGAGAACCTGAGCCAGTGGCGCAGTAAACGTCTGGAATAGAACCTCCAGCTGAGTCAATTGAGTAAACATGACTACCATCTTCATCCACACCTACGATAAGCAACTGCACCCAATGTGGGCGGCCGACTAGGATATTTGCGGTTAGTGTTGCAGCCCCTTTGACAGTCATCGCCTGCTGGCGACGTAATTCAAAGAGAGAGACTTCGGCAGAAAGAGTTCGGGAAAGCGATTGTGCATGTCCGACTAAACCTGCGGTCGTCAAAGCAAGGTTATTTCCTATTTTGAACAACTTTTGTACACTCTTGTTAGCAATGAAGTGGCCCATTGTAGCTCTGTGGTCGGCACCAACAACAACTCCTCCATCAAAAGTAATCCCAATCGTACTAGTACCTGTCTTCACGACATTCGGTGGTGTGTCCATCATCATCAATCATCCTCGGTGGCGACACCTATTGAACTTTGAGCCGCAATCACTCCCTGTCAGCGGACCCTTATCAACCCCGCGAGAAGTTTGAATGATGAATAATGGTCTTCAACCAGTATTTTTTGAGCGTAGTATAGGGAGGGGTTCTTGAATCGTCGCCACCCCCATCAAAATATGGCGAGGAAGAAATCGGAGGAGGAGGATGTCCACCAATTCTCTCTCGATGCTTTTTTAGTTCCAGAAAATGATGAACACATCGAAGATTCAAATGAATCAAATGTGCTTGCTTCGATGGCGAAATCAAGTAGTGACAACCCAGAGGATGAATCTAGTGTTGATGAAACTACAGAATCACCGATTGTTGAGTTAAATCCTCTTCGTTCATTTGATATGCCGAGTTCCCAGGCCAGTGTCGCTAGAACAACACCAAAAACAAAATTGATATTTCACGACTTGGAAAAGATGTACCCGAACCCTCCAATGAAAGATGAGGCAAATGGGTTGGTGATTCATAGAGCAGTTTTACATGACTTGACCGGTGTTGGACAAGTTATGGATTGGTTAAGCGATGACCATGGAGCAATTATTGAAATGAGTCGTTTGATGAAAAGAGAGGTTGAATTTACAACGGCTCTAGCACAACTTAATCAATTCATTGAGGGTGATCTGGGGGGTCAAATCATACAAATTACTGAATCTAGATTGATGTTTCTCCCACCTGGTTGCCGTGGAGTAAAAGGCGTTGATATGGAAGCATTTGCAGCCGATACTGACGACCTTGGACAGAGGCGTTTGTAATGCAAACGCAAAAGGTTGACATCCCTTGCCCAATATGTTCTATAGAAGGTGAAGTGGAAATGATGACTCATATTGATGAGATTCCATACTTCGGAGAGCACACACAAGTTACCGTTCTTTGCAATGCTTGTGGATGGAGGCAAACAGACTTTATTCCTGCTGAAGGAAAGAAATCTGGTGCATGGAAACTTATTATTGATAGCCCTCAAAAATTATTAGCCCGTGTTATTCGTTCCTCTTCGTGTACTGTAAAGGTTGAAGAATTGGATTTAGTTGTCAATCCAGGAGGCAATTCAACGGGCTATGTATCAAATGTTGAAGGTGTAATGAATCGTTTTGTTGATGTGATAAATATTGTATTAAGAGATATTCAAAATGAGGCTTTACAGCATGCTGCTGGTGAAATTGATGAAGGACTTGAGAAAACGATGGAAGCGATTGATAGATTAGAAAATATGTTGAAAACAATTGAATCATTGAAGGAAGATTCATCACAGCCAGTCACGTTAGAGTTGCTTGACCCAAATGGCCATTCTATGATCATCCACGAAGATTCTACTGAAAGGGAACTGAGTGATGATGAATTGGCGGAACTTCCTGTGGGACCAGACCCGCCAGTATTGTCCAACGATTAGATGCTCATTTAGCATCAACTGCAAGGAAGTCATTGACTAAATGTGCAGTCTGATCTCTCATTTCGTGGAGATTGCCGAGCCATGCTAACGCTCTGTCAATGCACAATTGTTTCATTTCTCCAGCCAATAATTTTCCAGAGCGATATGCACTATTTATTTCTGCCAAGTATGAATCATCGTCTTCAAAGAAATACATCATGTACTGATATGCGACATCGATATCAGGATTGCCACCAAGTCTTTTATGCTCTTCCACTGTTGATTGCCCACCGGAAAATGCCCGCTTTATTTTCTTCTCAACCGAGGACAATTCATCTCTCAAAAACAGAGTTGTTTTCGGCTGACTGCTACTCATTTTGTCGCCTGTCAATCCTACGGCAAAGTGATGATAAGTTGAAGATGGAGCAAGTAATCCCATTCCACCTAATGAGCGTTCATATTGAAGCAAAGCCATGCGAATCTTCCCTTTATCCTTTTGAGTCGCACTTGGAACATGCACAGTTCCCTGTTTTGGACTGGACATAATATCTGAAAACCCTAGATGTTGTAGGCACCCAACAATTCCATCAAAGATTTGCTGTAATCTCTCTTTATCCATTCTTCCATTTGGTAATTGACCAAGTATCGCTGCATTTTCTTCCTGTACAGAAAGACCTATCAATATTCCAAGTTTCGCATCTTTGACATTAAACCAATTGGTTTTTGCAGCCAAGCCTCTAGTTAAGCGAAGATGTGGGTCTTGGTCAACACCAACTGGTACAACAATAGGGCGTAATCCACCATACTCTTCAGTTTGAGGGTGCAAAATATCTCCAACTTGTACCAAGGGAGCTTGTACATGAGCGAGATTAGTTTCACCATTGAAGCCATAAATTGATTCAAATTCATTTAGGTTTGTTCTCTTGCCTAATTGGAAACCCATTCTTTGAACGATTGGGCGAGATGATTGGAAGTATACATTCGTTTTTTCAGGGTCCAAGCCAAGTGCAGCATAATTAGCAATATATTCTGTCAATGCAGTCTCTCGGCCTTTTTCAAGTGAAACTCCTCTAGTTGCCTGGCTTTCTAAATCGGCAACTGCAATGGTGACATCGCCTCCATTTTGCTGAAACCATTTTACTTGATCTATAACCATTGAATGACCCATGTGCATCTGGCCACTTGGCATCAATCCGGTCAAAACGCCAAAAGGATCACCCGATCTTTGAGCATCTAATATCATGTCTAAATCACGGTGTGCGAAAACGATTCCTCTTCGATGTAAGCGTGAAGGGGATGGCATCTGGATATTATTCATGGAGGATAACCCAAATTGTTCAATTATCCTGCTATAATCGGTAGATTGTGCACTACCCCATGGGTCGATAACTAAATCTTCGCCACCCATATTCATTGCCTCTAATTCATTGGCGACTTCAATTAGGCATCAAGGCTTCGCATTGAGAAAGACAAAATCTGCCCTTTTCTCTAACTCTTTTTTCCAGCCAACGGACCAATTCCTTCTCGTTTTAGCAGATACAACATTCCTAAAATCGTAGAGGAAGTGATAGCAATAACCGCAATTGGTAGCCAAGCAGTATAACCATCGGATAGTCTTGGTTCTAATAGCCAAGTGAATTTTATAGAACTATAATCAGTAAATCCCTTTGACCACAGGAATAAGTCTGAAGTGTGATGTGATGCAATTGTTACTGCAGTTGAATGGTTATTCCAAAATTGAGAGCGACCAATAATGTCGTACTCATTTGTTTGTTCAGAGAAATGAATCTCGACTCTGTGACCATTTAGAACTGAAAGATGAAGATATTCTCCACTAACCTGAAACCATCCCTCAACACTATTCTTAGAACCGGCGATATTTGATAGATTAGTGTCTTCTAATCCCGTGTTAATTATTCTGATTTCGCTAATATCTATTCCATCAGTATCAATCTTCCAAGTGATTGGAACATTCCAAGCCTCAGGAGCAACTGAGTTACATGATTCAGTCTGTAGTGACTCAAAATATAGAATTGTTTCATTCTCTTGTTGGATTAATTCATCAACAAATTCATAACATCTATCAACTGTCCAATACGACCAACTCTCTCCCCAAGTTGTTAACCAAGCATCGGCATCATCATTGAGATAATTTGCAATGTCACGGTCATATCTAATGCTAGCATCATCTACTCTACCAATCCAATATAGATTGACTAAACCACCCTCCTCAACTGCATTTTTTACAGTATCTACTGAACCAACTATCTGCTCTAAACTTCCGCCACGTCGCCCAAGATTATACCAATCCCAAATGTCTATAGGTACATCTTGTGAATCATGCCAAGCACTTTCTTCTAACCCAGTTTCATCTCCATGAACAACCAGTCCTTGCTTGGCAATAATTTCATGCTGCGTCATTGATAAACTAGAAGGTGTATACGTAGACATTACATTGTGCCCCCATTTACTTGCATTGATATTATTTTCAATATAATCTCTGCATTCTATTGCCATTGCACCAGGATCTAATTTCCAGGATAAATGTAGCATTTGGTAGCAACCAAATTCATCACCATTTTCCAATCTATCAGTAGCTAGTGAAGTGGTTAGCCAACCATCACTTTCCCATTCAAGCTCAGCCAATGCAGGTGGAATCCAAGTTAAACTAATAATTGTGCAAAGAACAAGAATTGTTAGGAGTCTCGTTCCTTTGGTCATGAGATTCCCTCACCCAGTGCTCAGGCTGTCCCTTCTTCATTATTTGCACTCAACATTATGCCTATGTGTAACAAATGAGGTTGCTGGCTATGAAAGAGAGGTAACACTCAAAGGCAAAAAGCATGAGGCAACTCCATGCAACCAGACTCCCATCTAATACAGGCATGGGAAAGTTTGCGTCCGCATTGGATAATAAATCCAACCGGAAAAGGAATTCCTGCAACACCAACTTACAGTATTTTGAGATATATAATTCCGCCAATACTTCGCCCCCTACTCAGATTGAACATTCGTGGCTCTCACAATATCCCTCGTAAAGGAGCAACTATCCTTGCTGCGAATCATCTTTCGCATATTGATCCGATATTAGTTATCGCTAGTTCAAGAAGAACAACTCACTATCTTGCAAAAGATGGACACTTTAATAATCCATTATTGCGTACAGTTATGCACTCCACCGGACAAATTGAAACTCAACGAGAAGCAGGTGCAAATGATGCATTGGCTAGTGCTGCAGACATTTTAGTCGCCAACAGAGCACTAGGTATCTTTCCAGAAGGAACTCGCTCAAAACGTAAAGAGTCCCCATTCCTACTTCCAGGAAAAACTGGTGTTGCCAGACTAGCTGCATCCTATCCAAATTCTGTTGTCATTCCTATTGCTCTAATTGGAACCCGCCAATGTATGCAACCTCAGTACCACAAATTTCCACGTTTATGGAAGAGATTGAATTTTCATGCTGGTGAAGGAATTACTTGGCTACAATGGTTAGCAGATCCTGCTGGCGGTGATATGAACTCTCAGTCACTATCTGCTATCGCACAAGGTGAAGACCATGAAATTAGAGCAGCATTATCCAAGTTATATCGAAAATTCACTGACCAGTTGATGGGTTCAATTGCAGCACTTGGGGCACCATGAGTAAATATGGAAGATTTCTTGATTATTTATTCGAAAAAGTTTGCACGGCTCAATACTTGATAAATCCTAGAGTCATTGATATTTCGTGAGAGAAGTAGATACTGCGATTGGCACCTTGACCCTGCCGAAGGAATTACCACAGGAAAGAGTAGATGCGGAGATAAAGGGAATCAAATTATTCAAGGAAATAATTGATTCTTCAAAATCATGGAAACTGAATGATGCAATTGCAAAAAGACCAACTGTTTACTGCCGCGTTGGTGATTTGAAAATAGTATTGGACCCTTTCCAAACAATTGAAAACTGTTATTTCATTAATAATTTTCACTTCATATTGAAAATAAATCGCCGTAAGGTATGTGTCTTGGAATCGCATAATTCAAACACAGCCTACATTGACCCATTAATCAGTTTATTACTTCTGGGTGAAGCAAGGTGGCCAATGGAATTAACTCCAAAAACAATGGAGAAAGTCTCTATTGAACAGCAAATAATTGATCATCACTTAGGACTTGAATGTAAAGCAGAATCAATAAGACTTGCATTCAATACAGAAAACAAGAAACAGTTACTTCAGGCGATATATGAAATTGAGAATGGTAATTCACAAGATGGTTTAGCCTCAATATTTGCAATTGCACGACTTAAATATGTATGTTCTATGTGGACAATGAATCATGTTATTGATCAAATCAGACCCTATGTTAATGCTTGTAGTGATGAACAAATTGCCCATTATATTGAAAACCCTTTTGAGCAAACAGACCGTATTTTTTTAGAGAAAATGATTGCAATTCCAAATATTTGAATCGGTAATCCTCAAGTGCTGTCAATGCTGGCTTTGAAACGGTGATAGTATGCAGACCTACCTAGACCTCATCCAAACTATCCTCGATAAGGGTGAAGACAAAGGTGACCGCACTGGTACTGGAACAAAATCTGTATTCGGTCATCAAATGAGATTTGATTTATCCGATGGATTTCCAATGGTAACGACAAAAAAACTGCACCTGAAATCAATTGTCTATGAATTGTTGTGGTTTCTTAAGGGGGACACCAATGTAAAATATTTACAAGATAATGGTGTACGTATTTGGAATGAATGGGCAGATGAAAATGGCGACTTGGGACCTGTTTATGGCAAGCAATGGCGTAAATGGGAGGCTAAGGATGGACGTGTAATAGATCAAGTTACAGAAGCGGTTGAAATGATAAAGAATAATCCAAATTCACGGAGGATTATCGTATCTGCATGGAATGTTGGTGAATTAAATGAGATGGCTTTGATGCCATGCCATGCATTTTTCCAATTCCATGTTGCTAATGGAAAACTAAATTGTCAACTCTATCAAAGAAGTGCAGATGTATTTCTTGGAGTTCCGTTCAATATCGCTTCCTACGCACTTCTAACCCATATGATGGCCCAAGTATGTAGTCTTGAAGCAGGGACATTTGTTCACACTCTTGGAGATGCCCACCTATACAATAATCATCTTGAACAAGCAAATTTGCAAGTTAGCCGCAAGCCCTTGCAACTTCCGCAACTAAAATTGAATCCACAAATCATGCAAATTGACCAATTTGATTTTGATGATATTGAAATAATTGGATATGAGCACCATGAACATATCAAAGCTCCAATCGCTATTTGAGGGATTCTAATGCTGTCAATGATTTATGCTTGTGACCTAAAAGGAGCTATTGGTAAAGATGGAGATTTACCATGGAAACAATCTTCTGATTTACAGCATTTCAAGAGGATTACAATCCGAAAAACGGTTGTAATGGGTCGAAAAACATGGGATAGTTTGCCATCTGGAGGATTACCTAAGCGAAGAAATATTGTGATGTCAAGAACTCAGCGCCAGGATGTTGAAGTTATGGATTTTGAGCAAGTATTAGAATTGTCACAAAATGAGGAAATAATTATTATCGGTGGTGGTGAGATTTATTCATTATTTATTGACCATTGTAAAGAGATACATAGAACAATTATTCATACTGAAGTTGAAGATGCTGACACCCATGCACCTGATATTTCACAACTAGGATATGTGTTGATTGGAGAGAAGCATCATCCCGCAGGTCCAAAGGACCAACACCCAATGACTTTTCAGCACTGGATTTGTTAACAAATACTTACTTGTGACACTAGTCTCCTTTATACTCAGTAACTCTTACGCCAAGACGGCCTGTTAATGCCTCGCGTTTCATTATCCTTTGATACTTCTTTTCAAATGCAGATTTTAAATCAATATCCATTGCAATAGAATGACCCATTAACAAAATCAAAATGTCTGCCATCTCTTCAGCACATTCTTCAATTGGTTTTCCCTTAGTAATTGCTGCGGATAACTCTCCAAGTTCTTCAACGGTTAGTGCAATCCGATAGCCCATATCATGTCCATTTTTATTTGCAAAATCATGCTTATGGTGGAAAGCAGCGACCTTCTTAACCATTATTTCCCACTCATCAATAGCTTGATGGTTCATCCATTTGTCAACACTTGCTGCAGTCATTGCTCAATCCTTATCATGGACAGGGCATCAACCTTGCGACAGCAATTCTATGACACATCTCCACACTGGTGCCAATCTTTTGTTAGCTTCTGCAGATACTGAGAGATGGGAAAGATCTGCTGAATCATCCCCTGGCTCCCTGCCAGCAGCCCAATTTGATGAAATGCAGACTGCTGCATATGGAATTTCAAGTTCTCTGCATAATTTTGCTTCACGCGGCATAGTCATGCCAACCATGTTGCCACCCAATTTCTCTATTGCATCTACTTCTGCGCGAGTTTCGAATTGCGGACCATGGGCTAGCCAATATGTATATCTCAATCTTTCAGATTCAGAAAATGATTGTGCTTCGCATAGAATGGTCTGCAACCTGTCATTCAATTCTCTGCTAAATGGTTCAGTAACAGATGTGAAGGTTGCATCTTGATGATGGAAAGTACTTGCAACTCCTGTAAAGTCAATATATTGGTCGGCCAGCGCAACTTTTCCAGGTGGGAAATCGGCTGAGATTGCACCAACTGAGCATACTGCCATTATCGCATCACAGCCACTATTAACCAAAGCGCTAATATTTGCTCTATGCTCAATCATGTGTGGTGGTTTACTCGCAGTTCCTTGATTGTGATGGCGTTGTAAAAAGATTAACTCCTTTTCTCCTTCATCACTACTAAGCCTCAAGCAGGTTAGCGGAACATCACCCCAATTAGTTTCAACAACAAGGTCATCTCTTCGTTCTAATGTCAATCCTGCACCGGCCAATTGTTGGTCAAATGTCATTTCAATCAGACCGGTTCCACCTATAACTGCTAACCTCTGCATAATAATCGCCTATCGTCCTACAATGTCAAACCTACGGCTACAAACCTTCCAGGACCTTGCTTTCGCTGGCATTAAAGAGAACTGGGTCTCAAAATACTCACTCGTTTAGACGAGTAATCAAATCTGCCTTCTTTCCAGAAACTGGTTTTCCTGCAGCCTTCAAGAGTTCCTTGAGTTCAGCAACAGTCATTGAACTATAATCGGCGCTTGCCGCAACTTCTTCAGCAGGCGCTTCTTCAACAGGCGCTTCTTCAGCAGGCGCTTCTTCGACAGTTTCTTCGGATTTCTCACTCGCTGGCTCTAGTGCCTCTGCAGCATCAAGAATAGATGGTGCTTCAGCGACTTCCTCTTCCTCAGCTTCTTCTCCATCCATTGCTGCTGCAACTGCTGCAGCCTTCTTGGCTTTCAATTCTGCTTCTTGGCGTGCTTCATCTGCATGGATGTCATCTAAGGTTGGTCCCTTTTCGTTGACAACACCCTCTTGCAATAGTTGACTCTTGTGAATTGCCACTGACTTGACTGGATAAATCGGCTTTACTGCGTTGAGGATTTCTCCTTCTAATTCACCACCAAGAATTGATTCTTGGATTTTAGAGAAAGTGTTCTTGGAGGCAAATGCACGAATTACTTCTGCAGCCTTTGAACGCATTGCTTGCTTTACTGATGTCTGAACGCGCTTTTGAGTAATGATCAGCGGCTTCAAACGTACTAAGTAACCATCTGTTGAAACTACATCAACAACATCGTCAACCTTACCACGGTATCGGCGGATTTGACGGCGTGTGTGATCTGTCTGGTGATGGTGACCGATGAAAGTAGTCAATGCATCTCTGCCAACTACTTCAGTAACTCTGAATCTAAGAATGATATGCATCTTAGTAAAATCGCCATTGAATTCTTGCAGTGTCATTTCATAGACACGGCCCATAATGTGTTCATCGGACTCACCGATTGTTTCTCCAATTTGTCTGAAATCCCATGGATGACGAGGGGCACGGATTGTGTACCATCGCTTCATCTTCCACTTGTCACGTTGCTTACGTGCTGATGCACGTGCTCTTGCACTAACTTTCTTCGCCATTGGAGTCACTCTCGGTGTTGTCTTGCGGGGGCTACCCCACTTGCATTCCGCCGACTAACCACCCCTATATGAACAGCCCCCTCAATTTTGAACTTTGAAACCAAAGGATTGCACGCATATTCGGAGTTAGTATCAAATCCCTCTCACTATCACCCTCAATCATGGCAGTTCACCAACTCACATGGAGAGCAACAGCCAGCGGCATAGAAGATGAAATGGTACTCGCCGAAGCATTGGCTACCCTAATAGGTGACGAGGAAGCAATAGAAATTGAACGCACCAACTCATACTATGGCTCTTCAATCCATATGGTCTCTGCAAAATTAACTCGTTCTGGTGCTGCACAAAAGGCTCTTGCGAATATTGGAAAGGAGAATTTGCAAATAATCTTGTCCGAATTAATTACTCGCTTGGATGAGGCAAATGTTATCCACTTTAGATTGGACCAAAGTGATTTGATAAGTGGAATACTAACACTATCTCAGCCGGGTAGTCAAGCAACTGTCAAAGGACAAACAAAAATCCAAGTATATCCTGGGCAAGACCCATTAGAAGAAGCTCAAATTACTATCAAAAATGCCATTGAATTGTCAGATTGAGGTTTTTTCCATCCGTTTCTCCACAAATCATTGAGATTGTTTATCCAAACGGTTCATGTATGGCTACCCTATCAGCAGGTTTGAGGAATACCCATGACACATGTTGTAACATCCGCTTGCGTTGACCACAAGTACCAAGAATGCGTTGCTGTTTGCCCAGTTGAAGCATTTAGAGAAGCCGACACATATCTAGTCATTGACCCTGATGAGTGCATTGATTGTGGCGCTTGTATCCCTGAATGTCCTGTTGATGCGATTTTCGCAGATACTGATGTACCTGATGGTGAAGAAGCATGGGAAGAACGCAATGCAGTTGAGTCTGTTGATGCTGAAATTGCCGAAGGTGATTCACCTGTTCTTGCAGATTGAAAATAATTGGATTATTTCTCCTTCTCTATCAATGGAATTGCCAATGTTCTTGAAGTAATCATATTTGGGAAGGTTGATTGCAATGGCTAAACAAACTGATTTTACTAAGTTTAGAATGGGTAGCGATTTGCTAAAGCGTGGATTTGCCCGTATGCAACAAGGTGGTGTCATTATGGATGTCGTCAACCCAGACCAAGCGGCTATCGCAGAAGATTCAGGAGCTGTTGCAGTAATGGCATTGGAAAGAGTTCCTGCTGATATTCGCCGCGATGGTGGAGTTGCACGAATGAGTCACCCCGATATGATTCAAGGAATTCTTGATTGTACATCAATTCCAGTAATGGCAAAGGCAAGAATTGGTCATGAAGGTGAAGCACGGATTCTTGAATCAATGGGAGTTGATATGGTTGATGAAAGCGAAGTGCTAACCCCTGCTGACCCATTTTTCCATATTGCAAAGAAAGATTTTGATATTCCATTCGTTTGTGGAGCAACTGAATTGGGAGAAGCTGTCCGACGTATATGGGAAGGTGCTGCAATGATACGCACTAAGGGTGAAGCAGGGACAGGAAATGTAGTTGCTGCTGTCACACATGCTCGATTAATTGACCAAGAAATAAAGCAGTTGCAATCACTTGATGATTCTGGGCTTGATGAAACTGCAGAAATAATTATTGATAGATATAGAGTATTAGCCAACCAATCAAAATTGCCTGGAAATTATCAACATACACCTTTTGGTGCAATCGATCAAAAAATGCATTCGGAAGTCAAAGAGATTCTAGATGAAGTTAGAACGATGGGGCGATTGCCTGTAGTCACATTCTCTGCTGGAGGAATTGCAACACCTGCAGATGCATCTCATATGATGCGTCTAGGAATGGATGGTATCTTCGTTGGCTCTGGAATATTTAAGTCCGAAGATCCTAAGACAATGGCAGATGCGATTGTCCTTGCAACTGCGCATTATGATGATGCAGAAAAAGTAACTCAAGCGATGGCTATGATGGCTGGAGCAGCTATGAAGGGTGATGAGCTTGAAACCCTTGATGTCCGATATGATCAGCGTGGACTTTGAAAAAATACCATTCTAAATATCATTCTATAGAATTACTATGCTAGTGGATCCTCTACTCCGACTTCACCTAATGTCCAGCGAAGTGTCTTAATTACTCCATCTAATGCTTTGTGATTTCTTGCGGCTTCCTTCATTCCTTCACGATCTCCAGAATTCTTGCAATCATCAAACCAATTCTTCCACTGCTTACGTTTTGCTTCAGCAAGTGTAAGCATTTGTTCAATCTCATCCCATGTTCTGTTGAAGGTTCTTACGACCTCTTGGCCGTTATGAGGCATTGTCATAATTTGCTCGGGCATTCAGGGGTATATGAGTGATACGCCGGCACAATTCGCATTATTGCGGAATTCGTTTGTCAATTATTTCTGAATTAGCAGCAATTACTACTCCATCACCTATTACTGCGTTATGTAATGTGCAACCACTTTCAACGACTACATCTTGACCAAGTACGGAATTTGTTATAGATGATTTTTTACCAATTTTACAGCCAGACATTAACAAAGATTCGGAAATTTCCACTTGCTCTTGAACTAGACAGTTGGAGGAGATTACACTACTGGCAACATCACCTAAAATTACAGAATCTTTCATGCAAAAACCGTCATCGGGAAGGATTGAACCTTCAGGTATAGCGAATGGTAATTCATTCATTCTCTTTACTAAAGTTGATTGAGCATTCAGCAATTCCAAAGGATTACCAACATCAAACCAAACTCCATCTATTGTCTTAGCATACATTGGCCAATTCTTTTCCAGTACCATTGGAAATAATTGCTTACTGAAATCAAACTTCTCACCTAGAGGGACCAATGCCAAAACCTCTGGTTCAATAATATACAATCCAGCATTTATCACATTACTAAATGCCTCTTGTGGACTCGGCTTTTCTTTGAATTTTCTAATGTATCCCTCGCGTAATTCACCATCCAATTCTCCATTATGCGAGGTTGATAATCCAACAATACCAAAATCACTCGGGTCTTCAACCTCCCAAAGTGCCATTGTTACTTTTGCACCACTTTTTTTGTGAGCTTGTAATAGTCCTGAAATATCAAAGGATGCTACGGAATCACCTGAACCAACAACAAATGTTTCTGTTAATAAATCACCTAGAAGTCGAACACTTCCAGCAGTACCCATCGGAGTATTTTCTTGATTAATGCGTGCAGATATTTCCCTAGAGTGGTGTTTCAATGCCTGTTTTGGCCAAGTAGAAATGTGTTTTTGAAGTTGTTCTCCTCGGTATCCTGTAGTGACAATTACATTGTCAATACCGGCCTCTAACATTGCATCTTTAACAAAATCAATAACTGGACGACCTAAAACTTCAACCATCGGTTTTGGACGAGTTAAAGTCAAAGGACGCAATCTCGTACCTTGACCACCAGCCATGATGACCCCATACATCAGTTCCACCTCATCGGCGTCGGTTTTGCATGTCAATTCGGCGCATTCCCGCTTTTTTGGAGGACTTTCCTATGGCCAGACGTGATGTTCCACCGCTGTCTTTGTTACTTGTTCCACCCATTCTCAAAGAACCAGAAGAAATCAAACCGCTAACTAATTCGTCAGCAACTTTTTCTGAACTTGCACCTGTTGACATTTGACTTTTGACGGATTTATTGTGATCGGTAATCCAAGACTCTCTCTCTTTCTTTGCGAGTTTTAATTGGTCACGTGCTTTGTCAACATCCTTCATCAACTCAACCGTCTTTTCATGCATCTCATCAGCTTTCTTTCTAAACTCTAGATATTCTTCATGAAACCTATCGCCTTCTGCTTTGAGGAAATCACGATGTGCAAATACTTCATCCAATTCTTCTGATTTTTCTGTAACACGGCCAACTGCTTCTATCATTGCTGCATGTGCAGCATCTGCTTCAGACTTTAGAATTTTAATTGAGCCATCAAGATCAGACAAATCAACACTTACAAGTTCAAATTTCTCAACCTCTGGTTCTAATTCAGCAATACGACGGTGCTTCAATTTGAGGCTTGCCATCATCTCCTTCTCCTTCTTTGGACCAACACTTGAAGTTTCGAAAGTCCTTTCCATATTGTCAACCTCTTGCTTTAGTTGGGCAAATTCAGCAGTAGCAGAACGCTTCTCGTTCTTTTCACCGCGACGCCCCTTTGCTTGAGAGATTAATTGGCGGACTTGGTCTTGAATTGCATTTCTCTTCTCTTTGAACAGTTTTATCTCAGCACGGATAACTTTTACTTCTGAAAGAACTAGAGAGGATTTCTCTCTGTGTTCCTTGAATTGTGCTTGAATCGCATTGCGCTTATCAGCAGTCTGCTTAGCAGAATCACTGAATGAATTACGTGTTTCTCGCAACTTACGGACTTTCGCCTCCATTGTCTGAAGTTCCTCACGAAGCTCCGCATCGGGCTTCTCCTCAGCATCGTCTTTCATTCCGCGCATGTATCTTCCACAGCATTAACCATTTCAAGGCTATGGATGATGCGTCAAGACTATTTGGCCTCAATATTGACCAAATAGTGCATACATTTGCATGAAGATTGCACTCAATAATCCAAGAGTTCCTGTCAAATTAGCAGCGAGTGAACCAGACGAACGTACCATTGCTCTAAATTCAGATCTTACTCTAACATTGATTTGCCTACCGACCAATAATTCTCCACTTTGTTGTTCAAGGCGAATAGAAACGGTTGCTTCTCCTGTAGTAGTTGGTAATAGTGACTGCCAAGCAACTGTTCCATCTCTTAGCAATCCACTCATTACACCCAAAGTATCGTCGTCACCTTGAGCGTGGCTTGGCAGTTCTCTATTAGACCACCAATATTTTTCCCCAGGCATTAACCTGTAGGTCAATGCCACATCATTCGGACGGAAATCTGGTGTTTGAACTCTAAAAACTACTGTCCTTTCAGTCTCACCAAGATTATGAATTATTGTGAACAAATTTGCTCTATTGCTAACGACATTTTCCAAATCAACTTCGAATACTAAGTCTTTCAGTGCTGGATTATTTCCAACTTCAATCTCATGTTCTAAACGGTCTATCATCCTAAAGAATGCTGGACAGGCCTTTGAGACATGTTCTATTAATGAAAGCCAAACTTCCAATGTGAATACTTCATGAGAGATAATCAATTGCAATCCATTGTCATTCAACACCTCTGATAATTCAGAAACCATTGTATTTCTATCCAATCCACATGAGTGCCTATACAATGTCATCAACATTTTTTCTCTCGCAAAATCAACGTCAACATTTGCATGAATATTTGCTTCAATACTTTTTGTAAAATCAACATATTGCGCCCTCATCAAAGGGTCCATATGAGTCATTAACAAATCATTGAAAACAGAATTTATTGTTGAAGGGTGAATCGCAGGGTCGTACGCATCAAGCAACCCAGTTCGATCAACCATGCTAAATTGATGTGACCTAGTTGCCAAATGTTGGCCAATCGATAACAGCATCAGAGAAAAAGACCCCAATAACAGTATCATTCCGGATTGATGTTCAGAACCGATATAGAAAATAATACTCAATAGAACTGCACTGATTATAGCGAATAGCAAACTAGTATTTGTTTTACTTATGGCTCTGTTCATCCTATCAACTAACCCATCATATCCTTGCAATGATTGTACTGGCCTATGTGCTGCATTTGAGAGTTTTACTTCATCGTTAAACACACGATTTGAAAGCCCAAGACGATGACGGTGGACGATGAGTGACAATATATATCCAAAGAGAATTACGAATGTGATTGCAACTAATGTAATTGAAAAAGTCAATCCAATAGTTGGCTCAATATTGTCCAACCACCACTCTGGGGAACCCGTAGAGAATGCCCATGCAATGAAGTATGTGAATAATGCAAATGCTGGCAAAAATAAAATGATTCGAAGACCAAAAGTGATGATTTGCTTATCTATTGCGAGAAATACCGCTTCCCAATCTTTGGCAGTTGCCTTTTCACCAATTGGTGAGACCGCCAATAGTTTAGAAAAAAGTCCAGTTTTTTCTTTAGACTTCGACTTCGGAGGGTTTTCAATCACCATCTCACCCTCCTCCATATTTATTGAAAAAGGCCGTTGCTTTTTATGATTGACTAATAATTGACAGATTTTAGCAACTCACTAATATTTTTTCAGCTATACTATTTGACATTTCAATATAAATCCCTTCTGATGTTTGCCATCGACCTTTATTTTTCTTCACACGTGTACCAATTTTCACACCCAAATCAGATAATGATGTTATTCCAGTTTCACTTAACACCATCATTCTAATCTCGCCTTCACTATTATCGGGGAGGGCACTCATTGGACGCAAACCGCTTGCAATTTCATTTATTTTTGCTGCAATCTCATCTCTAGCAGGAGGTATTTCTCTACCCGAAGGGTCAACATTTGGTTGATCTAGCAATAGAGAAAGGGCAATTTCTAATTCATCATCAATTGCATGCTCAAGTCTACAAGCAGTATGATGAATATTACCATAAAAAGGCAACTTATCCAATAATACTTCAGCCAATCGATGTCTTCTCTTCATCTGCCGCCCCAATGAAAGTCCTAATTCTGTTAAACTAGCCCCTTTGTAGGGAATGTAATCTAAAAGACCCTTTGATGCTAATCTTTGAACCATTTCCGTCGCTGATGCGGGTGAGACTTTCAAGGCGTTAGCTAATTCACCAGTTCTAACCAGTGCATCCTGGTCATGCTCGTAATACCCATACATCGTCTCTAAGTATTCATCTTCAAACTCTTGAAAATGCCCACTCATAACAGTCCCAGTTCATCCTTACCCATCAACCCTTGCTTATCCAGAATTTGCTGTAAATACAATTTTACAAGCAGGACAACGTACTGAGCCCGTATAATCAGTCGGGACTCTCAAGGACTGTGCACAATCTGGGCACGAAATTTCTTTCTTTTCTTGCTCCACTATTTCTTCAATTTCCTCTTCTTGACTAGGTTCATCTCTTGATGTTACATCAAACCGTGTAGAACAATCTGGGCACCTAACTTTACCTGTATATGATGACGGAACACGCAATTGTCTTGCACATTCTGGACAACCAACTTGCACCTTTCTGTCTTTACTAGTAGCGACGGTTTTTGATTTTGTATTCGGTTTCTTGGTTTTTGGAGTTCTACTCTTGCTTTGAGGTTTTGCAGAAGTGCTCTCTTTTGATGTATTCATGAGCCTCATTGCAAGGATAACGGCACCTGCAATCGCAATTCCAGATAATATTCCAATCCACGGAATCTCATATGACTGGGATGAAGAAGAAACTGCAACACCAGAAGAATAAGTTTGACTTGAAGTGATAATTTGCTGACCAATACTCCACTTTGCGGTCAAACCAACATCGGAGCCAGATGGCCAAACAACACTGAGAATAATTTCCTTTTCTTCCCCAGAGAGTAGGATATCAGTCTCACTTTGAGCCAGCAATACACCATTTGAATCAACAATAAATAGTTGGCCAGAAATTCCATCAATCAAACCGGTATTTGAAATATCTACAGTAATACTCACCTCATCACCTTCTGTTGGATCTCGCGGAGAAGATAGTGGATTCATTAGAATAGAATATGCTGGACGTTCCGTGGGTACCAACTTTGTTGCAGATGTTGGCCCAGGTCCCAAGGTCCAATTAACAGAATTAACGCGTATTGCTACTTTTTCAGCATCAATATGCCCAATCACATATTGCCCAGTAGTCATTCCAGGATATACGGTGATTATCGAATCAAATGGATAAATTTCTGAACCGCCTAAATCATATCCTAATCGTAATTGAATCTCTCTTTCAACACCTGTGTCAAGTTCAACTTCCCATGTGAAAGTAATACCATTAGTAGAATCCCATTCAACAGTACTAATTTGTGGCGTAATACTTTGCTGGCTAGACACAGGTATGTTGATAATTCCTTCCAACCCCGAATCTATCGCACCGTTAGAAGAAACCAATGACCAATTGACTTGGTTTTGACCTGTTGTAATCATTTGAATATCTACGGAGACTTCACCTGCAGCATCAACGGCTAAACTTAACGATTCACTCAAACTTACAACGCCGTTTATTTCACAACGTAGTTGAACCATTCCGTCATTATCACCATGATTCCTAACCAGCATCGAAAAGGTTGCTACATCTCCTTTATGCCAAGGACCACCTAATGTGGCTGGAAAAGATGATCCAGCAGCTTCAAATGCTGCAGCAGTCATGGAAAGAGTCGAATAAACGGGGCTAGTTGAATCATCCCAAATCCTCTGCTCATCGGTCTGGCAGGTTAGAACCCCTGGACGAGCCGAGGCGCTTATTGAAATCGTAGTATTGTTAGTAGGTGCTAGGTCAATCAAACTAGAATATTCTACTTCCCCTCCACTAAATACGCAAGTTATTGTTCCATTATAGTCAATATCTCCATTGTTTTCTACAGATAAATTCCACAGTGCCACTCCACCTGCGTTTACATCTGGATTAAGGTGCAATAGATTCATATCAATTCTCGCCAAAGGTGGTGGTCCAACCTCAAAAGTAGTGATTTGGAATAATTCATTTTGAGATGGAGGCGGACTTGTGATTGAAACATTTACCGAGTAATGAGAACTAAGATTCGAATTAGTTTCATCAAACTGCGTAGAAGAATAAAATTGTAATATTGTAGTTGAAGTGGCAGCAATACTTGCACTCGCCATATGTGATTCAAGATAATCTTGACCACTAATGAAAACATCAACATCACTTGACCATTGTAAGTCACCAAGATTTTCTACAGATGCGCTAATAATTGCATAATCTCCATCTCTCATACTCTCATTACCTGTTGGATTTCCTGAACTATCTACTGGAATTACTGTTATCTCTTCAATTGATAATTGTGCTGGACGAAGCCGTTGAATCGTTCTGTTAAATTCTGTGACATAATTTGAATCAACAGTGCCAGTATCTCCAGTCATAGTAACAACAAGGTTTGAAAAACCATATGGCATGTTTGGAAATGAGTAATCGATTGGAGTACTGCTCGAAGCCAATATTGTATAATTGGTTGATTGGTTATGAAGTTCCATACCTTCAAGCGTAGAAATCAATACACTGACCTCAATATCAGCATCTACTCCA
>JANXHP010000103.1 GCA_024958795.1 Candidatus Poseidoniaceae archaeon | reverse complement strand
ATGGGAGAGTTGGCAGAATCAGAAGAAATTGGTCGCGCAGTAGCATGGGATGATGCACAGGCTGCCTGTGATGCATTGTTAGAGCTAAAAGGAACAATAGTTGAATTGAAAATTACCTCACAAAGAGAAAAGAAAAAGTTTCTCTCATCTGTTCTACCATTACTTGACTGAGTTCAAACAAATGGCGGGCTGACAACAACAGCCCTCACCGATTTTCTTAGGCTGGCAACTATTAGAACTTCATCTCCTACAGAAACTCCACGAATATATCCAATTCCAATGCCTACATTTTCCAAGCTTGGTGCAGGTGCACCTGATGATAATCGGCCAATTAAATTGCCATTCAAATCTGTAACTTCCTTGCCTGGACGTGGTAGTGGTCCTCTTTCAACATACTTTACCCCCCACCATTTTTCATCGGTTGGAGAATGAGAAATAACCCTACTCTTGCCAATAAATTCATGCTCCAATTCTACTCCAAAAGGAACATTTGTTTCCCATGAATCTCTTGTAAGGAAACCATCGGAATTTTCATCTTGAAGAGGTGGCCAACAAAAATCAACTCCAGATAATAAATATCCTTTTTCCAGCCGAAGGGTATCTCTTGCACCCAATCCAACTGGTGTTGCCCCTGCATTGATTAGGGCTCTCCAAAGGAGTGGTGCTTGCTCATTAGGAACAAAAATTTCGTATCCGGCTTCTCCGGTATATCCGGTACCTTGTATCCATCCGGAAATATTCAGTGAGTTGCTTTCAATTTGTTTCCATCTAAACCTTCCAACGTGATTATCATCAGATAAGATTGATGTTAGTAGGTCTTTTGACTTTGGACCTTGTAGCGCCATGATAGAAGTTTCATTTGACAGATTTTCTAATGTGATTGAGCCATCTTCAGGTAAATTTGCTGTAAACCAATCCCACATCACTCCAATCATTGAAGCATTTGGAACCCCTAAGATTTCAGTTTCACTTACCACTGCGAAGATCATATCGTCAATAAGATGGCCATTGTCATCCAAGAAATGTGTATAGGCACAACGTGTTGCTCCAATTGCCGTTACTTTTTGTGTCGCAATACTCTCCATCCACTGCTTTACCGAATCTCCGGACATTCGAAAGGATCCCATATGGGAAACATCAAACAATCCTGCTCCAGATCTACAGGCTAAGTGTTCTGCCTTGATATTGGAATACCAAATTGGTAATTCAAAACCATGAAAATCAACGATATTTGCTTCAAGTGAAACATGTTCATCATATAGGGCGGTACGCATTGGTTTGCCTTCGCTCATATTATCACCGGTTCAGAACTGTCACTTAAACTTCAACAAGAGGACTTTTCATGATTCGTATCTTATGCAGGGATATTATTTACAACATCATATCCAACTGTAATTATTTCAGTTACCAAGGCATCAAGAGTCCTTTCACTAACCTTTGGATTAGAAATTACTAATCTTAAGATAACATCATCACCTATATTTGCCTTAGAAAACATGAACTTACCATCTTGCATTATTCGTTCCCTAATCTCTCCATTAAGTGCGTTTAAATCCACATCATCTTGCTGCGGGTCAAAACGGAAACAAACATTAGTCCATTGCCGTGATGACATCATTGTCAAACATGTTTCTTGATTTACTTTATTCTCTAAATATTGGGCTAGAGAAGCATATTTTTCAACCATTCTCGCCCATCCTGCATCGCCCTTTTCTCTCCAAGCAAGCCACAATTTCAATGCATCATTTCTGCGTCCACATTGGAGTGAATAGCGACCTAAGTCAACATCTTCAGTATCTGTATGGAATAAATAATGAGCTGAATCACCATGGGCACAAACTCTCCCTAATACCGATTTGTCTTTGACCACAAATAGGCTACAAATTAATGGCATCCCAAGCATTTTGTGAGCATCCCAACAAACTGAATCGGCCAAATCGCATCCTGACATCAGTGAATTTAGTTCATTTGAGAATAGGCAACTACCACCCCAAGCAGCATCGATATGATACCAGAGACCTTCACGGTGAGCGATATCAGCTATTTCTTTAATCGGATCAAATGAACCTCTTACCGTAGTTCCAGCAGTAGCGACAACACAAAAGGGCACTCTTCCCTCTTTTTTCGCGAACTCAATTTCATCCTCCAGTGATGAAGGTTTCATTTTGCCATCTGAATCACACCTAATTTTGATTACATTACGGTGACCGATCCCTAGAACATTTGCTGCCATCAAGACAGAATAATGCGCTTCTTCTGAAACAAAAACAACCATTTCTCTACCATCAAATCCACTCTGTGTTGAAGTTGGAAGCATTGCTTGACGCGCACATAGCATTCCTAGCATATTACCATTTGAGCCCCCGGTTGTCAAGGAGCCTCCACATTGAGGGAAACCAATGAGTTCACCAACACGCGATATTATTGTTTGTTCAATTAAAGTTGCTAGAGGCGCTAACTCATAGGTATACATCGATGTATTGCTTAGATTTGCAATTAATTCTCCAGCCAATCCGGCTAGTGAAACACCACCCCATAGTGGATTCATAAATTCCGCACGATTTGTTTTGACACTTGAACGTAAATAGTTATCAATATCATCCAATACTGAATTTATTCCTCTTCCTTCGAGTGGGAGATTGATATCTGATGTTTTCGCTAGAGATTTTGGTGGTAGAAATTCAACAACTTTACCGGGTGAATTGGCATCTTCAAGATATTTAACAACGCGTGAACTTAGCGCATCAATGAAATCCTCAACTTCCATTTCCTCGCTCACTGATGTTCCCTCAACCGAAGGGGTTCATAGCATTGAGGTTTGAAAGTTATCTTTTTGCATCCACAGCACCAATAATGATGAACTCCGTCAATATCCAGCAAATGTGCAGAACTACCGAGCCAAAATTCCTAATGTGTCAAAAGGCGATTTGCCAATGCACACATTATTCGTTGGGCACAACCCTAGTATTTCTACCTGGGAAACAGGAAATTATTTTGCAAGCCCAACAAATCAATTTTGGAAGCTGATTGAAAAATCTGCAATGGATAATTCAATTCATCACGTTAAGGATAGGAAAATTGGACAAATTAATGATGATATCATGGTAAAGAGAGGTTTTGGATTTACTGATTTCATAGAAACGCCAGGTAATAATGCAAATGCCATAAACAAGGCAGCAATTAATGCTAATAGGGATGATTTTCCAAAACGAATAGAAAAATATGCAGGTCGCATAAACAGTGAACTAAAGCGGTTATGCTTTGTCGGAAAGAAACAATGGAAGCAACAATTTAACCAAAACCTAAGCAAGTGTGATCATGGACTACAAGATGAAAAATTACGACCAAAACATTGGCCGATCAATGTACAAAAACTCGAAATCTGGGTTTTGCCTTCACCATCAGGCAGAGCTGTAATTTCTCCTGCTGAGAGGTTAGAATCCTATGTATTGTTGGCAAACAGCCTCAAAAACAGTTATTTTGAGGAATAATCTATTCATTTGAATGTGAGTAATATGATTTGTCCCAATTTGGCACCCTTCTACAACTCAATGCATAATGCATATTTCTTTAGGAACATTGAATAACCACAGCATTAAGGGAACAACATGCTAGGCGAGATTGGCTCTAAGTGGCTTGATAGACTTCACCAACAAGTCGCTAAGGATTTACGTGCAAAAGGTTGGTCACAAGTAGAAATAGCGGATATCTTAGGTACTACACAGAGTACAATATCGAGACAAATAATGAAGAAACCTATTGAATTAAATGCTTCCGCAGATGAATCTACTATTGATGGATGGGCTCACGAACTATCTCAGGCCCTGATAACAATGGGCCCACAATCCAATGTCGTTCGCCAGAGATTGGTTCTTGAATTTCAATTCGGAGGCAATAGTACTCTAAGGTTTGACAAAACATTGACTGGTATGGACCTTGATGTGGACCAAGAACAAAGAAGTTTGTTGCGAAGATTGGAATGGGCTGTAGGCCGTTTAGACATTCGCAAATTATCTAATGCAATGCCTGCTGTCGGACTCAATATTGCTTCTGCCCTAGCAGGTGCTAAAGTTACAGAAGATGTTGCAGCATTCCCAGGCAAAATAACGATGGTTGAGGGGAAATTACGCCACCATGAAACACCTTCATTCGGTGCATCAGCACACCTTGCTAGCATGCTACTACAGGTAATGAATAAGGATCCTGAGAAAGTTGCAATTCTTAATATCAAACCACCACTGGTGAGTGATGGAGTAAATGTTGAAAAAGTAATGTCGGTCTGTGAGGATCTTGGATATAAGATTTCAATGGCCCCAAAGGGTGTGATTGAGAAAGGAGTTTCCAAAGTAGATATTTTGCTGGATGAAGGGGCATTTGGATGGGAACCGAGTTTGTATGTTCTTGCCCACAATCCACTTGAGTTGATTGACCGTTGCCACCAAGTATTGTCTGGTTTTTAATCGGAGCTGAAATAATGAAGATGCCGATTCTATTTGTGTTGCTGATACTTGTTTCTTCAATTTCTGGATGCATTCTAAATGACAATGATATTATCACAACTGCATATAGTCCTAATTCAGATACATGCGAAGGCGCCCCTATTGGGCATAATGATGATGGGAAATTACGAATTATCACTTATGATATCAATGCGATATCAGATGATATGATTAGCCAATTTACAAATCAGTCTGGATATCAAGTAGAGATTATTCGTACTGACGATGCTGGTGGAATTTTGGAGCAGATGTTGCAAACAAAGAATGCACAGCAAGCGGATTTGATGATCGGACTAGATAATTCTTATTTACAGAGTGCAATTGATAATTGCCTCCTGCAATATCAATATGCCAATGTTGAAAATATTTCAGATAGTGCGTTATCTCATTATGATGGTGATTTTGCAGTTCCATTTGATCAAGGTTATGTCTGCATTAATTATGATGAGAACTATGTTGATGGTGAAAACATTACAATACCAACATCACTTTGGAACTTAACCGAACAACAGTGGAATGGTAAAGTCGCATTCCCCTCACCTGTCACCTCTTCACCTGGACGTTCATTCATGATTTCAACCATTGATTATTTTGAGAATGATGATGATAACTCAACTGATGCATTTGATTGGTGGAGAATGATGAAAAATAATAATGCTATCTTTACTAGTGGCTGGACTGAATCTTATGAGACTCATTATACTGGAGGATATGGAGAATGGACCGAAGGACATATTGGTGATGCAGCAATGACAATCTCATATTGCCATTCACCAGGAGTGGAGGCTTACTATTCTTCAAATTGGACTCACTCGACGTCTTTAATGCTGCCAAAAACATCATTCCATCAGGTAGAATACGCTGGTGTAATCAACGGTGCTGCTAATGTTATTGCTGCAAATCTGTTTATTGAATATCTACTGAGTGCAGAAATAAATACACAAATGCCTGAAGCGAATTTGATGTATTCAGTACTAGATGATACAGATTTACCTGAAACAGCAGGATATCGATATCATTCCGACATTCCAACGCAACCATGCACGATAACAAATGATAGAATTTCACAAGAAATGGAACAATGGTTGTCAAAGTGGATTGTTGAGGTGGAATATTGAACTATTTTGTAAATGATAAAAATTATTTCAATTACCTAAAAAGTATAATTGGAATCTCTGCAGTTATCATTTTCGCAATCATTTCATTTGCACCACTCTTTTTCGCAATTGAAAGGCTACAGATGGTAACGGGTGTTTCTGTTTTTAGTGCAATGTCTGCTTTTACAGATAGACCTGCTAATTTGGATTCCTTAACGTTTACACTAGTTGAAGCTTCTATTTCTGCTATTGCAACCATAATTATTGGGCTACCAATCGCTTGGCATTTGGCTCGTAGTGAGTGGAAGCATGTTCGCTTGGTAAGAGCGCTGTTAGCAGTTCCATTTGTCACACCAGCAATTGTCGCCGCTATGGGATTTCTTGCACTTATTTCAGAAGGTGGGATCTTATGGCGCATCGGAATTGATTTGCGATTAGAAACTGGTTTTATTGGAACTATTTCTGATACATTTGGCTGGCAACATCCGGGCCACTTTATCGCACTAATATTGGCTCACGCCTGGTTTAATCTATCTCTTGTAATTAGATTCGTAGAGCCACCTTTAGCAACATTTGACCCAAGATGGGAAGAACAACTCTCACTCCTTCCTGGAGGCAATAGTAGAATAAACCGTTTGCGGAATTTATGGATTCCATTTATCGGCCCCGCAGTTCTATGTGCAGCAGCAATGACTTTTCTCTTCTCTTTCACATCATTTGCATTAGTAAAATGGCTTACTCCATTTTCTGAAACTATGGAATCCTCTATGGCAAATATGGGTGGTGCTGCTGGAATAATGGGTTATCGAACTGATGCGAGTTTAGTAATTCTTTCAACATCTGCAATACAATTTCTAATATTGATGCTGACATTAATTCTAATTACGGTTTTGCAGAGAAGAAATAACAGTAGAGTTAGTATGATCTCAGAGAATGTTGCAAGAAAAAATCGCGGCAAATTAAGTATGGCTGGGAAAATTACGATATTTTCGGGCATTATTTTTACATTAGCACCAATGATTAGTATTTTTGTTGCATCATTTAGAATCAGAAGTTCAATTGGTAATGGACAATTCACAGAACGCTATTCCTTTGATGCCTGGGTTGCTGCTTGGCAAGGTGACCTATCATATGTTTCTGCATCAGAAGCATTAGCAAACTCCTTGATTTACGCTATTGTGACATTATTGATTTCATTACCTTTAGGATGGATACTATCTTCAACTATTCATTCGCTTGAAAAATCAAATAACATGAAACTTGCGAAAGCTGTTGATGTTATGTCGATGCTACCACTAGCGATTTCTGCTGTCATGGTTGGTCTTGGAATTCTTCTTGGAATATTACGCTATAATTCCAGCCTATTCGGGTTTTTCTTACTACCAGTATTACCGCATGTAATGTTAACTACACCATTTGTTGTTAGGATTATGACTCCTGCGATGAGAGCGATAGATCCCGTTTTCGAACAGCAATCTAGATTACTAAATCTAAATCCAATTAAAATTTGGTGGCATAGTAGATTCTCATTCTTACGAGGTCCTGCAATTGTTGCTGCATCATTAACCCTAGCATTTTCCCTTGGTGAATTCGGTGCATCTTGGATTTTGGTTAGAACCGGTTCATGGGATACACTGTCTATTCTTGTTGACCAACTGATGTCAAGGCCAAAATTTGACCCGATGGTTCAACCAGTTGCGATGGCTACTGCGAGCATGTTGATGATATTGACATTCATATTATTCGTTATTGCTGAACGATTTAGACCAAAAGGAGATGGAGGCGGAATATGATGGAAAATATATTGAAAATTGAAAATTTGAGCAAGCAATTTGCGGAAAAAATAATATTTTCAGGCATGAATATTGAAATGGAAAATGGTGAAATAATTGCGCTATTAGGTCCGAGTGGTTGTGGAAAATCAACATTGTTGCGGATGATTTGTGGACTGGAAACCGTTGAGGAAGGCTCAATCTCCATTTATGGAAAAAATGGAGATGAGATAAAAAGAGGAATAACAAGTAATGTTGATGCCCAATTAGTAGGATTGATTTTTCAAAAACCAGTCTTATTCCCACATCTAAATGTGGCGGGGAATATTATGCTGGGAATGAATAACCCTCCTGCCAAAAAATTGCACAAGGAAGTTGCTGAAAAGTATCTTGAGGATGTAGGATTATCTGGGTTTTCAGGTAACAACATTGAGACTCTATCCGGTGGTGAAGCTCAGAGAGTATGTCTAATCAGAGCATTAATATCTGAACCAAAATTACTCTTATTAGATGAACCGTTTTCAGCATTAGATGTGAAATCTCGAAGAAAAATTGCCTTAGAAACAAAACAATTACTAAAGCAAAAAGGAATCAGTGCTTTGCATGTAACACATGATCCTGAAGAAGCAGAATTAATTTCCGATAGAGTCATTAATTGGCAAGATATTGTGGAATAGGTACTCTTATTGGAGTTGTTACATACTTTCACAAAGTGGTTAATTTTCTTCCCGCCGGCAATCAATTGATGAGGGCTTTGCCTCTCGCAACATCATGGAAAAACATTGGGGGCTGAATCCATGGCGCATTTGGACCTCTACTTGGAGGCAAAGAAATGATTGGAATCGTCATAGAATTTCTATCTCTGTTATGCTAGCATTGTTAATTGGTGCCGCAGCAATTTATTCTCTAACCAACCAACTTGCTGCATATAGAGGATGGTCTGCATTTGATCCAAAAACAATTCTAGATGATTCAATTCCATTTGTTTACTGGATGATAATTCCTTATAGCACACTATATTTTTATTATCCCACTGCTGCATGGATTGGAGTAAAAGATGAAAAAATGATGCGAGAGAATATTATTTTTCACCAGATGTTGTTAATCACTTGTTGGATTGTTTTTGCTTTATTCATCATTTTACCGGTTGAAATTGACTTACGTGCAAATATTAGTTATCCTAGTTCACAATTTTGGCAAATACAATTCGATTTATTGCACACTTTGGATGAGCCTTGGAATGCTTGGCCTAGTCTGCATATTGTCCAAAGTTTACTAATTGTCTTAGTAATTAGAAGATGGTTTCCTTCACAAACAAAGATTCATTCAGTTCTTCATGCACTACTTTGGCTCGCTTGGATTTCTTTAGTGCTATCAACAATGATGGTAAAGCAACACTTTGTATGGGATGTAGCGACTGGAATTATCTACGCATTAGTATGCTGGAAATATTGGTTCAAGCCAACATTAGACATTGCAGGAAGCGATGAAGGAGAGAAAATGTTCTCTAATACCTTTGATTCAAGAACCTAAGTATTGCCTATCGTTTTGATATGGCCGCCCTTTTAATTTAAGGTCAAATGGTTCAAGATAAACAATATTTTTTACCGATTCTCCGTTTGATTTTGCACGTGTCTTCAATCCGATAATGATGCCCTCAGCTGATGCTCTTAGTTCTAACCAAATACTGACTTCATATGTTTGTCCTGGTAGTAAATAATGAAGAGTATCTCCTGATGGCCCAATAGATGAAATGTCTGCTCTATTATAGCAAGCAGCAATTTTAATTTTTTCAATTGGCTGAGTACCATTATTGTAGATCTGCCCATCTAATCTCATTCTTCCTCTTACATGAGTTAATTGTGCATTAATATGTATCAAATCTGTTGAAAGTTCTTGGCTAGCCATTGATAATCCCCGTTGATAGGCAGTGTGCGTATCATCCTATGAACATTGGCCTCAAAAACACACTATTATCAAAAATAATTCTTTTATAATGTGAAAAAGTGGAAAAAATATCCTTTATCCGGAAACTAATAATTACACTAATTAACCAAAAATAAGAGCAATCGCTTCTTGATTAGTCAAATATATTGTCAGTCCAATTCCAGCCATAATCATCATCCAAGAACCTACTAACTTTATCATTCCAGTTGCTCTTCTTAGGAAATTGATCATAACTTGACGCCCAAGTCCAACTAGCATTGTAACAGCGACCATCAGGATTAGCAATCCAATCATTAGGCCACCGATTCCAATTGTTATTGCAGACCCTCCAAGAGTACTCAGAAGCACTACAAATGGCAGAACTGCTGCTGCTGTGCAATCAATTGATGCTGCTGCATAACCAATTCCATAGAGGTACATATTTCGACGTGGAGTGAATGTTTCATCTTCTTCAGTCGTGCTATATTTATCAACGAATTTTTGAACGAATCCCATGACATGGGCTGTCACTCCAAGCAACATCATTGAGCCCAAAATAATTAACAATAGAGCTATGAAAATCGCCAAATAATGAATTAATCCAGAACGTGCAAAAGCTTCACCCATTAACAATGCAACAATCCCAATCATAGCAAAGAATGTCCACATCCCCAATCCTGAGAAAATTCCGATTACCATCGAATTAGGCATTTTGGACTTGAGTTTTCCAGCTTCAATTAATTCATCTTCTCTTGCTCCTAATGACAAATAATAGGAAATAAATCCTGGAAGAACAGGGAATGCACAAGGTGAGAAATATACCAATATGGATAATATTAGGCCGATTACAAATACTGCTCTTAGCGATGTTTCCGGTTCTTCCCAAGCAATTCTGTAACTATTTGTTTCAGTATCTGAAGAAATTGCTTTATCGACTATTGAATCAAAACTTTTCCAGCCATCTGTTGGAGTTCCTGTGGATTGGCGTGCAATGATATAGCCCTCTTCATCGAGAACCATTACTACTGGGATTTGTCCAGTTCCTCCAGTTGTGAATAATCTTACAGGGTCGGCAGTAGTATTATTGGACATCATTGCAGCTGTAGTACTGCCGATTCCAGTTGGATATAGTGGAACAGTATATTCGCCACCAGAGGTGTTTAGGTAAGGTATGTCTTCAGAATACCAAGCACCATAACCAATAATTCTCAGTGTTCTTCCATTTGCCTGAGCCTGTTGTTGCCAGGAATCCATATTGCTTTCCAAATGTTGCTGAACGGCATGACAATTGGAACAATCATGTGCCATGAAATCTAAAATGACGATGTTTCCACGGAAATTGTCCAATTCAAACCAACCAGTTTCATTGGTAATATTATCTTCAATACCCGTTCTATTCAATGATTCAAATATCATATTTGGCACTGGTTCTGGTTCTGCATCAGATTGAAAAATCTCATCCATACTGTCAAACATTGTCAATGCGCCAAAAGAAATTGTGCTGAAAAGCACAATTGCAATAGCAAATGCTTGCCATGTTTGTTTCTCTTTGAGAATACTCCACTGTACTTGGTCAAGCAGTCCCATATTGCAACTGAAACGGTTACGCTTCATCAAATTGCTGTTAATAATAAATGGGAAAACTAACGGAATTCGTTTAGATGAACTACACCAACTTCTAATCTTTCATGAGTTGGGTGAACTTCTACCATGAGTACTGAAACAGATAATACCTCTGAGAGTTCTTCTGCAAGGCTCAAAGGCAATTCTATTCTTTGCGTATTAGCATCATAACGAATCCAACCATCTGCAATTTCTAGTTCCTGCTGTAATTCATTAATATCATCATTAGCATCTTCAAGACTTGTTGGAATTGCACCGAATAGAATTGTGTCATCATCCGATAGCACCTCATATGCTCGCAATGTTGCTTGCCCTCGACGGCGGAATCTATTTCTTAACTGACCAGCATCTTTGTAGCGTGCTGTACAAAACTTGACATGAAAACTGTAATCTTTGGATGCCTCTTTGAGCCTTATTGCAAGTTGGGCTGAACCTTCTGCTGCTGCAGTAATACCTCCTGATAAATTGAAACCTCTAACATCCATATTTTCCTGATTACCAACAGTGATTTCCAATTCATTTAGATTCAAAAAGTCAACTGGAGATTGTTCTAGATCATCTAATAATTTGAATAATCTATCTTCTTGGTCTGGCTCACAAGGTAATTCAACACCGACATAAATTCCAGCATCACTACAAGCTTGCATTGTTTCTCTATATTTGTTAGTAGTTCCATCTAGCAAATGAAAACGTATCTCATCTAATCCAGCAGCACCAAAATCCGCAGCTCTATCAGATTGGAAGGGGATTGAAGTGTACAAATGGATATGATGTTCAGGGCCAAATGCTGCTTTCAATTGCTTTACGGCCTCTAGAGATTTCTCCATGTCAAGCATTGGGTCTCCACCAGTGATGCCTGTACCAGTAGCAAGCATCGCTTTTCCTTCCTCAATTACATCTTGCCAAGAATTGCATCTTCTCTCATTAGCAAACATATCTGGAGACTCTCTTCGGTTATCAGATAGGGGGCAATAATCGCAACCCCAATGACATTTTCCTGTAACGAATAGTACTAGTTTACTACCTATTTGACACTGAACACATCCTTCAGCCTCACCCGCTTCAGCAGGCAGGATTTCAGTGGCCATTGGTAGCGAAGTAACCATACTGCTCAGCCAATCCTCAAAGCAAAATGGTTTGAAGTCATCGCTTTGCACGAATGATAATCTAAAATCATTGACTAATGCAATTAGTGATTAACCAATTGTGAAAACGTCGGTCAAGTGTTAGTTCAGGATGAAATGTCACTGCGACCTTGTTTCCTTGCATTATTCCTACAATTTCATCTTCCATGGTTGCAATCTTATGACAATTAATTTGTTGTTGTTCAAACCTCGGTGCTCTGATGAATATTCCTGGGAATTTGTCTTCACTTTCGTTCAATTGTGCTGCTTCATGTGCCATATTCAATGGTTGATGATTGAACTTATCCCTTTGCTGTGAAATCGGTAATGCCGCTTTTGAAATTGATGTAATCGCATTAATAATTGATGGAGCTAATGTTACTTCTGCTTCAAATGAATTCCTTTGTCTCCCCCATGCATTACGTGAAATACCTGCATCAACAAATGGTTGATGATTATTACCAGGATTTGCTAACAATATTGCACCTGCACAAGTCCCAAGTACTGGTTTTTCGGGAAATTGTTGCATCCAATCGAATAATGCTGGAAGCAATAATTCACTCTCACTAGCCTTTCTCATAGCAGTTGATTCTCCACCTGGAAGTATCAATCCATCTAGTTGACTGTCAACTTGATCAGCTCGGCGAAGTTCAACAATTTCAATTTCAACATTCAACTCTTTTGCAGTTGCAATAAGTGCTTCTTTGTGTTCATGCCTTGCACCTTGAAGCATTGCTACACCAATTTTAATCACTTATTCACCTCATGATTTAGCCGGCATGAACTCCAGTTTCAAAAGTTGATAATCTGAATATTGCATCATTTTCTATCAACCATTCAATCACTGAACTTGGTAGTGATTCGGAAGTAACTTGACGAGTTGCATCATCATCATAAACAGTTGAAAGCATTTTCAAAGTCTGCCTAATTCTCCATCCTTCCAAATCTTTTCTTTGAGATAATTCAATGATTTCAATTGGCCAACCTGCTTCTTTATACAGTTGAGCAGTTGGTCCATCGGATGTTACTAATGTTCCTTCTCCATGTGAATCACTTGCATGAGAAACCCAATTTGGTGCATCGTTTATGTCCTCTATTGTAACAATCTTAATTTCATGATTATTTGCATTTGCCCAACCGCTTATCATCGCAACTCTCTCCTCAGCACTCCAAGGATTATTTGGTTCATATTGATATTGAGCAGAACCTATAGCAACCACTACTTCATCTGAATCAGTTGCTAAAGAGATTGCCTTCTCAACTAGATATACATGCCCTTTGTGAAAGGGTTGAAATCTCCCTAGAACCACAAACCGCGCCACAATAATACCTCAAACAAAATAACTCTCTACATCGATTTGTGGAATTTCAACATTGAAGTCTCTAAAGCAATCAAGCATCCTCTTGCATCCTTCTATCATTTCTTCAATTGGAGTTTCACCCATTGAACCGACTCTAAACATCTTACCTTTCAAGTGGTCTTGAGCTCCGATAACTTGAGTATCATATTTTTCTTTCAAAGTAGTTCTCCATGAATCATCAATTCCTTCCGGATACATGATGGCGGTAACTGTATCACTTCTTTGTCCCCTATCTGCGAGTAAAGTAAATCCAATATCAGAAAACAAATTCCTCACTCCATTGGCCATCTTTGTGCAACGAGCCCAACGGTTCTCAAGTCCTTCTTGCTTCAAATTGTTTAGTGCAGCAGCCCAGCCCATTGACAAATTAATAGCAGGTGTCCAAGGTGTTTGGTCATCATCACCTTTCTTTAGAGCTGCTAATAAATCAAGATAGTAAGTAGGATTTACATCTCCCTGCTCAGCGATTATTTTTGCTCTCTTCTCAAAATTTGGATTAATTGCAATTGCTGCAATGCCAGAAGGTCCAGCAGTACACTTCTGAGCGCCGACCACTACCGCTTCAGCACCCCACTGATGTGGGAGAACCTCGCATCCACCAACGGAGGTAATTCCATCTAAAATCAGTGCAACACCATGTCTCTGGCACATCTCTGCAATCGCTGCAGCATCTTGAGTAATCCCAGTACTTGTTTCATTATGACAAATCAACAAAGCCTCGTAACATTTGCGTTCAAGTTGTTGTTCTAATTCATACAAATCAAATGCTCTTCCCCATTCATATTTTAGATGTTTTACACTGCAAAAGCGCCCACATATTTCAGCAACTCTTTCACCGAATTTTCCATTTGTTGGCACCAAAACGATATCGTTCTTACGGAATCTATTGGCGATAACCATTTCCATGGCTGCGGTACCAGAACCTGAAACAACAACAACTTTGTATTGATCTTCACCTGTCCAAGATTGAGTTTTCTTAACCGGTTGACTTGGACTTAGGTTGAATGCTGCTCTCAATCCAGAGTTCAAATCAGCCATTACATCTCTGTATTCTCCACCCCTTGCAGTTATTGTAGGAGTTGCCATTGCATCTAAGCAATTCTGAGCCATCCGGACTGGGCCGGGGACTAGGAAACAGTCGCCGTCG
The DNA here is from genome assembly GCA_024958795.1 of Candidatus Poseidoniaceae archaeon. Taxonomy (GTDB): domain Archaea; phylum Thermoplasmatota; class Poseidoniia; order Poseidoniales; family Poseidoniaceae; genus MGIIa-L1. The sequence continues at coordinate 3,245 of JANXHP010000103.1, read as the reverse complement.
TGGGACATGTTTGAGGCTGAGGGGAGGGGGTTCTTCAACACCTTGCTCAAACATTCAGGTATTCAATTCTAAGATAGAAGAGAATATTTGGAAGAATTAGAATTATTTCTTTCCAAATAGCTTCTTTTTTGCTTCCTTTTTCATTTGTCCAGCAACAACTTCTCTTATCTTTTCATCTGCTTTATCCTTCACAGCAGAAGCCGCATTATCCACTTTAGCCTTTATCGCATCCTTAGCGGGTTTTGTGATTTCATCAACTACTTGCCTTTTTACAGAATCTGTTGCAGATTTTGTTGCCTTCTTTGCTGCCCCTGCGAATCTACCCGCTACCTTCTTGACCATGTTAAGGGATAAACCCACTAATGTATCAGTGTTTGCAAAGAGACTTCATTCCGATGCAACAACAACTCTTGCAACTGTGATGATTCTATCCTTATACATAAATCCAGATTCAAGAACATCAACTACTTGTCCGGCTGCAAAGTTTTCAGATGCAGGAATTGTAGTAATCGCTTCCATCTTTGAAGGATCAAACATTTTGCCTTTGGCTTCTATTACCTTTACACCATCTGCTTCTAATTCACGCCACATTTTATTTCTTAGCAAACGCAATCCTTGTGCAACTGCTGTTTCATCATCTTCAGAAATAGTACTCAGCGCTCTATCTACATCAGCCAATATTGTCAGCATACGACGAGCCATACCCATTCCACCATACTTGATGGCCTCAGATTTTTCAGTTAACATTCGCTTTCTAACATTTTGAGTTTCAGCTTCCTTATAGGCGATTTCCTTCTCAGCCTTTTCGGCTCGTTGAATCGCCTCTTGTAATGGGTCAATGTCTTGCTCAACTTCGCCTTCTTCAGTAACTTCGTATGTTTCAGCATCTTCTGAAACAATAGGAATTTCATCATCGGCGACTTCATCATCCTGCGGAATATCCTCTGTCATCAATTAGGGCGCAGCGGCGGAGGATTTTGAACCCAACGATTGTCAAATGTGCAAATATTGCCGTAAATTCATCTCTCCGTGACCCCATTTTGATGCTTCAAGGTGCTCCCTGCCCAATACTCCAACCAAATCTACCTCGCATTGCCAACGAGTAATAGCGTGGACTAGTTTAGTGCTAGCCGATTCATGTGCTTGGTATGTAGGGATTATTTTTGCATCCAGATTTTCATCCAATGTTTCACCCAATTGTTTACGTCTATCCATCCAGTCAAGACAGACTTTAGAAGCAAATTCTGATTGTGGATAGCCGTTTAGTTTTTCGCATATATCATCCCAAAGCCATTGTGTGTACAAATCTTCAACATGACTCACCGATTCTCCTATCGCCACCTCAAGATATAGGAAGGCTCGAGCTTCCCAAACTTCCCAAGCACCCGGACTGGCCCAATGCATTATTTTTAGAAGGCCTTCTTCACCATTTGTCAACATCTGTAAATTAACTTTCACAGTTTGTGATGTCTCAACCGCAGAGTTCTTTGCATTTTCATCCATCCAATCAAGTATTTCTGCCTCAGCATCGATGGAAAATATGGATTTTAAGTGCTCATCTTGGGCTGGACGGGACTCTCTAAGATGGCCCTTTTCAAGGCTTGAATAGAAGTCATTCCAAGTATGGGAGAGAACTTTCTCAAGACATGGGATGTCGACCAGTAGTAGCACCATCTCTATCCCCATAGATTAATCCAAACTGTGATTCTGTTTCAGTTAATCGGATAAACTGAGTAAAATCTCTTCACTAAATGTAAATTATTGCAACAAATGAGGGCTTGAGTTGTAATAGCATTGAAGAATGGTCGTCGCGCCCCTTTGTTTAGGAGGGTGTAATATGGCGACGATTAAAGAGCAGATTGATTTAATTCGCGCTGAAATTGATAAAACCCAAAAAAATAAGGCTACCAATGCCCACATTGGAAAATTAAAAGCCAAAATAGCACAACTAAAAATCAAGGAAGAAAAAGCCCATGCTCACTCTAAGGCGAGTGGTGGCGGTAAAGGATTTGAAGTGAAAAAATCCGGTGATGCTACAGTTGCACTGGTTGGTTTTCCATCTGTAGGTAAGTCAACATTGATTTCACAAGTCACCGATGCTCATTCAGAAGTTGCCGGATATGCGTTTACGACCTTAACCTGTATTCCGGGAGTCATGGAACATCGCGGTGCAAAAATTCAGATTTTAGATTTACCCGGTTTAATCAAAGGTGCAGCTGAAGGTAAAGGTCGAGGAAGAGAAATTCTCAATGTCATTAGAAGTGCTGACATGGTATTGTATATTGTTGATCCATTTCAAAATGCTCACTTTGATGTTCTACATCGCGAATTGCATAATGCTGGATTAAGACTTAACGAAACCAAGCCCCCTGTATTCATCAAGAGAACTATCAAAGGTGGAATCGATGTCAGAACTACTGTTGAGCAAACGCATCTTGCTCCCGAGGAGATGGGTGAAATTATTCGTTCATTCGGATATACATCTGCTATCGTAACCTTGAGAAATAATGCTACTGCAGAGCAAATTGTTGATTGTTTAGCAGAAAACAGAATCTATGAAAAGGCGGTAGTTGCAATTAACAAAATAGATATTGCGACCGATGAAGAATTAGAAATTACAAGAAATTCTTTGCCCAGCGACTGGCCCGTGATGAATATTTCGGCGTTCAAGGGAACTGGGCTTGAAGAGTTGAAAGATTTCATTTACGACAATCTTGGATTCATGAGGGTTTTTCTCAAACCACAAGGTGAAGATGCTGATATGGAAGAGCCACTCATCGTCAAAGATGACTCAACTGTAAGGCATATATGTAACAAATTGCATAGAGATTTCGTTCGCAAATTTAGATTTGGAAAGGTCAAAGGACCAAGTGCAAAGTTTGACTGGCAAAGAGTCGGTTTGGATCATTTGTTAAAAGATGGAGACATATTGACAATCATTGTTAAGAGATGATTATTCCCAAATTCCCAAATCAAATTTTGCATCTTCTGTAGCGTGTATTTTTGGATCCCATCTTGGAGTCCAAATCAAATTAATATGAACACTTTCAACTCCATCTGTTGCAATAGCTGCAATGTGGGCTGCAGCCATTATCTCCGGTGCAACAGGACAACCTGGACTTGTTAGTGTCATGTCAATTTCTGCATGTATCACTCCTTCTTTTTCTTCAAAACGGACATCGTAAACAAGTCCTAATTGGACAATCGAAATATCCATTTCTGGATCTACTACTTCATCTAGTTGG
>JANXHP010000005.1 GCA_024958795.1 Candidatus Poseidoniaceae archaeon | reverse complement strand
GTCGTATATCCCAAATCAGCAGCAGCAATATCTTTAGTATAATCGGCGGTATCACTCAAGCCGCTTCCGTCCAGATCGACTGCATTCAATTTAGTATCAGTGTTTGTAAATAATCCTGCATTATTGAGAGTAATATGGGAATAATTCGTTGGTTGAGATTGGAGAATATCAAGATCTCCATCACCATCAATATCTCCAATTTCCATTGTCGACAAATAACTGACTGAATCAGATTCCCAAGAAGGGTCTTGATCGATAGAGCCATTATGATTTATCATAATCATATTTCTGCCAAAGTAATATGCGTTTTTATCAGTTTGAACTCCATCATGACCCAGTGCTAAGTCCACATCGCCGTCATTGTCAAAATCTGCAAGTCTAATAAATTCAGTATTGTAACTGTTTGAAGCTTGCAAAAATGAGTTGGAATAGCCGCCATTATCGTAGACCCTTATTGAATCTGGAGTTACAGAAGATGTCAATGCAAGCCCTACATCTAGGTCCCCATCATTATCTACATCACCCAATGAAATATCATGAATCCTTAATGGATTTGAACCACCCGATTCATTCCAATCATCGACTGAATTAAGTTGATTATTTTCATTTAGATAGACATACAGACCGTCTGAAAACACTCCTCTAACTAAATCTAGGTCTCCATCACCATCAATATCACCTAACTTAACACTAGATTTTTTGCTAGTAATCGTTGACCAATTTTGGTCAGTAACAAACTGCCCACCAGTATTTAGGAGTATTTCGGTATCTCCATCGCTGTATAGAGTTCCTCCGCCAATTACGATATCTACATAGCCGTTATTATCAATGTCACCAATGGCTAATGATCCTGGATTAGTTGCATAATATGTTGTTGATTGAGGGGTAAATGTGCCATTATTATTTACTAGTATTTTCAAATTACTTCCCATCGCAACTATATCTAAATCACCATCATTTTCGATATCAAGAAATTTGATTGTGTTCACAGTAACCGATATAGCTTGGCAATATTCAGTAGATAGGTTTCCATTATCATTACAAAATATTTTGACACCGTCTTGCGCTAATGCTAAATCGAGATCTCCATCATTGTCAATATCTCCAAATTCTGCATCTAGTGCTGTATCCGTACTAGTCTGCTTCCAATATGGAGATGAATCAAAAGCGATTTGAGAAATGTCTGTTGGGCAATAAACTCCCTCCAAATAGCAAGATGTTGAAGTCTTTTTCAGAGGATATGTGTTATCATTTGGCTTAGGGTCATCTGAATTGCTAATGCCGTCTCCATCAAAATCATTTGATGTGATAGAGTAGTTTTGTGGTTGCCACCATGTGTCGGAAACCAAGTGCTTCCCAATTGTATTTTTCATAGCATTGAAAGTTGGAGATTCCGACTTCTCAATTAATGGTTCCAATTCTTCATTTGAAATATCCGAGGATGTGAAATTACTCAAAGCCCCAAGGGGTCCTGTGGATGCAAAGAGAATTGCAACTATCAAAATCATCATTGATGATATTGAGAATTGATTTTCGTATCGGTCATCGGCATGTGTTCCGGCCATAGTCCTCGATAATACTAGACAGATATAATCAATACCCCTACTTTCAACTCCTACGGAGTTGAAAAGTTCACGTGGCTTTCATTTTTAGATTTGAAATAGCATCAATAATTTCTGACAAAATCCATTCGGCTTGATATCTATCTTCAAGATTCAGAGTCATTCTCTGTTCACCAAATAGGAAAGTAATACTTCCCGAATCAGTAAGATCAAGGTCTCTGAAATCACTAAGAGAATGTTGTATTGAAGGTAGACCAAAGTATCCTAAAAATTTCGGTTGAATAAATATCCCACTCTTATTCATTGCAACCGAGTGATTTGCAACTAGAATATCTGATTTTATTGCAAAAATAATTGCTACAGAAATAATTGCAACTAATGGCAATAGTGGCATCAAAACGGTCAACACATACGAATCAAATGTATAGTCGATTTGAATACTCGCGATTACTGCAACAAATAGTCCCCCTAAAAATAGGCGAAAACTCATCTTTTCAAGTTCAGAAGGAATCGTAAATTGGATAATATTTCCAACTCTGTTTATTCTCATCATGGGTGTACCTTCCACATTAGAATGCGGCCAACGTTCAGGGAATTCTTGTATTTGTTCGATAACATTCATTCCATGCTCATCTGCTTCCACAGATCTTCCAGTATGCTCGGAGAACCGAACTCCAAGTTGGCTGGCCAAAGCTTCTGCAGAATTTAGCAATTGTAATTCATCTCTCGTCGAGAAGCGAATGGAGTCTTCATCAGTACTAATAACCAA
>JANXHP010000004.1 GCA_024958795.1 Candidatus Poseidoniaceae archaeon | reverse complement strand
GCTTCTGGTAGAGCAAAAGCTAATCATTACTTGACCAAGGCTGGAGGGACTGGTTTTGAATATGCTTCGGTGATGGCCGGATTTGGCAATGGAAATATTGTTGCTGGAGACTTTGGTAACGCAGCAACATTTGGCCTACATTCTATCAGCCCTACTAGTCCATATCACGCTTCATGTGCACAACAAATAGGCAGATACTGTGAATTTTTCTTAGCTTCTGTTTCAGACGTAGGAGATTGGGACTGGGTCGCTACAGGTGACCATTCTAATGGTTATTCATTTGTTAGTGATGTAGGTGCCGGCATGGGTGGTGAAGCGGTAATTGGTGGATTTTACTCTGGTTCTGTTCAATTTGGAATTCAAAGTATTACCAGCCAAGCAGGTGATGGGTATCTTGCAAAAACCGACCCATTTGGAAACTTCATGTGGGCTCATTCCCATGCAACAACTGGAACAAATAACAACACTAGTTCTGTAGATGCAGTTGAAGTTGACATGAATGGAGACATCATTGTTGCAGGGGCATTTAATGGCAATACTGATTTTGGCGGCACTACTCTTAGCGCTGCTTCTCCATCACTTTATGTTGCAAAATATGATGGTAACAATGGCCAATTGATTTGGGTCATTGAAGGTGGTTCAGGTTCAACCGGTGTACTTGACTTACATGTCTCGATGACTGGAGGACTTATCATTAGTGGATACACTCAAAATTCGATAACTTTTGGCCAGCAATTATTTACTAATGTGGGATTAGTGGACTCATTTATTTTAGAACTTGACATGAATGGAGTAGTAGTTTCATTGGATGGCTATGGCGTTCCAAATGAGCAAGTCATTGTCTTCAGTATTGCTGAAGATATGGCTGGAGACAAGTATTTCGCAGGGGCATTTGGAGGGACACTCCAAGGTTCAGGTTGGACATTAACTGCTTCTCAAGGTTTTCGCGATGCATTCGTGATAATGAAGCCTTCAAGCGGTAATGGTTGGGCGAAATCCGCTGGTTCATCTTCAAATGATTCATTTAGCGATATCGCACTTTTATCAACAGGTGAAATTATCGTCACAGGAACAATTGACAGTACTTTTACTGCAGGAGCAAATACTGCAACTCCTACTGGAAATGATGATATTTTATTAGGAGCTTTAGACTCCTCCGGGGTTTGGTCTTGGTTGGATACTTCTGGAAGTGCGGGAGATGAAATTGGTAGAGCATTGAGTGTCAACATGTCCGATATTGTTACCGTTGCAGGAGGATTTGATGGAACAGTGACGAAAGGAACTTATTCAGTATCTTCTGCAGGACAATTTAACGTATTGCTTTGGGCATTTGACCCTGCTACAAAGCAAGACATGGATAACGATGGCATTCCAGATGTAAATGACAACTGCCCATCTGTTTCAAACCCTACACAAGCAAATACTGATTTTGATAGTGAAGGAGATGCCTGTGATTCTGATGATGATAATGATGGCCTGACCGATAATTTCCCAGATAATTGTCCACGCGGTGGCGCATATAATTGGACTAGTACTCAAGATACTGCTAATCCATCCGCTTCAACCGATTGGGATAATGATGGATGCAAGGATGATACAGAAGACTTGGACGATGATAACGATCTGATTGAAGATACAAACGATATGTGTCAATGGACTGCATACAATCCACCACGCCCGACTTGGGTTTCTAATCAAACTACAGATGTAGATGGAGATGGCTGTCGAGATAGTGATGAAGACTTAGATGACGATGGTGACTCAATAGACGATGTAATGGACGATTGTCCAACAATAGCAGGTGACTCTACTCTCGGAGAACAAGGTTGTATTGATCAAGACGGTGACGGATGGTCTGATTTGTTTGATGACTGCCCGACACAAGCAGGAAACTCCACTTTAGGCGGAAAGAATGCTTGCCTAGATTCAGATGCTGATGGTTGGGCTGATGTTGATGATGCATTCCCTAACGAAATTTCTCAATGGGCTGATACTGATGGAGATGGATTTGGAGATAATTCCGAAGGTGTTTCCGCAGATGATTGTCCAAGTATGGCTGGGACTTCAACAGAAGACCGCTTAGGATGCTTTGATGCTGATGAAGACGGATATTCAGATGCTGATGGAACTTGGACCACCGAAGACGGTGCTGATGCTTTTGCAAATGAACCATCTCAGTGGTCTGATTTTGATGAAGATGGATTTGGCGATAATTGGGCAAATATGAGTTGGGATGATAGAAATCCATCATGGCCTGGAGAATATCATGCAGATGCAATTGGCCAAGATTTCTGCCCTATAAATTCGGGCACTTCAACCGAAGGTGGACTACTAGGATGCCCAGATTCAGATGATGATGGCTGGGCGAATTCCATTGATGACCTTCCGCAAGAGGGTACACAATGGGTGGATTCCGATGGAGACGGTTATGGTGATAATGCAGAAGGAAGTGAGCCAGATGCTTGTCCTTCAACGGTAGGAAATTCCACAGTAGATCGCTTTGGCTGTATCGATACAGATGGTGATGGACGTTCAGACCCTGATTTCGATTGGAGTCCAAATGACGGAGCTGATGCAGTTATTTTCGTAGACGACCCAACCCAATGGGCAGATACTGATGGTGATACTTTTGGAGATAATGCTGATGGAACAAATGGTGACGACTGTCCTACAGTATTCGGTATGTCAGAAACAGACCGTTCAGGTTGTCCAGATTCTGATGGAGATTATATCTCCAATGCAGATTCTGAATGGACTTTAGAAATGGGTGCAGATGCTTGCCCCAATACCTATGGTAATTCATCCAATGATAGAATTGGCTGTTATGATGCAGATGGTGATGGATGGTCAAACCCAACTGCGGATTGGACCATAGAAGATGGAGCAGATGCTTACCCAGATGATGATACTCGTTGGATAAAGGAGAAGTCATCTGAAGATGGAAGTTCATCATCCGCAATGTCCTCAACTGTTATTGTCGGTGGAATTGCTGTAGTACTCATCGTTATCGGCGTGGTAGCATTTGTAATGCTTAGAAGAAAGCCTGAAGAGGCTCAAGATAAGTCATGGAATGCTGATTCAGCTATGCCTGCAATGCCTAATATGAGCGCACAACCAACTCAAGCGGTTGCAATGCCTGATTTCTCTGCACAACCAGTTACTGCAGCACCAGTAGTTGCGGCGACTCCAGCAGTTGCAGCACAACCAGCAATGCCTGATTTCTCTGCACAACCAACTCAAGCGGTTGCGGCTACTCCAGCAGTTGTCGCTCAACCTCAACCAGTTGCAGTGACTCCAGTAGTTGTTGCTGAGCCACAACCAGTAGTTCAAATGGATCAAGCACGAGAATATTACAACAGTGTACTTGCACAAGGTCACACACCAGAAAATGCGTTAGCATATACAAAGCAGCATTTCCCTGATTTCCAAGTTTGATATTTCTTTGAGTTGTTGAAAAATCAGAAAGGCAATAAATGGCAAAGACAAACTATGAGAAGCAAGACCCATAGTCATGGCTAATGTTTGGGTTGTAGATTCCAATTGTTTTATTCACATTGGTTCAATGGCTCCTGAGGGGTTCATCAACGACTTGAAAAATATTCTAGCCAACGAGTCGGCTAGTTTGTATGTTACTCCAGGTGTGCATGATGAGGTGCGTAACGTTCGATTCCAGAGGTGGCATGGCAAGCCAAACCTTCTTGAAACAATGCGCGAAATTCTATTTACAATCAATATTGAAGAAGATGAAGTTAGCGCACTTGCAGTGAAAATTGGTGCAAAAGCCGCCCCTCAAGATGTTGATTTAACATTAATGGTTCTAGCGACTAAAATGTCCAATGAGGGTCGTAATGTGACTCTTGTTTCTGATGATTTCAAAATGACTACAACAGGTGACAAAGTGAATTTGGCGTTTGAAACATGTCCACCTTCTACCTTTATTCAACGCTTAGCAGATAATGGAACAAAGGGCCAAAAAACCCGTTTACGTAGTCTTTCGCGTCGTGTACGTGCTGCAGAAATGAGGTATGCAATCAGTCGTTCTGGACAATATGATATTCAAGCCAAACTTACATGGATGATAGACTCATTATTGTCATCAAGAGTTGTTTTGGCAGATGATTCAGAGGACACATCAACCATTGATGAGAGAAAAATGGTTGCTGCCCTAATTCGCTCAATACGTGGTGAAAAAGTCAAGAAATCAACTCTTAACAAACTGGGAACTTTACCAGATATTTGCGCATCAGTTTCTAAAATAGACGAGCACCTTACTTCATTAACATCTGATGAGAGTTCAGACGACATTGTGCAAGAGTATGATAATACAGCCTCAATTCTTGCTGAGGTTTTGGAGATAACGGGATTTGCGTTGGCTCCTTTAGATGAAGAAATGGCCGAACTTGCGCATCGAGCCATGGCTGGTTATCTCTATCGTATCGAATCAGCTCTCGGTGTAATGGCAAAGATGTCAGGCAATCTTGGTTTAGCCCGTTTACATCTTTCACGGGCTTTGCATTCTGCAACCCTTATTGATGATGTCGGGGCTGAAATGCGGGCAATGCATCAATTGGGAATGCTTGCAATCGCTACAGATGATTGGAAACGAGCTGCAACATTGTTTGAAACCTCAGATCGCCAGTGTCAATCAATTGGAGGTAATAGAATACCACATCTCGTACTATCTGGAATTTCACGCCATCTAAATTGTGAAGAAGAACTTGCAAAATCTCACATGAACTCCGCAGCAACATTGGTTCAATTAAATAAGGCTGAAGCGACTGAAATTTTGACAAGTGTTGGTAATGGTCTGCTTACTGTAGATTGTCCAGGACTAGCCATTGAAGTCCTTGATGAAGCAATGGAATGCGCTATCGAATCAGGGCGGACTGATCGTCTAGAAATGCTAGCAGAACTTCTCTTGTTGGCTAATACCGCTATCAGTAATCGCGAACAGGGCCATTATGATGGCTTGCGTCAATTACTTGATGGATTGAATGAAATTGATGATGCATCAAGTGTAGAATTTATTGCACGTATTGCAGACATAGATCAGAAAGCTATTGAGTTGTCACGGCCATTGGATGAAACCTGGAGCGAGTGGCAACCTGCAACTCGTCTATTACCAGATGACTCCCCACTTACAGTTGTTCGAATCGATGTAGATGATGCGGGACGAAATTTGGTTATTTCACACCACGCTGAATTGGGCGCAATAGGGTTGTGGCTGCCTGAAGGGGGGGTTCAAGCATCACCTGGAAACCAAATACAAATTCACAATAGTCGTGTTAAGGTGGCTCCACCAACCGACATACTTCGAGATATTCACAACATTCGTGGTGTTGTTGCAATCGAAGATACCGATGCATTATCATTTATTGTTCGGACAGATGAGATTCTGGATGATGACTAACTCAATAGTCACTACAGCAAACCATCACTCATGTTAGAACTTCTAACAATCTGTCTTGTTCTGCAGCAATTCGTATTTCCATTGCAATTCTACGACCACTGGACATTGGCTTTCTCCATGTAGCATTCCCATATGGGTGGCCAACGCTAACGTGAACATTTGTTCCTCCACCTAAACGAGGTGCAACATCGTAGATGTAGTAATTCATATCTTTGTCAATACATGTTTGTAGACAGAAAGGACCGATAATACCTGGATCATAATGCTCTTTACTAGCTTTGATGAATTTCTCACCAAGTTCAAATGCAACTTCAAGTAATGATTCTCTAATAGTTGCAGTATTGTGACCCACAACAGTCATTTCTGGAATTTGTTGATGAGCAGGCATTGTCATTTGTTGAGGCGCAGGAAGGCGAACATGTCCATCTAATGAAGATTCAAATCTCCAATCAACGCCGAGCAATTCTAATCTTTCTCCTTCTTCAGCGAGTGGACTATAGAAGAAATTTAGATTGAAAACAGGTCCGATAACATATCTTTCAATTCGTGCCCCTGCTAATGACTCTTGGTCAATAATTCCTTCAGCAAGTAGTGTTTTGGACTTTTCTTGATATTCTTGGAATGATGCACAAGTGAAAAATCCTCTTTCAAGTTTTTTCTGAGCATGATGAAGTTTAACGATTACCAAACAATCAATATCTTCAGGATTTGCAATTGCTTCAGGATATGGCAATCCTGCTTTGTCTAAAATCCAATAGTAATCCTGCTCTTCTGTTCTTTCTTCCATACGTAGCATATTTCTAGATCCAAATAGTGGTACTCTGAAATTATTTTCAACATCTTCAATAGTCGAATAGGAAGTAAAAGAGCGATTTGGGATATAGATGACATTACGCTTACGCATTTGCTCTTGCATATCCGCATTCATGACATCATTGAATGAAGGCATCACTATTGCTTTGTCAACCATTCCTCGAAATACCCTTCCAGATGATGAACGATGTGCTTTGAAGTAATTTGCATAGGTTTTGTGCCGTCCTTCTTTACAATAAGCGACAGTCGGAAATCCTTCTTCTATCGCTCCATCACAGATATCTAGGGCTGAATGTGAAGCTGTCATTCCAATGCGCAACTTCATCCTATCATAATCTTCAACAAGTTCAACGATATCGTCCTTTGATAACATGGCGATGCCTCGTAATTATTCTCGTGTTGAAAGGGGTCTTTGATGTGTTCGCTTGAAAAGCAAATCATTCATTACTCTGAAGTTGCATTAATTCCTCTGTAGAAAGTGTTTGACCGGACATCAATTTGCCCATCAAGTCTTGAACTTCTACACGTGCAGTTTGCTTTTGTCCAGCGCCTGCAGATGCACCGCGCATTGCTCTTAACATATCTTGTATTGAATGGAGACAGCGTAGAGAAACGATGTAAAAATGGTGAGCCTTATCTGCTTCTTTCTTTGAACGTCTTAGTCCACGATGTGCAGTTTCAGCCAGTTCTCTTTGGCGGTCAACTTCACTATTCCATTGAAGCATTAATTCGTGTGCTTCTTGCGCTGCAGTTGCTGCTTTTTGAACTTCTTCGTGTGCAATCTCTTGCTCAGCCATTGCTTCTTGTACAGCAGCACGAGAGTCCTTCAAGTCAGAATTTTCATCTTCAGCATTCTTCAATTTCTTAATTTGAGCAGAGATATCTTTCATTCTCTTCATTACCTTTATCTCATTTTTACCAGTATGTCTTCCTTGTTCGAATTCATTTTCTAATCTGTGTAAATCCTTTCTAAGTGAATGAACGGTTGCAGGCCTCTTTTCCCACTTTTTCTTGCCACCTTGTTGTTGCTCTCTCGGAGCAGGCGCTGCAGGCCCCTTGGCATTATCAAGTGCTAATTTTGCGGCCTTAACAGCATCACTTGCGGTAGAACGTGCAGATTTCTTTTCACGAACAATTTCGTTCATCTGTTCGCGTATTTCTCTTTGCTCTCGAACTTGAACAATCAATTCTCTTACTTCAGCGTTCAACTCGTTGCGTGTAGTGGTATGAGTCTTGGTTTTATCATTCCATTCATCACGGGTAGTTCGGTATTGTGTAGCCTTACCATCCACTAATTTTCTACGCTCTTCGAGTTGATCTTTGAAGTCTGCCATTGTCATTCTCACCTGTTCGGGGGGAAGATTCCCATCTTCTCGCCGACTCGCCCACTTTACTCCTCCATTTAACCCCTTCATTAGTGGCATATCTTTCAATATTGCAACAGCCCACCCTGAAAGGACAAATAGTCAATAAAAAATTCACATTATTGAATGTATCAGTTTGAGAAAATAGTTAAGGACAAGAGGCGTTGTGTCCAAATTGGTGAAGATGTGTTTTTAGGCGCAATGCAAGGGATGGAAAGAGTACTTCAGAACGATGTTCAAGCACCATATATCGCAATGGTAACTGGTCCACCCGGTTCAATGAAATCCAGCTTTTGTATGACCATGCTATCCAATCATCTCACTAGAACAGGTGAATTTGGTCTGTATTGTACTGTTGAAGAAAGCGTTGATTCATTATTACGCGGAACAGCAAGTTTAGGATTAAGCATGCCAAATAATTTACAGTTAACTGATTTTACTGAACTTCGTAGAGAAAATGAGAATATGGATTATCTGAAATTCACAAGAAGAATGATTGAACACTTCAAGCAACAGCATGGTGAAAGATTTACTACATTCGTTCTCGATTCACTCGGTGCAATTTACTCCTTGACTTCAGTTGATGAAGTAATGCGCAAAAAGATGTTCGGATTCTTTGATTTCCTACGTAGTATGAATCTCAATGTATTCATTATTACGGAAAGAAATGTCGGTGCCCATGCAGAATTACAAGGAAATGAAGGATTCTTGGTCGATGCGGTAATCAACTTGGGTATGGATCAAAGAAATGGTAAATTGATTAGAACTTTTCAAATTGAAAAAATGCGTCACTGCCGCCATGCTATGGAAAAAATGGCTATTGATGTAGGGCAAAATGGAATGGTCATTCTTGGCCCATTATTTGACTAATAATTACTCTTGAAGAGCATTTAGTTCTACTACTGCTTTTGACAATAGCTTTCTAATTGAACCTAAATTACAAGATGCTTGTAATTGAACGATTAACAAATTATCATGATTCAATCTATTTGCAACAAGAATTGCATTTTGCGTAGTAATCGTCACCGATTGACTATCTTGTGAATGTTCCATTACAGCAGTAATTGAGGAGAAATCTTGAACTTGTTCAGAACTAACATTCAGAACTACCAGTCCATTTTCATCTAATATCTGTGCACTAACAACGCCACTAGAATTTACTAACTCAGTAAGAATCCGTTGTTCCACAATCGCTGCAGACAAGATAGGGGCATAACCTTTGAGATAGAATATTGGTAATAATGGCGCTTTTCAATATTTTTTCAAATCGCCACGCATCATATATCCCAATCCGCTTGAATAATATCCTTCAAGTTTATTCATTATCTCTAAGCCTCTTTTTCTATAGAAATCTTGGCCTCTAATATTTGATGCCTTTACTTCCAGTTGGACTTTACTATAACCGGCATTAATTGCACAATCAACGAAATGATTCCACGCAAGACTTCCAAGACCCTTATTTTGAAGTTCTAAAGAAATTGAAAATGCTGCAACTCTAACAATATCATCTTTGAAAGGAGTTGTCCACAGCAACCCCTTCAGGCATTTTGGATTTGATGTATCATTTCCATCAAGTAGCAATAGGTTGCCACCCCATTGTGGGATTGGAAGATTTGAAACTGAAGCATCTGAATATTTTTCACCATTTACTACTAAGAATAATTCTAACACTTCACTTCGCCATTCAGGACTCAAGTGCTTTGGCTCTGGACCTAACATCCATCGGATGTCATTTTGCAAATTACTCACTCCTTACGGACATTTTTTGAACGGCCTCTTGAACCTCTATGTGCAGTTAATTCGTTGGCAGAAATATTTCTCTTTGTACGCGAATATCTTTTCTTCGGTGAATTTTTTGTATCTGTTTTTTGTTCAGAAAAGATGCTTCCTTTGCTTAGCAGTATGTTTAACTCAGATAGTGACAAACCTTCTCCGGATTCCATTTTTGATTGTACTTTTGCAATATCTTTGTCACTAAATTTCCGTTTCTTATAGTTTGATGATTTCCTAGATTTTGATTTGTTAGATTTTTGATTGGTAATATCTTCGCGATACTTTACCCAAGACTTCAAGCGGCCCAATTCTCTCTTTATTCTCCTTTTATCAAGGTTTAATTCGTCGAGATAGCGGGTGATCAAAATAGAACTGTTGAAAAAATTGCCAGAATTATTGGCGTTTGAAATAGTACTTTTTATCGCTGCAATTGATTCATCATCAGAATCGCTTTGAGATGATGATTGCTCATTGCTTTGCTGTTTGACTAATTCAATAAATTTACTATGCAACTTATCCGCTTCACGTGCCTTTGGCAGCATTTCTTGGAGCTCAAAGAATAATGAAAAATCATTTTCTTCTGTAAGAATCGAAGGGACTCTAAATATGTCAACCTCTCCGGTTAATCGTTGATAGATTCTTACTAATTCACCTTCAATCCTGTAGGTCGGTATCAAAATCTTTTTCTGAATTTCATCGCGTAAATTTGTTATCTCGGGGATTTTTTGTACCTTCTTTCTTTCATTATTACAAACTTCTATTTTCCTTTCTACAGATTCTAATTGAGTAGTATAGTCCGAGATTGAAGAATCAATTTCCTTGTCATCCTTACCTCTAAGGTCGTGAAATAGGTCTAATTTCTCATCAGAAATATATTTCTCAGGATTTCTTACTGTGCATAATTGTTGCCAAGAATCTCCCCGACAAATTCCAAACCACATTCTAAGTATTTCTTCATGAATATCCATGACTCCTTCTGCACGAAGAACAGTGCTAAGATCTCTCTTCAAATCAAATGGGTCTTCTATTGCCAAACTATGCTTGCCAACTCTTTTTGATTCTTCATTGATGATAATTTCAATCGCCGTTGGGTCTTGCTCTAACCAACCCTTCTCTTCCCTGGACAACGCAGCGCCATTACGAATTGAGCAGATATCAGTATTCCAGTCCCAATTAGCGAATGTTTCAAAAAAGTGTACTACAATCTCTCCCAAAGTTTGTTGATTTTGTTTCTTTAGCAAACTCATTGGATTTGGATGTATTGTGACATCATAATCATCGCCTTCAACATGTTGAATATTTCTTTTTTTACCAGATTGAACATTTGCTACAAGTGGTGGCGTGGTCATTTGCATTGATTGGATACTCAATAATGACCATGCGTAAGAGGAAAATGTCCCTGAAGGTGCATCACTAACATCTCTACACATTGCCCAATATTTTATTGCCAATATTGTCTGTGAAACCCTTGCGTCCTGCATTGAATAGGTTTTGAGTAATTGTGTATTATGTAGCGCAAGAGTATTGTTCACTGAAATGTCAAGCGGTATTCCTGTTTTTGCATCTCTACATTTTACAATCGGAACTTTTGCGTGCGGTATTACAACGACATCAACAAAATCATGCTTTCTAAGCACCTTACCGATTTTGTTGAATACTTTATGTGGAACAGTGCCGGAAATCTGCAAGCACAAATCAAGGTCTCCTTGTGCCAATGACAATCCTGTTACAGTTGAACCAAATTTATCCAATTTACTGCCAGGGAAACGATATTCCAATATTTGCTTCAAAAATCCAAATAATTTATCCCTACTTTTATCCTTCTTGCTATTTTCAAGTTGCTTACTCAACATATCATGAATATCGTCGTTAAGTTTAGCAAGAGCCTCTGGAGGTATCTCGGCAGAAGTAGGGAACTCTAATTCGCCGATTAATGCATTATGTAGATTAGGCCAGCGTTTTTGATGTTCGGCTGAGAATTGAGTTATTGGGCAGATATCAGTCACTTTCATGCCCCCTCTTCCTTTTCACTCTGTGATGACTTCACTTTATTCATCTTTGATAATGCAGGAGTAGAATATTCACCCTCTCTTACTCTTTTTGCATTGACTAGTAATCTATCGAATCCTTTGTCAATTAATTGTTGCCAATGTTCTATCCCTCTTTCACTATAATCAAGAGCTTGGCTAAGTAATGCGGTTCGTGAATCCGCCCTTCTTCTCATCGTTTCATTTTCAAGATAAGTATTATTGAATTTCTCCTTTTCATTTTGTAATGGCAATAATTCTTCATGAAATGTCATTGATGCGGAAATAGCATCTATTAATTCCGAATGATTTTTCTCAATTTCGCTATTAGAATTTCCTTCTTGAGAAATTTTGTTGAATAGTTCGTCAGATAGGTCCTTCATTTGCTCTAAGACAATTCTTTGTTGCTGATGATTTTCGTTAGATTCTTTGTAGATTTGCATCAATGAATCAAATTCTCCTTGGTTATGCTTAGAATCACCCATTTGTAATGAATCACACAGCGTGGTGAACAGTTGTTTTGCTTGCGATTGTGATCGAAGGCACTTTTCAAGAATTCCATTAATTTCTTTGTCAAAATTATCTCGGTTTTCTTTAGCCGTTCTGGTCAAAGGAACTGCAATTTCTAACTCTTCTTGACGTGCATCTAATTGCTCTGGAATAGCCTCAGCTAATCTCTCACGACGATGCAAAATAGCACGAGCTAACAAATCGGGAGTGATTTCCAGCAACTCGTCAGGTGTCATACAGTCTCGGGCGACTTTTCAACATGGAATAAACATGGCGCAAGGGCATCTTTTGGCGTGAAGGTGAAGAACCCCTTCCGCATAGGTGGTCGCATGGGGGAGTGCAAGTCGTCATCAAACATTGTGACAAACACTGTTATTCTCCTCTTAATTACAGTAATAGTGGCCCCGGTAGTTTCTGCTAGTGGAGGTAGTGCAGTGATTGAAGTAAGTAGTATTCAACTTAGTGAAATGGATACCTTTGAGAATAGTGATTTAGAAGTTCCATTTACCATAGTTGAGCAGAGTGGAGTAGATGCTGATATTGAGGTCAGTGTATTGATTTCTACGCTTGAAGGTATGGAACTTCATAACCAATCAACCAATTATACAATATTGGCTTCGAGCAGTACTCCAATCGATTA
>JANXHP010000114.1 GCA_024958795.1 Candidatus Poseidoniaceae archaeon | reverse complement strand
TCACCGGTGATCAAATCATATCCTTTGACAGAAACATCATTTGTAGAAGATGTACTGCTTGTTGAGTGACTATCGATTAGTAGAGTTGGTAATTGTGGAGTGAACTCCTCATCGTGGAAACCTATCCACCCACTACCAGTGCTATGATTGGTTGCTGTATTATTGTAAGAGAGAATTACAGCGAAGAAGTGGTCATTCAAGGTAGTTGGTCCAGTCCAATTTAGTTGAGTAGTTAATGAGGTTGCTGTTGCATTGAAAGATGTGTAATCAGTGTCAATAGTAGATGCATTGAGTGCAGTATACACATCCATCGAAACATTGTAACTGTTCTCGAATACGACTTGGTCAACGACAAACCATTCTAGATAGTAATCTGTACCAATGGATAAATTTGTCAGTGATATTTCTCCAGTTGTTGAAGAAGAAGTAGTAACCTCTACCATCTCTATGTATGTGTAATCGTCATCATAGGCAATGTTGCCGCCTGTTGAATCCTTGAAGTATGAAACAATATAGTATTCAGATTCAACATATTGAGGTTGGGATACTGATACATTGTGTGTCATGATAGATGCTGTAGCATTGAATGAAACGTTGGTAGATGTGGACCAAGAGATAGAACCATCTAGAATTACTTGTGCACTTGAATAATTATAATTGTAATTACTTCCAACACTTAGACCGCTAAAGGTAATCATTGCAGTTGTTAGACCCGTGGTTGTTACATCAATGCTTTCCATACTTTGACCACCACCAGGATTACTGGTTGTGATATCAATATCGTATGTATTTATTGCACTACTCCAACCGTATACTCGGATGTATGTGGTTTGGTTCGATGTTGAAGAATAAGACATTGCTTCGTTATCAGAAACAGAGCCTGATGAAGCCAAAAAGCCACCACTAACAGTCTCCCAACTACAATCAATATCTCCATTGCTATGCAGGAATGTAATATTTGCGTAATATGTAACTCCAGCAACCATTTGAACCTCAAAATAATCCACATCAGTAGTTGAGTGAATACTCAATCCTGTGCAAGAAACTGGTAGAACTGATGCTAGTGTAGCAGTTGCTTGGCTATCATTTGGTTCTAATATATCTGACAAAAGTGTATTGTTACCAGCACAATTTGCCGGTACTGAAGTTCCATTTCCACCTGTACCATTTCCTGAACTAACAGCAAACTTCCAAATATCTAAACTCCAACTACCGACACCTGAATATCTGCTAATATCTAGGTAAACTAATCCATTATGTGCAACAGTTGATCCATTTGTAGTAACCATTTCCGGATTACTTTGCCAACTATTTGAGATTAGATTCTGGCTTGTGTTATCATACAGACTTAAATCAAAATCATTTACAGTAGTAGTCCCATTTGGTAGTGTAGTAGTGGAATTAAATGAGAGTCTCATAGTAACGCCTTGATTAGAATTTAGACTAACTCTTAACCAATCATGATCATCGTTAATATCCAACTCTCCAGTTCCAGATAAGTGTCCAGTAAATATGTAATTTACAGCATTAGTAGTATTGTCTGAAGAATCTCCGCCAGAGCCCATATCATTCTGATTTGGTCCAGTAGCTTGAACAGGACTGGCAATAAGTGCCAAGGAACTAATCAGCATTAACAGAGCAACAAATATTGGTCTAAAATTCGCAGAAGTGGCGGGTTTAACGTATTCACGCATGAACAACGCAGTGGCGTCCACTTTATCATATTCATGTATCTTGCATCAATAGCAATTTTGCTAATATTAAATCGCAGTAGGTGCAACATGCCCTTCTTTTTTATCATCAGGAGTTCTAACTCTTGACCATACTCCACCCATCAATTCATCATGATGATTTTGACAGTAGTGGAAACGACGGTATGCTTCCCTAAACGAATAGGCCTTTTTTCCGGTAGCAACGAGATATCCTTCAGGGGAAAGTCGTGAAACAATTTCACCCTCATCTCCACAACCGGGTAAATCACAGACTGCCGCCTCCGCCATGGTATAGCGTGAACACAGGACCCACTTTAACTATCGCATCAACATCACAAAAAACACCACCATTTCCACTAGAAAGGTATGTTAGATATTGAAAGAGATTCATTCAGAATCTTCACCACTAACTGCAGGTTCAATCACAAGAAGAGGAATATTTGCTTCAATAGCGTCTCCTTCAGAAACATTTACTGAAATTACAGTTCCAGAAATTGGTGCTTGAACTTCATTCTGCATTTTCATTGCTTCTAAAATCAATACTACCTGTCCTTCAGTAACCTCGTCTCCTTGATTAACTTCTACTGTGACAATTTTCCCAGGAATACTAGAAGTAACGGTTCCGGATTTCTTCTTCTTTCCACCCGCACTACGCTTTTTCTTGGCCATAGGTGCTGCATCAGGAATTTGGATCTCAAATGTTTTACCCTCAACAGTTGCAGAAAAAGTAGTCCCTTCGCCTTCAATTAAAACTTCAAATTCAGTTCCATCAATAATGACTTTTCTTGTTTCAGACATTATTTCACTTCCAAGGTGAGCGACTAGCTCGGTAATTTATCAATGAAGATTTTCCAGAAAGCATCCTTCTATGGTCTTGTGACCAAGCCATACCTGGATTTCGTGCTATTTGTGCAGGATCTTCTCCCTGGGATTGAAGCATTGCCAAAACTCCGGCAATCGCTGCCATTCTGAGAGTTTGTTCGTCCTTTTCCCCCATTACATCACCTCATAGTGGAATATTTCCATGCTTTCTTGCTGGCCTTAATTCTTCTTTATCCATCAGCATTTCTAGAGAACGAATCAACTTACTTCGTGTTTCGCTTGGTTCGATTACATCGTCTAGATATCCCAGTGATGCTGCCTTGTAGGGATTTGCGAATTTTTCATTAAAATCTTCAGTTAATCGTGTCCTTTCTTCTTCCGCGTTTCGTGAGTTTGCAATCCTTCGCCGATGAATTATTTCAACAGCACCTTCTGCCCCCATTACTGCAAGTTCTGCATTTGGCCACGCGACATTGTAGTCTCCTCGAATATGTTTGCTGGACATCACATCATATGCTCCACCGTATGCCTTTCTCAAAATAACCGTCAACAACGGCACAGTAGCCTCTGCATATGCGTACAATAATTTTGCTCCGTGGCGAATGATACCACCCCATTCTTGACTTGTACCAGGTAAGAATCCAGGTACGTCTTCTAAAGTTAATATTGGAATATTAAAGGAGTCACAAAAACGGACAAATCTTGCAGCTTTATCACTGGCATCAATATCCAAGCAACCAGCAAGGAATTTTGGTTGATTTGCAACGACTCCAACTGTGTTACCGCCTAAA
Organism: Candidatus Poseidoniaceae archaeon; assembly: GCA_024958795.1. Lineage (GTDB taxonomy): Archaea > Thermoplasmatota > Poseidoniia > Poseidoniales > Poseidoniaceae > MGIIa-L1. The sequence goes on along the minus strand of JANXHP010000114.1, from coordinate 29,714 downwards.
TGCCCAAATCCAATTACGATATTCTTTGCCCAATCTGCTTGAACTTCCAAGAATGCCCCATCGTCAAGGATTTCATTGATTACATCAATAACATCGTATGGTTTATTGGTTTCATCAGGAATGATAGTATCCAGTTTTTCGCATTTTCTATCCTTTGGATCTGAAGTCTTTCTTATCGGAGGCTTTTCCATATTATTTTGTGGGAATAAATCAGTCAATTCTCTTGCAAGATGTATTGCTTCCTCATCATTTCCTGCAGTGAAGTGAGATACTCCAGATTTACTGCCATGTGTCATAGCGCCACCGAGGTCCTCAAAAGAAACCTCTTCATTTGTCACTGTCTTGATTACTTCAGGGCCAGTGATGAACATGTGTGCAGTTTGGTCAACCATGATGACGAAGTCAGTAATGGCTGGAGAATAAACTGCACCACCAGCACATGGACCCATAATTACTGAAATCTGTGGAATAACTCCTGAAGACCTTACGTTGCGGAAGAAAATTTCTGCATAACTCCCAAGACTCGCAACTCCTTCTTGTATTCTGGCTCCTCCAGAATCATTCATTCCAATAACGGGTCTACCCGTTTTCAGAGCCATGTCTAAGACTTTACAAATTTTCAATCCATGCATTTCTCCAAGTGACCCACCATAAACAGTGAAATCTTGAGCAAAAGCAAACACTTCTCGCCCATTTATTGTTCCATGCCCGGTTACAACACCGTCACCAGGAATAATATTTTTATCCATTCCAAAATCCTTGCAGCGATGTTCAACAAGAGAATCCATTTCTTGGAATGAACCTTCGTCTAGAAGTAATTCCATGCGTTCACGAGCAGTCATTTTACCACGATTATGTTGAGAATCAACACGTGCTTGGCCACCACCTGCTTCACTTCTTGCCTTGCGGTTTCGCAGGTCCTTGAGTCTTTCCTCAGTGGATGACATAGGCTTCGCCAAATATCTCTAAGAAAACTCCCTCCTTATGCGTTGCTACAAAAAGTGGTTACTATCTGGCCTGAAGCGATGATTTGCAAGTTTATTATCTACACCAAAATTACTGTAATTACATATATTGGATGGGTTTTGTTGATAGGCTAAGTCCTACTCGGTTTTGACATGGGTGCAATGATTCGCGTAGTAGTTGCAAAACCGGGTCTAGATGGACATGACCGTGGGGCTAAGGTTGTGGCTAGGGCATTGAGGGATGCGGGTCACGAAGTGATCTATACTGGCTTGCGTAGAACTGCGAGTCAAATTGTTGAAACTGTACGTGATGAGGATGCATCATTCCTTGGCCTATCATCACTTTCTGGAGCACATAGTCATTTATTTCCTAAAGTTTGTGAAGAACTCCGTCAAGCTGGATTGAATGATGTTGTCGTATTTGGTGGAGGAATTATTCCATCAACCGATAGACAAGCCCTTTACACCTGTGGTATCAAAGCAATTTTTGGTCCAGGAACTTCTACTTCAGAAATACTCCGATTTATTGAAGTTGCAACTGAAATGGATGGAGTTGGTGTTGGAGAATCTAATGATTGGTATTGGCAGGGTGATTGAGTGAATGCCGATGTTGTGCTGGCCGCAAAAGACGGTTGCCGCAGGTCATTAGCACGGACATTATCAGCACTTGAAAATAATACATTAGATATTGTGAATGCGCTTTCAATTATTGGTGAAATAAATAGCGACAACTCTAATGATTCAAGTTGGAGAATAATGGCCATTACAGGCGCCCCTGGTGTCGGCAAATCATGTTTTGTGGACAAAATAATTTCGCAGTGGGCAAGTCAAGGTAAAAAGATCGCTTTACTCGCAGTTGACCCCTCCTCCTCAAGAACTGGTGGAGCATTACTTGGTGATAGAGTCCGGCTATCTGTAGTCGATGATAGAATGCTGAAAGACATGGTTTATGTTCGTTCTATTGCAACTCGTAAATCATCTAGTAGTGTTCCAGTTGTTATTTCTGATATGGCAAAATTACTGTTAGCACTTGGCTGGAATAAAGTGTTGGTTGAAACTGTTGGTGCAGGGCAGTCAGAAGTTAGATGTGCAGCAATAGCAGACAGAATAGTAGTCGTTGAGGGTCCGGCAAGAGGAGATGGGATACAGGCAGAAAAGGCTGGATTGTTAGAATTGGCAGATGCTGTTATTGTAAACAAATCCGATATGGTTGGTGCGAGAAAGCATGCAGATGAAATTAAGGAATCATTTGAGTTAGGTGATGGCAAGTCTCCACCGGTATTACTGACTAGTGCATTGACAGGAGATGGTTGCCAATATGCATCAGATGTGTTGCTTAATTTGCAATCAACAGGGCGCTCTTCAAAGGCTAGATGGCGTGAACGATTATTGGCTGGATTGGAGCAAAAATTATTACAAAATGCACAATTGGAATCAGTATTATCGTCATTAGCATCTGGTTCTATAGATATTGATGAGGCATTGAACAAATTAAATAATTGAGTGATAGGTGAAAATTATGGACGGAAATAGTGGACAAGTAGAGATGACAGACCCGATTGAACAATCAAAGGGAGGGATATATGGCCATGTTTTGCGAAGAGGGATTCATTTAGGATTATCTTTCATCCCATTTATTTATTTTGAGTTTGGAGAAAAATGTGCAGAAATGGTGGGCTTGAATCTTCCACAATTTGTTTCTGCAATCGTGTTGATGATAATTGTCGCCGAGGCTATTAGATTGAAGTTTTCAATAACTATCTTTGGACAAAGAGAATATGAAGCTCATCAAGTATCTGCATTAGGATGGGGCGCGATTGGAATCGGATTAGCAGTGTTGATGGTGCCTACAGAGGAATATCTGTGGCCGATTGTACTCTCATTATCATTAGGTGATCCTTTGATGGGTGAGTTGCGAAGAAAAGGATTTGAGGATAAGCAGGTAATGATATTTTCAACAATAGCCATTGCTATTATTTGGTTAGCTTGCTGGAATTTCTTTTCAACACCTTTGTGGTTAGTTCCATTGATGGCACCGTTGTGTATGATAAGTGAATGGCCTCGTTTACGTTGGATTGATGATAATGCAACAATGGTTCTAATTCCATTATGTGCAATTCTATTGCTCGACCCATTTATTGGCCTACTATGATTCGGCAAAAAGTCATACATATCTCTCAATATGTTGAAATGGTGGTTGCTCTCCCCTTTGGAATAGTGAACTATTATGTCTGAGGAAAATGAATCCAATGACCCGCCTCAAAATTTGTATTTTATCTTTTTTGGAATCGCAGTATTGTGCTTAGTATTCACTATGTTCAAGTGGCCACTTTGGTGAAATTGAAAATCTGAAACATCATCATTTATCCTTTGCTGATAGATTGATAGAAATTAATTACAATCATTGAAATGGTTGGTGCAACGCCCTTTTGATATGTGCGGTATTGGTGGTATGCTTGGCAACCCCGATTCAACTGTAGTAGGGCGCATGAATGCAATGATGCAACACAGAGGTCCAGATGGAAATGATGTTTGGACTGATGAGGATATTTCATTAGGTCATTCTAGATTAGCAATTATTGATATCGATGGTAGCGGCCAGCCAATACTATCTCAAAGTGGAACTGTATTGATTGCAAATGGAGAAATATACAATCATATTTTTCTTAGAAATAACAATTCTCAATATCCTTGGACGACAAATGGTGATAGCGAAACTATTCTTGCTTTGCATGAAAGTGCAATGGCCTCAAGTCAGACAAAACTATCAGCGAAACAACACGCAAAATGGATTTCTCAGTTGAACGGAATGTATGCAATAGCTATTTGGAATCCTAAAGAGAAACAGTTACTATTGGCTAGAGACCCTTTAGGAATAAAGCCGCTTGTTAGGACTGAAGTTAATGGTAGTCTTTTATTCGCAAGTGAAGCAAAAGCCCTTCGGGCACATGAAGGACATATTCCACAAATCGATGAACTCGCATTGATTGCAAGGTTGGCCTGGGAATATCCACTAGATGGTACAACACTTCTCAAAGGAGTTGCTCAAGTTAGGCCAGGAACTGTTGAAACTTGGAGTATAGATGATAATGGATGTGCGACCATTACAGGTAAAGCAACTGTGGAAATGCAAAAAGTAGAACCTACTGATAGTTGGAATCCTGATACTGATGCAAAAAAGTTATTGGAATCTTTTGTAGTCAGTGTTGAAGAGAGATTAATGTCTGATGTACCTGTTGGAATTGTATTATCTGGAGGACTTGATTCTAGTTTAGTTGCGGCGGTTGCTCATGAGGCAGCACAAAGAAGTAGCAATCCAGTTCCAGCATGCTGGACCGTTGCTGAAAGTGAAGATAATCCCGATTGGCAAGCCGCTGAATTAGTCACTTCCGCACTAGAATTAGAACATCATCAGCATATATTAGAAGAGGATTCATTTGACAATATGTTGCCTAATTTAGCTTGGCATGGTGAGGATTTAGATGTAACAGTTCTATTCTTCCAACCATTGTTTGAAGAAATGTCAAAATCGGTAACAGTTGGGCTATGTGGTCAAGGTGCAGATGAACTACACGCAGGTTATCCACGTTATAGAGATCTCAATCACCATTCAAGTGTAATTCAATCACGTTTAGATTCAATGAATCATACATCAAAATCTATTATTGAAAATGGTCAATTGCCTATTGGTGATTATTATTATACAAATGACCATTCTGCTACAGCTCATACTTCTTCTTTAGATGATTTTCTTCAATTTGAATTAGATGGTGGACAATTGAGTAATTTCCAATTACGATTAGTAGATAGACATTCAATGGCACATTCCCTTGAGGTACGAGTTCCATTCCTTGGTAAATCACATCGTCAAGCATCTCACAAATTACCCATGCAATGGCGTCTGCCACCTTCGATGGAAGAGAAAGCAGCACTACGACGTGCCGCTGATTTAACTAAACTACCTGCAGAAATTGTACGTAGGCCAAAATTACCCGCAGGAACAGCAACATCACCTACATTATTGCAGAATATGTTATCGCAAATGGATGGAAGAGCACAACAAATAATTAGCAAGTACCCACTTATTAGTGGTGCATTCAAAGACCAACCTGATTTAGCGATTGGTTTGGGTTTGTTTGAAGCAATGCATATTCTTGATGGTGGTAGGAGTAAGCGCTCAGGAACTGCAATTGACTTGTTGGATGAGGTGATATTATGACTTATGTACATGATCATTCCAATGTTCTTGAAGAAAAGAGAGACGAAATCACCGCGTGGATGGCAAAGAAACGAAGCCAAGTTCCAATTCCTATCTATGGTAGTGTGGATGTAAGAGATGCAGGATGGAAAGTTGCTGTTGTAGATGCAAATCACTTTCCAGCTGGTTTTAACAATATTTCCAAAGAGGACGAACCGCATCTTGCAGGTCTTCTCAAGAACCACATTATGCGAATTGATTCAGAATGTAAATGGGTTCATTTGTATCCTGAATCCCATACAAGAAATGCAGGATATATTGAAAATGTTGCAACGATACAACGATTGCTTGTACTTTCAGGATTTAGATGTACAATCGGTTCACCTGACTTATCCAGTCATGGTTCACTTGCAGGTATTTCAGGCCCATTGCAGTTATCGAATGTTGAGTTAATAGTTGAAGATGGAAAAGAAGAGTTATTGGTTGAAGGTGAAAAGCCCTGTTTGATTTTACTAAATAATGATCTTACAGAGGGAATTGTTCCAGGGCTACCAACTAGCAAAGTCACTCCACCCCCTAGTATGGGCTGGCATCGTCGTAGGAAATCTGAGCATTATGCGTGTTTGCAAAAATATGTAGATGAAATTGCAGAATTATTGGAAATAGATTCTTGGCATTTAATGGCAAATTGGTTTGTTTCCGAAGACAAATGTCTTGATCAGGAGGCTTGTAGGATAAAACTGGCAAAAGAAATAGATCAGTTCATTGAAGAAATCAAAGTAAAATATGAATTACTTGGAATTGAAAGAGAGCCGGTTGTATTTGTAAAAAATGATAAAGGAACATATGGTCTTGGTATTATGGCTGTTAAGGAAGGAAAAGAATTGCTTGAACTCTCTAATAGAAAAATGAAGAAGCTAATGTATTCAAAAGGTGGAACAGATGTTGAAAATTTCTTGATTCAAGAAGGAGTGCCGACTCTACTAAACGAAGAAGGAGGTGCTCCAGTAGAACCAGTTGTATATTTGGTTGATGGTGAAGCTGCTTCTTGGTTCTATAGAATCAATGATAAGAAAGGAGATATGGATAATCTCAATTCACCTAGTGCCAAATTCTTTGATTATTCGGAAGTTGGCCATCTCTATGGTCAACATGCAAGGGGATGGCATGCATTAGTAGCAGAATTGTCGATGTTAGCAATGGGTTCTGAAGCACTAAATTATGAACAAGAAAAATCTTAATTATTCGCTTCAAGTTCAAGTAACCATTTTTTCGTCTCCATACCGCCATAGCCACTATAGTTGCCGAGTTTACCATTTGTTTGGACTACTCGGTGACAAGGGACTAGTATTGTGATGGGGTTTGCAGCCATTGCACTACCAACGGCTCTGCTAGCATTCTCACTTCCAGCAAGTCTTGCTAATTGCTGATAGGTAATCGTTGTTCCAGGCAATGTTTTTGCCAATTTATTCCACACATTAATTTGGAAATCAGTTGCTTCATCAAATGACAAATCTGGAACTTGTGGTAAAGTATTATTTTCCCACAAAGCCTTCAGCCACTTACTAGTATCTTCAAGATGAATACTTTCCATTTGACTTGGCTTTGCTTGCAATTTACAGATTATTTTCAATCTTGAAGAATCTTCAGGACTTATCCATTGAACACTAGTAACACCTTCATTTATTACGATCACTTCAATATCGTGAAGTGGTGACTGAAAAATGGCTCTGTGCATTGAATTATCGCACAAGAGTGTTGCGTATAATTTGTTTGTTGTCTAGTAGGTGCTGATATTTCAGTCTTGAGCCTGCTTATCTTCAATGAAATCATTTACATCATCACCCATTCCAACAATTTCATAATTTGAAGGGAATAATGCGATACCTACTGCAGCGATTAGGGCCAATAGTCCCCAACCAAACATTTTGCGAACAAATAGCATTTCAAGGGATAATGCGCACAAAAACAGACCACCTAAATTGGAAACCCATACCAATGTCTTGAATGTCCCAAGACTAACGCCAGAGGTTCCTTCCTTACGAAATGGCCCAAATTCTCCTCCAAATCTTTGAGCATCTGAATTCTCATCTTTTACCATAATAATCACTCACAAATCTATCATTGTTATCGCATCGGTAGGGCAAGCGAGTACGCATAATCTACAACCAGTACATGCATCTCGGATTATTTTGGCCTTGCGATTGCTTTCTACTTTGATAAATTGACTTAACATCTCAACCTTGTATAATTCGATTGCATCATCGTCACAGACGATTGTACATTGATCACAGCCAATACATTTCTCTGCAGTGACATATGCTACGGTTCCTTCTCCACCTTTTGTATTAGCACGCTGTTCTCCACGCTGACGGTTTAGAGAGGTGCGGATAGCTAACGCTTCAGCCGCCCGCCTCTTTGCCAACTCGTCACTGGTGGTCATACTACCACCTCGTTCGTCACTTCTCTTTCAAACTTGGCAACACTTAGGTTGACCAATAAATCTCCAATACAATAGAATGCGCCAACCAAAAGAGGTGGATTCCATGCGGTTAGTCCTGTCCATGGAACCTCATTAGCCCAAGTCCAATTGGCTAGATATGTACCCCACAATTCCATTACTAAGGCTGCCCAAGCCATTGCTGCATACAATCTCGGTTGTGGTCCCCAATTTGTGAATGCCAGTACGAGTATTAGGAGGAATAAAGCGGAAGTATCACCTCCACTATATACTCCATAAGCAACTAATGGGATAAAAGGAGTCAAAGAGATCATGGCAAGGTTTTCCCGCATATTGTTAGCAATAATTCTGCCCAAATCAAATAGGAAGTAATGTCCAACTGGAACGAATAGGGGCATTAAGCCACGTTGGTATTCATAGATTAGCCATACTTCACTGAAGAATAGTTCCATCGGAGTAGCAATAGCCAATACAGTCAGCATTTCAATTCGTTCTTTTCTATTGGTCTGGGAGAAAATATATGCAAAAACAGACCAACACCAAATATTGACTGGCCATTCTGAAAGATGGTCTGGAATTATTCCATTTAATCCAGTAGCACTGATGTACAAACCAATGCCTATTGTAAGTACATACAATGCAGGTCTGTTCATGAATGGCGCTAGCATCAGCACTTCTTAGCACTAGGGGTTACTTGGATTTGACCAGACAATAAAGTCTCAAGCTTCGATTGGATTCTGTATCTCAACAGTAGTTGAAACTGCTTCTGCTTTCTTTGCCTCAACTTGTCTTGCTAAGAATGAAACGACATCCAGAATTTCAATATCTGCATACTTTTCATCTCCTTCAAACTTCAAACATTCAAAGTGAGTAACACACTTTGGACACGATGTGATCATTGTATCGGCTCCAGTTGCCCTTATTTCTTCCATGCGAGATACACGAAGAGAGCGAGCGTTTTCATTACAAGACATCATGCTAGAAACACCACAACACATTGCATCTTCTCCACTGTGTTCCATCTCAACTAAATTAACACCCTCAACTGCATTAATCAATTCTCGAGGTTCATCATAGACTCCCATTTGACGTCCAAGTCTACATGGGTCATGATAGGTTACAGTAGTTTCATCAGCACTTAAGTTCATATCAAATCCTTGCTCTATTAGATACTCTGTAGTATGCATTACCTTAACACCTTCAAGTTCATAATCACGAGCAAATGTTCTGAAACATTCAGCACAAGAAGAAACAAGAGTATCGATTCCAGATTCCTCAATCTTGCGTTGGTTATATGCCTTCAACTTGTCAAATACTTCATCAAGGCCTTGCCACTTTTGGTCATGACCACAGCACTTTAGGAAATCTCTTCCAAGATATGAGACTTCATTACCCATCTCTTCAAACAAAGTGAAAGCAGCAGTAGTTGAATCTCCTAAGTTCATCTCGCCATCATTAACATGAGAGAATACCATTTCTTGGTCAAGATAATCAACACAGCCAGGATAGTATCCAACCTTTGAATTGATTGGATAATCTTCTGTAGCAATAAAGTCTGCATCTGCTTCTTCCTCTGCTTCAGCAGCAAGAACTGCTTGAAGCACAGTGTGAGGAATCTCAGCTTGAGATGCACCAACTATTAGTCCACGTCTGATATCAACATATGAGTCATAATCAACAAGTTGTGGACAGGCGTTAGTACAAGCAGTACAAGTCAAACATGAATACATTGGAACACCATCATCTTCATTATTCCAAGAGTTGTAAATAATGTTCAATTTATCTCCACCTGTAAATAGGCGAACAGGACAAGCATCATCACAAAGGTCACAGCCGTAACACTTGTTCATCTCAAACTCATATCCACGAGCCATATATCTCAGCACTACAAATACAAGAGCGCCAAATGTTAGACATGGAATAAACATAGCATAGGTTAATTTTGCATCCAATGACTTTGGATTCCTGTGATATGATGGATTCTCTATTGAGGAGAACTTACCATTTCCAAGGACCATCTCTTCAGAGTTTGATAGATTGACACTCGTTCCTACAAGACTAGCTGGGGCATCATCATTCCATACCAATAGTGGCTGGAAGGCAGAAATCTTCATTGCAGTTTCAGTTGTAATAGATGAATTTAGGGCAAGTAAACCAGATGCTTGCACAGTCATTTGGTAGTCATATGTCCCTACTTTGAGTTCAACGGTTGCTCCATCACATTCAGTGAATGAAGAAACAGTCTTTCCTGATGAATCGGTAACTACAAGTGTTGAACTTAGCATATCAGTAGTAGACATTTCATTGATTTTTCTTTCACTAGCTCGGTATTCACAAGCAATATCAGTAGTAATGGTCTCAACAGTCTTGTGGTGTCCTTCAGGGAAATGAGTTGAATCTTCAGTAATTGTGAATGATCCTGTGGCAACCCATTCTGTATCTCCTGAGAATGTATCTGCAACCGATGCAGCATTTATTCCATTAGCAGCATCTTGATGCCCATTTGCATCTCCAAAATCAGTAATAATATATCTAGCGGGTTGATACAGATTCCAATCAAGCCATGCAGTGGTTGGAACAATACCTGTGTCCGACCATCCTTGTGTGTCAGTAAATTCGTTAGCAGAATGAACATGTACATCAACTGGTTGTGTTCTCATCTCTTCAAGTTCACCATAATCAGCAATAGTTAACAATCCCTTTGCATCCCAGAAACCATCGTCATAAACATCCCAAGTTGAAACCGAGATTGCAGTTGAAACCATTAATGCTCCAACAATTATTCTCTTACCATGTGCAGGTGTGAATCCAGCACCCCATGCCTTAACCATTATTGATCTAGTAACAAAATAAATGATAATCCATATTAGAATTCCAGTTAATACCCAGGGTATAGCATTGAATGCATCTGCAATCCAGGGTTCTCTAACACCACATAATAGGTCCCCATGCGAATCTAATTTACAAAAGTCCGACCTATTAGTGCTATATAACTGTAAGAATATATTAATCGAAAATACCGAAATGAACCATATATGTGCAAGATAAACTACACCAGCGCTGGCAAACCAGGGGTCTTCAACCGGTCTCTTTTCACGACCACCAAGCATTGGTGGTAGTGTTAGAATACCTACTGGGATTCCAGTGAGTGCTGCTCCCCACCATGCAGCGTTCCAAGGGAAAACAGGCTGTCCGACTATGTCGCCAACAAATCCTGTAGGTACAGAGAATTGCGGCAAATATTCTCCCCAGCGAAGATATCCATATGAGAATAGTACATACCAATCAGGGAACACGAATCCAGCTTGAGCATATGGGTCAGCAGCACTATGCAATGGAGGAGGAATAATCCATGAATAGAACAGCAATACTGCGGTCATGAATGAAAAGATTAGTGCATCACGAAGAACTTCGTGAGGCCAAAAAGCATGACCCATTGGTGTGCGCTTTCTTTTCGTGCTAGCACTTTGCAAGTTTTCCTTCTCATCCATATAGGTGGAAGCGACTCTTCCAAGGTTTTCTACTAATCCCATAACTTAACCCTCCAATATCAATGTGGCTCCGCGATGCCTTGCACCCATACAATAAACAAGTGAATAATGATTAGTAATGTCACAATCACAGGTAGAATAAATACGTGAATAAAATACATTCTTGTAACAGTTCTTGGGGTTAGAGATGTACCCGAAAACAATGCTGTTGCAGCAAACTTTCCAATCAATGGTGATGAGTTTGCCATGTTAATTCCGATAACAGCGGCACCATATGCTAATGAGTCCCAAGGTAGAAGATATCCAGAATAACCAAAGAAGATAGTTAGGAACATTAGTGCGACTCCGATAAGCCAGTTTAACTCTCTAGGGTTTCTATATGCACCAGTAAAGTATACTCTGCACATATGTAAGAATACGCTCGCTACCATGAAGTGAGTTGCCCAGTGGTGAACTGCTCGAAGAATATATCCGAATGGTAATTCAGTCATGATATATTGCATACTAGCGTATGCTGGAGAAGGATCACCCTCTCCACCTGGGACATAAAAAATTCCAAGAACAGTTCCAGTAATCACTAAAATAATAAATGCAAGGAATGAGATTCCACCTAGGCAGTATAGTGGATACCAGTACCATATGATTCTCAACTTGTATTTTTCTGCGTGTGTAAGTGGCATTTGGCGATGCATATTGTAGTAAGCACCTTTCGACATATTCCAATAATCTTGTAATCTAAATCTAGTATCAAGCCATGAAAATACCCAAAGGAAAGACCTTTCAGCCACTCCCATTTTCCCAGTTGACTCAACAGCGCGCAGAATATCTCTGCGAGGCATATCCTCTGATTCCTTACGCAGAGTGAATGCAACAAGTACCACTACGAAAGCGATGAAGAACCAAAGAATCCAAAACATTGTAGTCATTTCATTTCACCTCAATCGCAATATGTGTACCAATCCACATAATCTGGTAATCCCTCAATGATATCGCCATTCATAGCGATTGGAATAATCGGTAATCCTACAGGGGCAGGTCCACCAGCTCTACGAATTCCAGCATAATTAAATTTAGAACCGTTGGAACGATTTGTATTTGTATTCATTTCCAAAGCAGTAGGGTCAAAACGAGATGAATGACAAATACAGAACAATTTAGTTCCACCCCCATCGCCTCCACCAGGAGTCCATGTATCTTCTGTATAAGAGTTAGAAACTAATTGCCACCCCGGAATGCAGCACAAATGTGTACACCTTGCAAAAATCATTACCAAATTATCATTAGGTAATAATCTTGGATCAACATCAGATAAGTCCTCAAAATGACCGACATATTTTCCAGTTCCATCATAGCCATCCATGAATTGGAATCTCGCTTTACCATTGGAAACAGGGCTACCTGCATTCTTTGAGTGGTCAACATATGTGACTACAATCGGAACTCCATTCCATACACCAGCAGCTCCTGATGTACCAGTTGAACTCTTAGCAGCTTCAGCAACGAAATCCGACTTCTTCATCACCTGTTCATGCATTGCACCATACCATGCTTCATCTTCACGACCTTTAGCCCAATACTTTGCAGCAAGGTCTCCACCACCGCTGCCGCCAGGAGGTAGAATAAGGGATGCAAAGCCAAGAACTCCCAAAGAAGCGGCTAATACTCCCGTAGCAGTATTGAATCCATAACTTAGGAATTGTCGTCTATTGATTAACGAATTACCAACTGCATTAGCAGAAGATTTCCCATCACTTGGTGCGGGTTTGAGATCATATTCACGAGACATAATAATCACCAGTTGTACTCCTTCCAATCCTTTTGATGTTCAGGTACGAACTTGTTTCTAGCATACTTGACGATAATAGTGTCAGGCAGGACATACTTAAGATAGATAATTCCCATCAGTGTGATGGTCGTGAGTGTCATTGCTAGATGGAATGATAACTGTTGTTGGTCCCAATGTTTAAACAATCCATACATCATAGAAAACGACCAATAACAAGTCCAAAATAATCCCCATACGAAGAAAAACATTACCAAATTTGATGCGCCTGATGGTGCCAATGTAGCACTAATAATTGAGCCCGGTTCTGCGGGATTGAAAACACCATGATCGATTGCTTTTTGCATTTGGTCTTCGGTTAGAGAAGCGTTTTGCAAAGCAGTTCGTGCATCATCAATGCTGATGCTTCCCTTTGCAACACCTCGTAATAATGTGGTGATTGTATCATCCATCATTGATCACCTCTTCTCATCAACTTGTAGCGAAGTCGCAATACATTGCTACGTCCAGTGTATGATGTTGAGAAACCATATCTTAGCAATATTCCTGAGAAAATAATTACACTGATAACAGCGCTAAAACCGAGAAGGCCAAGCCAATGCGCTCTAAGTGCAGCACCCATGTGATGTAAGTCCACTCCATGAGAAACAGGTTCAGGTGGGCTTACATTGCCATCACCGGCGAATAATGTTCTTGTTCCCATGGCGATACTATCTGCATCTCCTTCAGGAAGTGCGAATAATAGTTGATTCCATTTATCGTCTTCACCAGGGATTCCATCACCAGAAACTGAATTGCCAGTAATCCAAAAATTAACACTTCCTTCACCAGCAGCAGGTGCAGTCCATGTTAGTAGCCATGAACGGTCATCTTGGCTTGCAGATGCGTCGGTGTGAGTGAGCGTTGTAGAATTTTCTTTCCAATTCTGTAAATCTGTTCCAGCAAGTTCTCCAGCACTAGTAAGCATTGAGAATCCAGCAGTGTAAGTTCCACCTTCAGGACCTCCAATTAGTTGTAAATGGAATTCATAGGTCTCACCAGCGTTCCAAGCATAAGGAACTTTGTCAAGGATCACTTGAACTGAATTATCTGCAGCACCATTGTGGCATAAACATCCCTGTTTTGCAACATCATCAATAGTCTCGCCAGCATTGCTTTGTTCGCCACCAATACCGGTGTGATATGATGTAGCAATGCTTGGAAGTAGTAACAGCGCGACCAGTCCTAGAAGAAGTGCAGTTCTCATAGAAAAAGAGCCAACTCGCATAGTCACACCCAAGATGTTCTTAGCGACTTGGATAGACCCCTTAAACATTGCTTGAATTAATGATGAATAAATGCCCCGCAGTAATGCGTTTTAGATATCTCGTTGACATAAAGTATGTTATTAGAAATATAATCGGTCCGAGAATGTCAATTTTACCACTTTTTTTGACATTATTGAGCATTATTAGGAAAGGTTTGATTCACTGTCCCCTATCCCCGTGATAGGTGAAGGATTATGTCAAGTCATACATTCGATAATATTTACAACTTGAGCAATGAGCAATTAGAGCAGCTCGATGAAGCAGAGGAATTGATGCTGAAAAATGCACTTGGTGCTGCTGAAGAATTGTTGCTAAAAATGTTAGAAGAAGACTACAAATGCATCCCCGTATTATCTAATCTTGGACACCTGTACGGGCGTCATTTATCAGAATTTGAGAATGCAATAAAGTATTATGACATTGTTCTAGAAATAGAGCCTGATAATGCTTGGGCAAGAGATGCAAGAAGACGTTATTTGCGTTATGTTGAGTAGAACTCGGACAATATTGGTACAGCCAAAGTTCATTGAGGTTCAACGCCGCCATTAGGATGATGGAGGCCTCACAAATCCTAATTGCCGGAGTTGGTGGATTAGGTTGTGCTTGGGCAAAAAGAGCATATGAAAAGTGTGACAGAGGGGCAGATGTACTTCTTATTGATGCAGATGATTCGAGTTTAACTGGCTGTGAATCGGCTCATGTATTACGATTGGGTCATACATTGGATTCAGTAGGTTGTGCAGCATTACCTCCTTTGGCTGAACAAAGAATGAGAGGGCTAGCACCTTTGGCTAGAACAATTTTAGAAGATGTAGAATTAGTGGTATTATTGGTTGGACTTGGCGGTGGTTCTGGAACAGGTGCAGGGCACGAGTTTGCTCGACAAGCAAGGCAATCTGGGGCTGTAGTTCTTTCAGTAGCAGCATTACCATTTCCAGTTCAAGAAACGCGAGCAAAAATAGCAGAGGAAGGTCTTGAACGTCTACAACATAATGCACACATTACAGTTCAATTATCACTTGAAAGACTTGCAAGACAAGCAAGGGAAAAGGGAACAGCATGGCAAATGGGTGCTGAATGGATAGAAGATTTAGTAGATGGATTGGTTAGGACTTTGCTACGAATGGGATTAATAAATTTGGATTTAATGGACTTGAGGGCAATCGTTGATGCTGAAGGAGGTGCGACTATGCTAGTCGGTGTTGGACGTGCTGATGAACCTGAAGAAATATTGAATTCTGCTATGATGGCTCCCTTGGCAGAATTAGATGTAGGGGGTGCAAAAGGGTGTCTTATCCAAATAGAAGGCGGCCAAGGAATGACGATTGGCCAAGTTGAAACTGTTGCAAGTTTGTTTACTGCTGCATTGGATGTTGATGCACAAGTTATTCTGGGTGCGAGAGTAAGTGAAGATTTACACGACTCGATTAGAGTGGTAACTTTGTTATCTGGAATTGAATGATCATATCAGTCATCCAATTCAATCACATCGTTTTCCCATTCTACTTCATCGCTAATTGTTTCAACTTGCTTTCCCCATTCTATTGTAGAATCATCTTGCCAATCTCCTTCCATTTTTTGGGAATTTTCTTCAACGATTTCCACGAGTTCATCAACTTCCTCTTCAGAATCAATAACCACTTCAGCAATTTGTTGTGTTTCACTCTCATTTGATTTCTGTTCTAATACGGCCGCTTTGTTACTAATTGCAATATCAGTGATTCGGCTAATTTCAATATCCCGGTCTCTATTTCCTACAAGTTTTTTCAATACCGAACGTTGCATCCATAATATTGTTAATATTACCACCAAGTGTCCCGCCATCATCACATTGGTAATATCATTGAGTGCTACTGTTAACATTGCAACTGAACCAGCATAGGCGTAACCAAATGAGAGTCCCCAAGGAAGAGCACTGTTTTGGTTGAAAAACGGCAATTTGGAATTGATGCCTCTAGAAGTCAAAGTCCATATCGCCATAAATACTGTAAATACCATTAGCAGAACCTCTTCAATAAGTAATTCTGCACCGTTTGGAGCCATCTCTATTTGACGCCAAATTGTCAATGCATGCCAGGTGATAAAAGCCTGTGCCATCAATGTCCATTTCCAGGTAAATGCAGACATTGCAACATCTTTAGAAGCGTCAACTCTTGATTTCCATGACAAAGTTACTGCAAGAGCGTGTAATCCGATAGCTGCTAATAGAAATGGTAGATTCATAATCGCTATTTTCACAGGAATTATTTCATCACCTTGCAATAAGTGGAAAATACAAACTCCAATGAATGCGATAAATAATATTGCAAGTCCATGGATTACTGCTTGAAACTTAGGATTGCCATTTTTTTCTGTCGGCTGTGAAATATTGGATGCAGAAATTGAAGCGATCCAATTAGAAAATGAACGTCCTTGAATTATACTCCAAATCACGAATAACGAAGCAAGTACTGTTGTTATTGTGCCTTCAAAAGCGGACAATGCGCCATCATCAGAGAATAGTGCCATCAGCCCTATCATAGCAAGACCAGATAACGCTAATGGGAAAATACAGATTCTAAAACTGAAAATAATTCGTTTCATCCGACTTAATTGGTCGCCTGATGATTTTCCCTCAGCAACATCATTCAACTCCTTACTCGGAAGTTTTGTGATCTTTTGTACGAATTCTGTATTCGAAAGTAGTGCTGTCAATGCATATCCAATTGTAACTGATACGAAGCACATTGCAGCAAATGTTGTCAGACTGTCAATGCTGGCAGTAATGTAAAAAGTAGTTGACAAAATCACTATTAAAGCAATATGTGGTAGTGTTTGAGGAGACAATAAAGTTTTGATAAGACCCCAAATCGAAGTCTGTTGATTTGCCAGTTCACTAAGAACGGAATTATCAATATGCTCATTACTCGTTTCAGAGTCAACTGTGGAAGCGTCAGCCTCTAACTCATCTGCCACAGATAGGGGGAATTGGTCTTCTATTTTCAGTGTATGGCAAGAAAAACCATATGAAATCTAATTGAAGGAGTGCATTCTGCCTCAATATATGGCAAAGAAACTGTCTAAGGCTCTGCGTGGTAAAAGGCGCTGGTTTGGAGTTGCGGTTTCGCCACAGGTAGAGGCACGTAACGAGTTAGAAAAGTCCTTGGCAATATTGCATGAACTATTGCAATGTAAAAAGAAATTGAAACTCATGGATTTCTTCAATAGTAGCAGTGACGTCGCTAAGTCGGCACATACTAACTTAGATAATTCATTGCCATCTCATTCGTTGCAGGGAGATGAAGGGTTCGCGATAATTCAAGTTCCACATGAAGTCTCATCAGAGTTTAGAAAATTGATTGACAATCAATCTGGTTATTCAAAATATTCAATGTTGAGCGTTAGTACAAGTGGAAAAATCCGCTTGATTAGACAAAGATTGAATTTACCTAAGCCCAAGAGAACTCAGCGCTGAAGGCAGTATTTTCTATCACTATCTTCATCATGCCAATGCTGGTGGCGTACAATATGTCCGGCGGAGGTACAGCACCTGCAATGAAAATGAGTGATGTTTTCATTCTAGTATCTATCTCAATATTAGTTGGTGCATTCATTATGCATTCTTGGGTTGAACCAATTAAAATTAGCAACAATAATTCACATGCTATGAGTACTAGCTTGAGTGAAGGCGATGAAGTAAATATGGAATTCAGTACATCAAATGCAACAACTGTGACAATTGCAATAGATGGGAAAGTTGTTGAAGAAATAGTATTGGCGGAAGGAGAAAAGGGAAAATATTTGTTTGCAGTGGAAGATAGTGGAGACCATTCATTCTTAATTTCTGTTGATGGGGCAGATGATTCTTCTATTACTACAGCGACGATCTCAATCGATAGACAAATGATGTTGGATAAACTTGTCTATCCTGTAGGAATATTACTCTTGATGTTCGGCTTGTACAAGCGTAAAGAAGAGATGGAATTAGAACATTCAGATGATGATATTGTTGATGCAGAAATAGAATCTTAATTAGCAATAATTGGGCCAAATCAAATCTTCGCCTTCATCAATTTCAATGATTTCTCCAGAAGCAGTTCTCAGTTCCAAATGTCCATTTTCTTTAAGTCTAATTATCTCGCAGTTAGTTTTTCTATAGTTTGGATTACCCAATGAACTCACAGTGTTATTTATTTCATCTAGAGTGATTTCTAGCAGTTTATCTGCAGAATAATTAGCAATTTCGTTTCTCTGTTCTAACAGCGATGATAATGCAGCATTTATCACTGCAGAAAACTGGGATAATTCAATGTTTAAATTCAAACTTTGGTTAATGGTTGCAATCTTATAATCTTGCTTAATTAAGGGCTTGTCAGAGAAAATATTGACTCCAATTCCCAAAACCATTCTTACCTCAGAAGCAATACTTCTTCCCTCAAGCAATGCACCTGCAACTTTAGCCCAATCTCCTGTTTCATTTTGTAACAAAATATCATTAGGCCACTTGAGTCTTATTCGGTCGTGTTTTTCATGCATTGAAAGTGCTCTAATCGCATCAACAACCGCAAGTCCCCCCACCAATTGTAAGTCGGAGTGAACTAACTTTCCTTTACCATCGTGAACAATCCAAGAACCTGCAAATGCAATTGTTTCACTAGACCATGTACGTCCTCGTCTACCTCGCCCTTCAAGTTGCGTTGTTGCTTGAATGGAAGTGCCAATTGGTCCACCTCTATCGAGTAACATTTTGTTGGTTGAATCTAATTCATCAAATACACTATTTATGCAGGATGAAAATGGATGCCAAATAGCATAAACAGTTAATTCCTCACCATCTTCAAATTGCTGACTTGAAAACTTGCGACAAGCGAGGCCATTTTGCAGACAAATTCTCTTGGTATCCCGCCCCCTTTGATTGTTTGAAACGAGAATCAGTGTCATTCCGTTAGAAGTCATTAATTTTCCAGCAGAAATCAATTTCACCAGTCGAGAAATTAGTCCTACTGAATCAGTATCAAGCAACGCAGCTTCTTCGAGTGGCCCAAGGACATCGTCAGTTGAAGTTGGAAGTTCTAAATAAGGCAGGTTCCAGATGATTAAATCGTGGAGATCTGTTCCAGACCACTGATTGATATCACCATCCACAATAGGTCCTGGTCCGCCTTCTCGCACATCAATATCAATCTCAGCAATTTTTGCAGAATGCCTAGATGCCATTACTGAAAATGGGTTGATGTCACAAGCCCTAACTTTCCATCCTTGGCCAGCGGCCAAAAGAGATAAAGCGCCGCTACCACAACCGATTTCAAGACATCTTTTTCCTCGTCCAGCACCGAGCCTAACAATGGCTTTAGCAAGTAGGTCTGTATCTTCTCTAGGAGGGTATACAGTTGGTGGAATACTGAGGGTAAAGGATTCTCCTTTTGGTGCATGCCAAATTATAGATTGCATTGGTCTGTTTAATCGGTCAATTTCTTGTTCGGCGCAAGAAAAATCGAAGGGGCCATCATCCGCCATTGTAGGGCCGAAGCGGTCATAGAACGAAGCCTTTATGCCTATGTCCGTTTAACAGAATAATGCGCCCAGTGGCTACGATGGCGGTATTCGCCCGACCAAAGGCCAATTCTGGGGGCGAGCTTCGCCGATGCGAGGCAGCATTCTCCGGCGCCGTAAAATATAAGAGCAGTTGGTAGGACGGCCCTAAAGCCCAGGTTGCTACTTTGGGCCTGTAGCTCAGTCAGGTAGAGCGTCGGACTTTTAATCCGATGGTCGCGGGTTCGAACCCCGTCAGGCCCGCCTGACTGAGCGGCAGGCTAGGGTGCAAAAGGGGTACAGGGGACTTGACATGGTGGTAAAGAGCGCAACAAAAAAGCGATTAATGGAACTGGGAGTCTCCGAAGAGTTTGCCCACAAATTAGCAACTGACAGAAACATGACCGATATCAAGGGTCTTTCTTCAGATGAGATTGCAGCAATACTAGGTGTTTCAAAGGATTCCGAGCAATTCACAAATGTAATGTCTGTTATCGCAGAACAAGGTTCTCGTCGCAGAGCGGCAAAGAAGAGCAAGAAGATTACAATTCGTGCCAAGACTGTTGACGATTTTGATCGCCCAGTAATCACCTCCAGATTCAATGCTTTGAATCATGAATTAGTGCCTCACCAAGAATTGGTAGGTGCTGCAAATATTTCTGATGAGGAACAGTTTGCTATAGAAAGCGAAGAACTTGCACCATGGCAAATTCTTGAAATGGATGAGGAAACAGAATTGCCACGTCTAGCAAAGGAACTTCTTCCAAAGGTTTTGATTTCAGACCCTGTCGTTCAAGCGATTAAAGAAACTGCTGAAATTGAAGACATGGCCCGTTTGGCTGCTGATGCAGACCACACACCACTTCCTGCTGGTTGGATTGCCGACCGCGTTATCAAGGTTATCCGCCGATCCCCGTCGGCTGGTAAGTCCATCGCATACCGTCTAATCGTTGAGGGTAAC
The DNA here is from genome assembly GCA_024958795.1 of Candidatus Poseidoniaceae archaeon. GTDB lineage: Archaea > Thermoplasmatota > Poseidoniia > Poseidoniales > Poseidoniaceae > MGIIa-L1. Next base: position 9,037 of record JANXHP010000114.1, on the reverse strand, counting down.
TGAGGGGAGGTGTCTATTATGCAAGAAATAATTCAATCATTTTTCAAAGCTCGCAGTTTGGTAAACCATCAATTAGCATCGTATAACGACTGTATTCCAGTAGGTGACAGTTCAATCTCTCGTATGGAGAAAATCATTCGCAATATCCGAGTCGGAACCGATGAAGAAATCGTTGATGATGAAGGTGGATACATCAAATTAGACGTAGTCGACCAAGAAATCGTCATTCGTCTAAAAGACATTCAACTCGGAAAGCCTACAATTAGAGAAGCTAATGGGGCAAACATGGACTCTACTCCAATGGAGTGTCGTCTAAGAAAGTTGACATATATGTCTCCTGTTTCAATTAATTTCCAAATCTATCGTGGCGGTATTCCATCACCTCTTGAAGAGAGTGTACAAGTTGGAAGTATGCCGATAATGATTCGTTCTCGCAGATGTAATTTGCATCCTGAGCACATAATCAATGATAGAGTGCTAGACCCAACCAATTCTAGCGAAGACGCTGACTTGTGGAAGGACTTACTACGCAAGAAGGGCGAAGACCCACTTGACCCTGGTGGTTATTTCATTATCAATGGAACAGAACGTGTTCTAATTTCTATGGAAGATTTAGCTCCTAACAGAGTAACTGTTGAAATCAACAAGCGTTCTGTAAAGAAGACTGAAGTTGCTAAGATTTTCTCTCAAAAAGATGGTATGAGAAAACCATTGACTGTTGAGAAGCGTCGTGATGGAATGTTGATGGTTAAGATCAGTACAGTAGGTACAACACCAATACCAGTAGTAATGCTAATGCGAGCACTTGGAATTGAAAATGACCAAGAAGTATTCCAAGCAATTGCAGGTCCAACTGAAACTTTCAAGTATATCGTTGCTAATATTAACGAAGTTAATGATAATGAAGAGTATGCAGTTAACAATACTCTTGAATCTCATGAATGGCTTCAGAAGAAATTCGCTGCAGGCCAACAACGAGAATACCGTGAGGCTCGTGTAAACCAACTCTTAGATAGAGAACTACTTCCTCACTTGGGTGACCAAACTGAGGACCGTAAGAAGAAGGCTATCTTCCTTGGAAGAATCGTCCGACAAGTTTTGGAAATGGCTATGACTAACCGCGAACCGAATGACAAGGATCATTATGCAAACAAGCGTGTTCGTCTTGCAGGTGATTTGATTGAGGATTTATTCCGAGTATCATCTGGACAACTTGCTCGTGACCTAAAGTATCAACTAGAAAGACATCACAACCGTAAGAGAGAATTGAAGATTACCTCTTGCCTTCGTCCTGATGTTCTAACCTCTAAGATTATGCACGCATTGGCGACAGGTAACTGGGTAGGCGGACGTTCTGGAGTTTCACAACTTCTAGACCGAACCACATACCTTGCTGCACTATCTCACATGCGTCGTGTAACTTCACCACTTGTACGCAGCCAGCCTCACTTCGAGGCGCGTGATCTGCACCCAACACAATGGGGCCGTCTATGTCCGAATGAGACACCTGAAGGTCAAAACTGTGGTTTGGTAAAGAACGCAGCTCAAATGATTGACATCTCAGAAAATATTGATGAGACTGAAATCAGAGAGCGCCTTGATGAACTTGATGTTGTACAACCAGATGATTGGACCAGTGGTGACAGAATTCACGTAAACGGTGATATCTATGGTGTACACAAGCGTGGTGCAAATTTGGTAAGACACTTCAAATCGGCTCGCCGACGTGGTGTAATTCCATCAGAAGTTTCTATCAGATTTGATAAAGAAAACAATGATATTTTCATCAATACAGACAAGGGTCGTATTCTACGACCTTTACTTATTCTATACGACGGAACACCTCGTCTAACCAATGACCACTTGGAATCTCTCCGTAATGGAAAGATGGCATTCAAGGAATTGGTTAATGAAGGAATCGTTGAGTGGGTTGACGCTGAAGAAGAAGAAGATTTGTACATCGCACCTCGCCCATTCATCACCCCTGAAATGGTTGAAGATGGCCCACTAAAGGGTAGATTGGTAACCAATGAGGAAATCAAGTGGGTAAATCTTGGAGTTCCAGGTTCTACTGATGCAGAATTACTTGCTCGTGTCCGTATGCCTAATGGCTCATGGGAAGAAGCATCTTTGAAGGTACCATTGTTGTATACTGAAGAACATACACACGTTGAAATTGATCCACAATTGATTCATGGAGTATGTGCTTCATTGATTCCATATCCAGAACACAACTCAACACCTCGTGTTACTGGTGGAACTGCAATGGTAAAGCAATCACTTGGTCTTCCTAGTGCTAACTACCGTCTACGTCCAGATACTCGCGCACATATTCTGCACTATCCACACCGTTCCATTACACGTACACGTGCAATGTCAACAACAAATTTCGATGAGCGACCTGGTGGACAAAACTACATCGTTGCAATTATGTCTCTTCACGGATATAATATGCAAGACGCAGTCATAATGAACAAAGGTTCAGTTGACCGCGCTCTAGGACGTTCAACATTTAACAGAACTTACAACGCAGAACGAAGAAGGTTCCCTGGTGGTCAAGAAGAATTGATTGAGAAGCCTGGTTCATCTCTGCAAGAAGTTAAAGGAATGAAGGCACCTGAAGCATATAATCATCTAGAAGATGATGGTTTGCCTGTTCCTGAAATTGAATTATCCGGTGGCGATGTTCTTGTTGGCAAGACCAGCCCTCCAAGATTCTTAGAAGAATCAACTGGTGGCGCTTTCCTTACTGCTCAAGAGAGAAGAGAATCATCAATGCTAGTTCGTCATGGTGAGAAAGGATGGGTCGACAATGTATATGTTACAGAATCTCTAGACTCAGGTCGTCTTGTTCGTGTAATGGTTCGAAGCCACAAGATTCCTGAAGTTGGTGACAAGTTCGCAAGTCGTCACGGTCAAAAAGGTGTTATTGGACGCCTTGTAGAACCGGAAGATATGCCGTTTACCGTAGATGGAGTAATTCCAGATCTAATTATCAACCCGCACGCGATTCCATCACGAATGACAGTTGCTCACGTATTGGAAATGATTGGTGGTAAGGTTGGTGCAATGGAAGGACGCCGTATTGATGGTACTGCTTTCCGTGGAGAAAAGGAATCCAGCCTACGTGATGGATTAGTCCGTAATGGTCTAAATCATACAGGCCGAGAGTTGATGATCAATGGTGAAACTGGTGAAGAATATCCAGCTGATATTTTCGTCGGCTGTATTTTCTACCAACGTCTTCACCACCTTGTATCTTCCAAGATACACGCTCGTTCTCGTGGTCGCGTTCAAATTTTAACACGCCAGCCTACAGAAGGTCGTGCACGACAAGGTGGTCTGCGATTTGGTGAGATGGAACGTGATTGTTTGATTGCACACGGTGCTTCAATGGTTATCAAAGACCGTCTACTCGATGAGTCAGACGGTATTGAAATGTATGTTTGTGCCGAATCAGGGCACATCGCTTGGTATGATCCAAAGCGTAGAACATACGTCAGCCCTATCCATGGTGATGGCGCTGAAGTTTACAAGGTACAAACATCATATGCATTCAAGCTGCTACTAGACGAAATGAAGAGTTTAGGTGTGGCCATGCGTCTCGAACTGGAGGACCAAAGATGAGCCAAAAAAGTATAATGATACCAAAGCGAATCAAACAGATTCGTTTCGGACTAATGGACCCGATTGAAATCCGCAAAATGTCTTCAGTTGAAGTCAAGACTGCTGATACTTACAAAGATGATGGACATGCATACAAGCAAGGTTTGATGGATCCTCACATGGGTGTTATTGAGCCGGGATTACTTTGTCCTACTGACAATTGTAAGTATGATGAATCGCCTGGTCACTTTGGACATATTCAATTAGAATTACCAGTGATTCATATCGGTTTCGTTAACTTAATCAAGACTGCTTTGAAGGCTACATGTAATAATTGTAACAAAATCTTATTGCACGGAGAACCTGGTTCTTCCCCAGCAAATGACGAGCATTCTGAGCAAGACTACTTCCGTTTCAGAATTCGTGATATCATCACTAAGCACGGTGTTGGTTCAACTGAATTCACTAAGATTATCAAGGAAGTTGAGAAGGTAACTTCTGGTGTTAAGAGAAAGCAATGTATGCACTGTGATCAATTGCAGGGCAAGGTTGTTCTTGACAAACCAACTACTTTCAAAGAGAGAATTGATAATGCAGGTACTGGAAAAGAAACTGAAAGAAAACTTAATCCTCGAGATGTTAGAGAATGGCTTCGTGGAATTCCTTCCGAGCACCTAATTTTTATTGGAATGGATAAGTTGAACCGTCCTGAATGGATTGTTCTCAAGGCTTTGCCAGTTCCGCCAATTACCGTTCGCCCATCCATTACTTTGGATAGTGGTGACCGTTCAGAAGACGATCTAACACACAAATTAGTCGATGTATTGAGAATCAACCAACGTCTAAGAGAAAACCGTGATACCGGGGCTCCTCAATTGATTGTTGAAGATTTGTGGGAACTTTTACAATACCACATCACTACCTACTTTGACAACCAAACTGCTGGTATTCCACCAGCACGTCATCGTTCAGGTCGTACATTGAAGACTTTGACACAACGCCTGAAGGGCAAGGAAGGAAGATTCCGTTCTAACCTATCGGGTAAGCGTGTTAACTTCTGTGCTCGTTCAGTTATCTCTCCGGACCCATTCCTCAGTGTAAACGAAGTTGGTGTTCCACTGGTAACCGCTAAGGAATTAACAGTTCCAATTCGCGTTACTTCAAGAAACAGAGAACAGATGAGACAAATGATTCTACGAGGTCCTGATGTACATCCTGGTGTAAACTACATTATTCGTGGTGACGGTCGCCGTGTTCGTATCAATAAACGTAGCCGTTTGCTCAATGCTGGATTCCGCTGTGGAAACCCAGAATGTCGAGAAAGTGGTGATGAAAACACTCTACGACCAGATCTTCATTCCGTACTTCATGCACCTAACTTCCTTCCAGGTCTAGTAATCCGCAAGGAAACTTCTCTTGGAATAGATGGGTCAGTAGCTGAAGAACAATATGTAATTGACGATGAAGCAACTATCGCTAACCTTCGTGGTGAAGATATAGATGGACATCCTCTAGATGATGATGACCCTCGTGCAGTCCTCCACAACCGTTGGAAGTGGGAGTTAGCACAATCTGATAAGCCACACCCTGAACCAATTCCAGAAAACCTTTCAGTTTCTTGTCCACACTGTGGAAGTCCTGAAGATGAATGGGGAGACCGAACATTTGTTGAAGACCGTTTGTCAACACTTGACAGAAATGGAAACCCGAAACCAGGTATGTTGGTAGAACGTCACTTAATCGATAAGGATGTTGTAATTTTCAACAGACAGCCTTCACTTCACAGAATGTCTATGATGGTTCATGAAGTTCGTGTAATGGAAGGGCATACATTCCGTTTCAACCTAGCGGTTTGTACACCATATAACGCAGACTTTGACGGTGATGAAATGAACTTACACATTATCCAATCTGAAGAAGCTCGTGCAGAAGCTAAGATCTTAATGAGAGTACAAGAGCACATCCTAACTCCACGTTATGGTGGAGCTGTAATCGGTGGAATACACGATCACATTTCTGGTGCTTATCTATTGACACGTCCAGGTACACTAATTTCATTTAAGCATGGATTAGAAATGCTTGGAAGTATTGGTTGGACCAAAGAACTACCTGAAATTGTTAAGGACGAAAATGGAAACGATGCTTTCCGTGGTAAGGATATCATTTCATTGATTATTCCTGATGACATTAATATTCGTTTCCGCAGTCGTTCTAACGACGATGTGATTATCAAGAACGGAAATGTTTCTGGGACTCTAGATAAGCGTGCAATTGGTGCTGAAGACGGACGTCTACTGGACCAAATCGTTCAGACCAAAGGACCTCAAGATGGCGCAAAGTTCTTGGATGATTTCACCAAGTTATCAATCGCAGCTTGTACCTCTCTTGGATTTACTACTGGTATTGATGATGAAGATTTGAGTGAAGTAGCATTGAATTCTATTGAGCAAGCAAATGCAGATGCACGACAGTTGGTTACTGAAGAATTAGAAAAGTTCGGTAAAGATGGACGTGGATATGAAACCAGACCTGGTCGTACAACTCGCGAAACTCTTGAAGAGAATATTATGGTAATCTTGGATGAAGGTAAGCAGGCTGCTGGTGATATTGCAAAGGATGAATTGAATCAATCTGGTTCAACAAATGCTGCGGTTAACATGGCGATTTCTGGAGCACGTGGTTCAATGGACAACTTGACAATGATGGCAGGTTCTATCGGACAAGCAAAGGTTCGTGGTAAGCGTCTAGAGCGTGGATACCTAGACCGTGTACTTCCTCACTTCCAACGTGGAGGACGTGGTGCTAGTGAAAGAGGTTTCATCGATTCTTCTTTCAAGCGTGGATTAAGGCCTACAGAGTTCTTTATGCTCTCTGTTTCGGGTCGTGAATCCCTTGTAGATACAGCGGTTCGTACATCCAAGTCTGGATATATGCAACGCCGTTTGATTAACGCAATGGATGATTTGAAAGTTCACAGTGATGATATGCTATCAGTGCGTAATACTGCAAATCGTATTATTCAATTCTCATATGGAGAAGATGGTATTGACCCTTCAAGAGGTGTTCACGGTTCACCGTTTAATATCGATGTAATTGTTGATGATGCTCTTGGAACTGAAGGAAAAACAGTTCTTGAAAGAGAATCCTTTGAGCGTGAAATCGCTGAAGACGATCTTGGTGCATGGGAAGATGCAACTGAACATGATGGAGGTGAAAACTGATGGTAGTAAAGAGTGCAACCAAGAAGAAGTTAATGGATCTGGGTATTGCGGATAATTATGCACACGTTCTAGCAGATGATAGGAAGTGGGATGATGTCAAAATTCTGAATTCACAACAAATTGCTCAAATCTGTGAAACCGATTCTGAAACAGGAGATACAATTCATACAATTATTATTGGTGCAACTAAGAAAGGGCAAGACCAAAATAGCGAATCAACCGGTCCTGTCACTAAAGTCCAATTGAAGAAAACAAAGAAACGTTCTACAATCAAGACAGCTGTTGATATGGAGATATATGATGTTGAATCAAAAATGCTTTCATATGCAGATCCATTGTCCGATGACCAAGTTTTCAAAGCATTAGAAGATGCAGTTGAAAAGTCTGGTAGTACGCGTTTCACCGACCGAATTTTCCATGACTTAACTCAAGCAGTTCATGATAGAGGGATTAACAAACTTACTAAGCCACAGGCAAAGAAAGTGATTGCTGGTTCCATTGAAGCACTTGAACGTGCAAGTATTGACCCATTCGAGGCAGCTGGAATTATTACAGCACAGTCTATTGGTGAACCAGGTACGCAGATGACTTTGCGTACTTTCCACTATGCGGGTGTTGCAACGATTAACGTCACAATGGGTCTTCCACGTATTATTGAAGTGGTAGATGCTCGAAAAGTTCCACAAACACCAACTATGACAATTCGTTTGGCTGAAGATAAGAAAAACTCTGCTGAAGAAGCTAAGAAATTGGCTGCTGGAATTGAAGTTACTACAACTGTAAATATTGCTTCTCTTGAAACAGATGTCGCTCAAAGAAGATTAGTTTTGAAATTGAACAAAGGAATGCTCAAGCAAAAAGGAATGACTGAGTTAGAAGTTAAGGATAAACTAGAGCGAGCAACAAGACTCTATGTTCAAGCGGATAAGGAAAAGAAACCTTCTACTTTGACATTGATTCCAGGAATTCACAGTGCAGAAGACTTAGCAGAACTGGCAGATAACCCGCCATCCTATACCATGCTTCTTCAATTAGAAGAGAAGATTAGAGATATGCGTTTGAAGGGTATTCCAAATGTTCTTCGTGCAAACGTACAATTGGATGACAAGACTGGAGAATACTATCTTTCTACAATCGGTTCAAATCTTCAACGTGTAAGTGAACTTGAAACAATTGATCGCTCTAGAACTTATACTAACAATATTCTAGAAGTATACAACTATCTTGGTATTGAAGCAGCAAGGCAAGCAATTGTCAATGAATTACAAGCAACTCTTGATGGAGCTCGTCTTGAAGTAGATGTTCGACACTTGTTGATGGTTGCTGATGTAATGACTTCAGAAGGGGAAGTTCGTGCAATTGGTCGTCATGGTGTATCTGGTTCAAAGCACAGTATTCTTGCTCGTGCTGCGTTCGAAGTTACTGTTAATCACTTACTCAAGGCCGGAATTATTGGCGAGAAGGATTACCTTACGGGTGTTGCAGAGAACATTATCGTTGGTCAACCAATTTCACTTGGTACCGGTAGTGTAGAACTATTCTACATCCCTGAATGAATTTCCACCCCATGAGAAACAAATGTGGAGAATGGAGGAATAAAAAATGGATTTAAGCCGACAATTAAAAAATGCAAACGCAACTGGAAACCTACTGTTTGGACAACGCCAAACCATTGATGCTTGTGCACGTGGTGAAGCAAAGTTGATCATCCTTGCAGCAAACTGCCCGACTGAATATGTTGATGCTCTTCATGCATCACACCCAGAGGTCACAATGTACCGAACTTCACAAGTTAATCGTGAACTCGGTGTCGCTTGTGGTAAGCCTTTTTCAGTATCAACTATCTGTGTTGTAGATGCAGGCGATAGTAGTTTGTTAACACTTGATAACAATATCGAGTGAGCAATATTTGCGTGATTTTACCAGTATTTAGAGCGAAAGCAAGGCAAACTGATAATGCAAGGATTGATGTTCTATTGGCACAACCGATATCTATGCGCAGTCTATCTCAGAGTGTAATTGCCCGCAGTATAATTATGATTTTACTATTTTCAGTACTTACTCCAGTTTTGTTATATGATGAGAAAGTAGTTGAAGTAAATGAATTAGAAGAACTAGAAGAAATTGAAATTTTGTCTGCTTCTGGTAGAGCAAAAGCCAATCATTATTTGGTCAAAGGCGGAGGTTCAGGGTTTGAATATGCTTCTGTA
>JANXHP010000090.1 GCA_024958795.1 Candidatus Poseidoniaceae archaeon | reverse complement strand
TTCTCGTCTTAAAGAAGCTGCTGAAAAGGCAAAAATTGAACTTTCTGGAACTCAAAGCACTCAAATTAATCTACCATTTATCACAATGAAAGATGGTCAACCAGAACACATGGACATTACTCTTACCCGTGCAAAGTTTGAAGATTTAATCTCTAAGTTGATTGAAAAAACAATGCGTCCAACTCGCCAAGCAATGAAAGATGCTGGTGTAAAGAAAGGAGATGTTGACAAGGTTATTCTCGTAGGTGGTTCAACTCGTGTACCTGCAGTTCAAACTGCAGTAGAAAAGGAAGCTGGAAAAGAGCCTTACAAGGGTATCAATCCTGATGAGGCTGTTGCTATGGGTGCTGCTATTCAAGCAGGAATCATTGCAGGTGATGAAGGCGTTTCTGACATATTGTTACTCGATGTCACGCCTCTAACTCTTGGAATTGAAACTCTAGGTGGTGTAATGACCACAATGATTGAACGCAATACTACAATTCCTTCAAGACGCTCGGAAATATATTCTACTGCATCTGATAATCAACCTGCTGTAGAAATTCATGTATTGCAAGGTGAGCGTGAATTTGCAAAGGACAATATCACTCTTGGGCAATTCCATCTCGGTGGTATTCCTGCTGCTCCTCGTGGAGTTCCTCAAATTGAAGTTACTTTTGATATAGATGCAAATGGAATCGTTAATGTTAGTGCAAAAGATATGGGGACTGGTAAGGAACAATCCGTCACTATTGAATCCGATACTTCACTATCAGAGGATGAAATCCAGGCTAAGATTGAAGAGGCTGAAAAATTCGCTGAAGAAGATAAAACTCGTAAGGCTAAGGTTGAACTACGCAATATGGCAGACCAAGTAGTATACCAAACACGTCGAACTTTGGAAGAAAATGCTGAGAAGTTAGATGATGCTGATGTCGACCCTGTGAAGTCACTATTGGATGAACTTGAGAAAATGGTTCAAGATGAAGATGGTAAGCCTCTAGATCTTGAAGATGTTGATGAAGCATCAATTCAGACCAAGGTTAAGGAAGTTGAAGAAGCAATGCATGCGGTTTCCTCGAAATTATACGAAGCTGCTGCTGCTGAAATGGCTGAACAAGAAGGCAATTCTGATTCTGACGACGGTGAAATCAACGTCGCTGGTGAAGATAGTGTCGTCGATGCTGATTTTGAAGTGGTTGACGAAGATTGAATCTCTCGTTGATGAAATCGCAAAGCGTTTGGCTTATTGATGAGTGATTGGTGGCTTGGCTATGAGCGATGCGTCAATCCTCTCTGATACTGAGAGAACTACAGGTCGCGATGCTCTTCGAAAAAATATTCAAGCTGCTCTTGCACTATCTAGTGCGATTCGTTCAACACTTGGTCCACGAGGCCTTGACAAATTGTTAATTGATGATTCTGGACGAACTTTGACAACAAATGATGGAGTCACCGTTCTTGAGACTGCAAAGGTTGAACATCCTGTAGCAAAAATGCTGATCAACGCTTCATCCGTACAAGATAAAATTGCAAGAGATGGTACCACAACAACGGTATTAGTAAGTGCTGAAATGTTGAACAATGCGTGGCATTTGGTAACTCAAGGAGTTCATCCTTCAATGATTGCACGCGGATACCGTATGGCAGAAGAGTATTGTCGCAAGGAACTACTTTCATTCACCATTGATGCAACAAAAGATGACCGTTTGATAGCAACTCAAACCTCACTTGCTGGTAAAGGGCATGAAGCGATGCGTATGCATCTAGCCCGTTTATCTGTTGAGGCTGCTGAAATTATTGCAGATACCCAATCCGATGTGGCTATCGCTGACCCGACTAGAGTCAAAGTGCTTTCACAAAGTGGCGGAGTAGTAACTGATTCAAAATTAGTCACTGGATTAGTATTGGCAAAAAAACGCATTCTAGAAGCGATGCCTAAAAAAATCGGTGCTGGTAATGTTCTGTTGATTAATGGAGGAATTGAAAGACGTGCTATGGCATCTGATATGAAATTGAATGTAACATCAACCGGTGTTCTTCAATCCTTTAGAGATAAGGAACTTGAGATGTTAACGCAACAAGTCGAACAATTACAATCTCTAGGAGTCACTTTATTGGCCTGTAGAGAAGGTATTGATGATGATATTCGTTCAGCGTTAAATGATGCTGGTATTCAAGCATATAGAAGAGTTGCAAGAGATGATTTAGATTTGCTTTCAAGAGGTTGTGGGGCGACATTAGTTCATGATGTTAAACATGCAACTGCTCAAGATTTAGGTGCATTTATTGAATCGAGAAATGAAATGTGGAATAGCGTTTCACACTGGATTGTAGAAACTGAAGAAGGTGGTGCAACTTTCATTGCTCGAGGCTCTACAACAGATGTAATAGGAGAAGTTGAAAGATGCTTTGGAGATGCTCTTGGAGTTGCTTGTCAATTGATAGAAGAGCCTTTGTTATTAGCAGGAGGAGGTGCTACATACATTGCCTTAGCTAGAAGATTGAGAAGGCATGGTGAAACAATTCCTGGTAGGGAACAATTAGCGATAGAGGCCTATGCTGATGCATTGGAGATTGTTCCAAGAGTTCTCGCTGAAAATGCTGGACTAGATCCAATAAACACATTACTGGAAATTGTTGCATCACAGAGTAATGCTAATGATGATATTTCCCATTATTTTGGATTAAATGTAGATACTAGAAAATCAACAAATATGGTTGATGATGGAATTCTTGAACCTCTACGTATTACACGCCAAGCGATTAGCGGTGCTACTGAGGCTGCTGTTTCTATTCTTCGTATTGATGATGTATTATGGGCAAAGACTGATGCTGTGATTCCTGAAATGGATTGAAGGGCTAATTCCACACTATGCTGAATCAAGCATATTGAAACTATTGCCGGACTATTGTTCAAATATGTGATGGCGTTAGATAAAGTTATGAGTATGGTTTCTCAAAATCCTGTTGGTATTGATGACATAGCAATTCACTTCCCAAGATTGTTCATGGATATGAGGGATTTTGCTGAAATGCGCGGTGCGGATTTTGCTAAACTAAACAAGGGACTAGGGTTAACTGCAATGTCAATTCCAGATGTCCACGAGGATACTGCAACAATGGGGGCAATGGCAGTAATGCAAATAATTGACCGCAATGGTTTGAATCCAAGAGATATAGGAAGAATGTATCTAGGTACTGAATCTGCATTGGATGGTTCAAAACCGACTGCTACTTACATCGTTGACATGCTAACTCAACGATATGGAGAACGCTATGGTACCGATTGTTTCGTCAATTGCGATGTTGTGGATATGACTTTTGCATGTATTGGCGCAGTTGATGCCCTACATACCACATTAGATTGGGTTGCTCGTTCAACAGAAGAAGACGAACGAGTGGGGATTGTTATATTCTCTGATAATGCCAAGTATGTACTTGAATCCACTGGAGAATATACTCAAGGTGCAGGTGGTGGTGCATTGCTGGTTAAGCAAAACCCTAGATTACTTGAGATTCCTGATTGTATTGGAGTTTCAACGACTCCAGTACATGATTTCTTCAAGCCAAGACGTAATGTTTCAATTCATTCTGTAATTACTAATGTAATGCAATTGGCTCAAGAAACTGGTCAAACTGTGAAAAAGGGTCTTGTCAATAGGATGATCAAGCATCTCCCCGAATCCACTGTAAGGAAATTAGGGATTTTTGCACATGGTGAAAATTCGGTCAGTGTTCATCGTGATGAGCCTATTTTTGATGGACAATTTTCCAATAGATGTTATCAAATTGCAGTACGTCAAGCATTCAAGAATTTTGTAGAGAAATCTCAATCAAGGGGAAGATATGACCCCGAGGTCGATGAAAGGTTTACCGAGCAATGGTCAAGGATTATCATGCATCTTCCTTATGCATTCCAGGCTAAGAGAATGTTTCCAGATGTGTTTCGTCATGACCGCCTTGATACACCCGAATGGGAATTGATGGTTGACAAGATAGGTGTTCCACCTGTTGAACCACAATCTAAGGATGCAAAAGTCATTGAAGCATGGGAGAAGGAAATGGATAGTTATCGCCGTGCTATTTCTAAGACTGAAGAATATATTGAATTCCATGCATCAAGGATTGAAAAGGGTCAAAGGGCTTCTAGTTTGATAGGAAATCAATACACAGGTTCTATCTTCCTCGCATTGATGTCAACATTTGAATCAGACTTAGAAGAAAATAGTAATCTAGATGACAGTTATTTCGGACTTTGTGGATATGGTTCTGGGGCGAAAGCAAAGGTATTCGAAGCAAAGGTTAGCCCTCAATGGAGAGAAGTTGTTTCCCGTTGGCATTTGTTTGAAAGACTTGCAGGAAGAATGGCAATAGACCAAGTTACGTACGAAAACCTACACAAAGGCACTCAAGATAATTCGGTCATTTCACCAACTGGAGAATTCGCTTTGGTTGAAATCGGTGAAGAGGGAGTAATGGAAGGTTCAAGACACTATGAATGGGTTTCACCTTAAGGAAATTGCAGAACTACTTTGCCACAATTTCCCGAAGTTGCTAATTCCATTCCTTGTACAAAATCAGATATTGGAAACTGATCTGTTACAATACTTTCAACATCAATCTTTCCAGCGCTTAGCAATTCATGCATAGTATCCCAAGTTGACCACATCTTTCGACCGTTGATTCCTTTCAAATGTAAATATCTGAATACCAATTCGTTCATTGGAATTTCAGGTGTTGGATTACCATATACTGAGAGCACATTGACATAACCTCCCATCCTTGTTGAACTAATGGTATTGGCTAGAGCTTTAGGTGAGCCAGAAAATTCACATGAGTTATCCACACCTCTACCATCGGTTGCTGAAAGGATTTCAGCAACGATATCATGTTCTTTGCCAAGAACCATGTCAGCACCTAATTTCTCTGCTATTTTCATACGATATTGGTTATCCCAATCAATGGCAATAACTTTCTCTGCCCCCATCGCTTTAGCTGCATTAACTGCAAATAATCCAATTGGACCTAGTCCATGTATTGCTACAGTAGCGCCTTTTATTGGCCCACCTGTCAATGTGTGAATTGCATTGCCCAATGGGTCCTGTATTGATGCGAATTTTGGATCTATTCCTTCAGGTATAGTTCTTGCATTGATACTTGGGGCAGTGAAATAAGGTGCAAACGCCCCATTTACTTCAACTCCAAAAATTGTTCCATTTTCACAAATGTGAGCATTGCCTTCATCACAACGCGGACAATTCCAACACGCAAAATGGCATTCTATTGCAACGCTTTCTCCAATTCTAGATTCGGAAACTCCATCACCTACTGCGACAATTTTGCCACATGTTTCATGACCTGTTATCGTTCCAATTGGTACATTTTCTCTACTCCATTGGTCCCATTTCCAGATATGGATGTCAGTTCCACAAATTGATGTGGCCAGTGTTTGCACAAGGACTTCATTTTTCCCTGGTGAAGGGACAGAGTGTTGTGAGAGAGAAAAACCTCCCCGTTCGTCAGCGGTTTTTGTCCATGCCATCATCGTTGCTGGAATGTTACTCATCGCTCTCCCCCTATAATCAACTTGCAGTCGCCACCTTTTGATTATTGGCTTAGTCTATGTCAATTCTCAAAATATTGATTATTTTGCAATATTGTGAATTGGGATGTTCAAGGGTATGTTGATTAAGGAGGCGCGACAGCCTAAAAGCCCGTTGATGTCAATGAAGTACGTCGTGGTCAGCGGAGGTGTCCTTTCCGGACTAGGTAAGGGAGTTACTGCAAGTAGCATAGGAGTTTTACTCAAATCCGCTGGACTGCGAGTCACTTCAATAAAAATTGACCCATATCTAAACAGCGATGCTGGAACAATGTCTCCGTTTGAACATGGGGAAGTTTTCGTACTCGACGACGGTGGCGAAGCGGACTTGGACCTCGGTAATTATGAGAGATTTTTGGATATCAACTTAGCCAAGGACAATAACTTGACTACTGGAAAAGTATATTCTAAAGTAATTGAAGCTGAAAGGCGTGGTGATTATTTAGGGAAAACAGTACAAGTTATTCCACATATTACCGATGCGATAATGGAATGGATTGAGGATGTTGCGAGTCAACCAGCAGATGGCACTGATCTAGTTCCAGATGCCTGTATCATCGAATTGGGAGGTACTGTTGGTGATATTGAATCTGCTCCATATATTGAGGCATTAAGACAATTCCAATTTAGAGTCGGTAGAGAAAACGTTACTTTCGTTCATGTATCTTTAGTTCCTGTAATGGGGCCTGTTGGTGAGCAAAAAACAAAACCTACTCAACATACTGTTAAGGAACTAAGAGGTCTCGGAATATCTCCGGATATCCTAGTTTGTAGGTCTAGCACCCCGCTGAACCTTGAAACTCGGGAAAAATTGGCTGCATTTTGCCATGTTAGCCCTGATGCTGTGTTCTCAACACATGATGTTCCGAACATTTACCATGTTCCTTTAATGCTACAAGAACAAGGTTTGTGTGATATTCTTGGCCTAGATTGTGAATCTACTGGATTATTAGCTGAATGGAGAAAGATGGCATTACACCTAGATACTTTGGAACAAGAAGTTCGAATTGCAATGGTTGGCAAATATACAGGATTGAGTGATGCATATCTTTCGGTCATCAAATCTTTACAACATGCTGCAATGGCAGTTGATAGAAAATTGGTAATCGACTGGGTTGAAGCATCACATCTTGAAGAGGATTGGGATAGTTCTGAAGAATCAACAAATGCATGGCAGTTGCTGAAAGGTGCTGATGGTGTATTGGTACCTGGCGGCTTTGGTGATAGAGGCATTGAAGGAAAGATTCTCGCTGCTAATTATTCTAGAACTAACAATATTCCATATCTTGGCATTTGTTTGGGATTACAAATTGCAACCATTGAGTTTTGTCGTAATGTTTTGGGACTTACAGGTGCAAACTCAACAGAATTTGATGAAAATGTTGAACATGCAGCAGTTGTATTCATGCCAGAGATTTCAAAGACTCATTTGGGTGGAACAATGCGATTAGGTAGTCGACCTACATTGTGGCAAGTTGATGAATGCAAGATTAGATCACTATATGAAAATGGAGATTCAGTAGATGAAAGACATCGCCACAGATACGAAGTCAATCCAGACCTAATTGAAAATATTGAAGCAGCAGGTTTGAAGTTTGTTGGCAAAGATGAAACTGGACAACGTTGTGAAATCTTTGAGCTTGACGGACATCCATATTACATTGGAGTCCAATACCATCCTGAATTCAAGAGCAGGCCAAATCGCCCATCTCCTCCGTTTTTGGGATTGCTTCAAGCGGCTTGCAACAATTGAGTGGGATATGAAAAGGCCCACTGAAAGCCCATTCAAACAACAATTGCATTTGTAAGGTTATTCGGATAGATCCGTGCAAACAATCCATCTTGCATTCAATTGTAAGTGATGGTGTGTTCAATCGCCATTTTTCATAGCGCCCCTTCTGCGAAAGACTGAGCATCCAATTGCCAAACTGATTAGAAGTGCGAGGCTGCAAAGGAGTATTGGCACCATTATGCCAATCTCCTCCTCCACTTCAGTAGATGTGGAATACCATTCAGGAGGAGAGGTCTCATACCGAACAAACATTTCAACATCACCCGAGAATTCCAAATCTCCAGATTCTGAACAGGAGAGAGGGCCATCTTTTCGTTCTATCTTCAAATGCTCATCATCTATTAGCTCGATTAGAATGAGGTCATAGGGATAATTACCGGTTTCGTAACAATAGATGTTATCATCAGCAACGACTGATGAAAAACTTCTGTTTACTAGACCCGCATCAGTCGGCTCGAATCTGTAAGAATAACCACCATCACTACTTGAAGAAATTACTAGATCATCTTGTTTTATGTTGTCATAATACAAACCCAATCCATACTCGTCATAGAGTGTCTTAGAATTACGAGGTGTGCCCTCCCTCACCCAATTGCCCTGCGCTGTACCTTTGAGATCGAAGACAATCTCTCCACATGGATTAATCACATTTTCCGCACGACCCCAACCTCTTGCTTTGGATTCCATTTCTTGGCGGGTTTCATTGGAAAAATATTCGAAAGGACAAACGGAATTCAGGAAGTGCTCGTTTACTTCCTTATCGATGAAATCATTTGTGATTCGTCTATCCTTGACTCCCATATCAAAATTGAAGTGATTGTTTTGTGGATTGCCAGCGGTTCCTAGCAGAGTGCCTGCCTCAATCCAAAAATCGGAGTCATATTGACACATTTCAATCTCTGAATTATGAGTTTCATAACTGCGACACGACCTTTTTTCAGCACCACCTTTCGAAAGCAATTCAGAATCCAATTGCATGTGCATCAAGTGCATGGTTACATCATTACAAGATTTCATGCTGATATCATAATCCGACCAATCCTGCATTTGGTCTTCGGAATATTCCTTTGAACCAATGTAAGTAACCTTCACATTTCCGGGAGCATACACCTTCATCGAACTTGTTTGATTGAATTCCACATACATGTGTTCTGTTGGAAAAGTATGCCCTGGGGGATTGTAATTCCCTAGAGGGACGATGTTCACGATTTCCTCGATGTCAAACATTTCACTATCGAACTGTGTATCTTCAGAGCACTCAGGAAAGTCGTCAAAGGTGCTGACCAACTCCTCGGTGAAGATGACGAAAATCGCCGAAACAACAAGCAAGGTTGCAACCACTCCAACACCGAGTTTCTCCCAAAGATGATTCGGCATGGTGATTATGATATCAGAATGGCGGATAATTGTTTCGGCAATCCGCAAATTCACTGCAACCATCCGAAATATATTTTATTATATTCGTGGAAAGAGAAAACATTTCTTCGTGCTATGAACCATGAATTTGTTCATCTATACCTCCGCACCAAACATCCTCATATCGTTGAATCTCATAGCCCTGAATTTTATTCCATGGAGGCAAGTCTTGCTAGGGAATACGGCTTGTAACAACTGAAGACTCCAAAAGAAAGAATATTATCTCTACTAAATGATAAAAATAAGACTTATTAACTCTCCGGCATAGCACATTTCATGCAACCACAAGTAGAACAGCAAGTACAGCAAGCACAACAAATGAACTCTGAAAAGGAATGGCTCGTCACGTTACTTTTGGCCATACTAATACCTGGTATTGACCGAATGTACGCCGGTTCAATCGGTTTGGGCATACTAAAATTCATCACATTCGGTGGAATGGGGCTTTGGTGGCTCGTCGATATTGTCAAGCTCGTCACTGGCAGTTACAAAGACGGAGACGGCAATCCTATCGCATCTAAGTGATTCGGACAGACCGATCATCATTCGGAGCCAATACTCTTTAGAAGTAGCAGAAACAAGTATAATATATGCAAACTGTAATTATTCTTGGACTACTATACCTAACGCTAACATCGATTCTTCTAACAAATATTGCAAAATTGAATGAAGATAACTAGATTGTAGATCATTCTGCAATTCTAATGAGTCTCGTAGTACGGAATCCTTGCAATATTTTGATGAATCTCTTTTTTTGAAACATTTCATCAAGTGCAACGTCGCCTGTATCAATCCTAACATTTGACAAACCAATCAATTTACTCGGAGTTGCAACTCCAAGAATATTATCAATGCCAATTTCCATAAGAACTTCGGGTGAAAGTTGTAAATTGCCTCTTCCAATTAGGAATCCTTGGCCTCCCATCGGTGAAAGAAGTAACAATATTGGTTTTGATTCTCCATCAGTGTTTTTGTGTTCCCGGATTATTTTCAACAAACTTTGTTCGTTTAAGTCAAGGTGAATTGTACGATTTGTATCTCCATTAGTTGCAGGTGATTCTATGTCAATTCCAAGCAAAGTCAATTCATGGCCACAGTGCTGAGCCATTCGCTTCAAAGTACCACCACTACCCCAAACTATCATCAAATCATCATTTTCTGCAGTTAACACCTTGATATGTTCAGCAAGTGCTTCAATTGTATCTTCTTCACTTGCACGTTCAACCTGTTCCTTAGCACCTTGCATGTATCGTGGACTACTTGGAGTCCATGCTTCACCATACATCTGAACTTTCCAAACACCTGTTTGATAGACTTCTTCATCTAAATCCATTACTTCAGTAATTCCAGTTCGCAAATCTCCAAGATGATATGCTAATACAACTTCAGCTGCTGCAATAGGTGTTGTAGCAAAACAACCGCTATGCATTTTTACACCACCTGGAACACCTACGATTGCAGTTTTAGAAGCGGACTTGCCAATGCTTTCGAGCGCCTTTACAATATCTCTCGTAGTTCCATCTCCTCCTGCATAGAGAATTAGATCTATTTCTGAATCAATTAACTGTTTTACCAGCAAAGCCGTATCCTGCGCTGAAGTTGATTGTGGTGATTCTCCAATTATTGTTGCTGGAATTTGACCTATCCAAGAAGAACCCATACGGCCAGACCAGCAAACAAATTCCATTTCCTTACCTTGACGGTTTAGACTACTATTGAGAAGTTGGCTCAATTTGTCAATGCATTGTTGCATTCTTGGACCGGCCCTGTCTTGGGCTCCAGCAGCCCTTGCTTCCTCAGCCCTACCATCACTGCCCTTGAAGCCTAAGCGGCCACCTAAGCCAGCATCAGGATTTACGATGATGCCGACTCGCATGGCACTGCCACCTGCTCAACATTCATCAATGTGCGGAGAAAAATAATTGCCAATTTTCAAGATAATTCTCAACAATATTGAATTGTTATCAACTCCTAGCCATGCTATGCGCAGTTATGATGAGACTATTCCAAACCTAGAAGATACTCTGGCCAGTGGCTTTGCAGAATTGAAAATTGGTGAAAGTAAAATCAATACATCTGAGCCAATAAATGAGCAACCAATTGACAACACTGACCAAGAAAATCAACCTATTGCTGCATCGGAGCCAAAGTATGGCTACAAAATTGATGCTGTAGAATCTAGACAATCATTCGTAGTAAAGCCCAATTCTTCTACACTTGAAACAAAAGGAGGACTTGACATTACAAGTCCTGCTGAAGAAGAAAGAATCGCTATGGAAAAGGCTCGGCTTGAGGCAGAAGTATTAGCACAACAGCCACAAAAAATCAAACAAGAAATCAAAGATAAGCCATCTTCAACAATTGGTGATGACTTTGAAGCCACTTGGTAATCATCAATTTCGTCTTTGATTGATGCTTGAGTAATCAGAGCCAAAGGTGGAATTGATAGGTTGCCGACGCCCCCCAAGGATTGTCGGGCACACCCTGCGGGGCGTGTTTCAACAATCTGAGGCTAGTGTGATGTCAATGATTAACGTAACTTTACCAGATGGAACTGTCAATGAATACGCTGAAGGAATAACCTGTGCAGAAGTGATTACTGATGCATTAGGACGTAAGCATGGATGCTTGGCGGCGACTGTTGATGGTGTTGAAAGAGACATGTCAACTGAACTTTCTTCCAGTTGTTCTGTTGAAGGTATTCTCTCAGATTCTGAGGCGGGAATACACATTCTGCGCCACAGTGCAGCCCATCTATTAGCACAAGCTGTTACCGAACTTTATCCTGGAGCATTGCCTACTATTGGACCTGCTATTGAAAGAGGATTTTACTATGATTTCAAAATGGACCCGATAACAGAGGCTGACCTCAAAGCAATTCAAAAGAAAATGCAATTCTTGGCTAAGCAGAATGCTGTCGTTGAAAGAATTGAATTGGATGAAGATGATTTGAAATCTCACTTTGAACACAATCCGTACAAGATGGAAATCATTAACGATAAATTGGAAGATGGTGCTGGTTCAACTATTTACAAACAAGGAGAATGGTATGACCTATGTTTAGGACCACACGTTCCAAATCTATCACGATTAATGTTCGTCAAACTAACTTCTGTATCTTCTGCTTACTGGCGTGGAGATCAAGATAGAGAGCAATTAGTACGAATTTATGGTTTGGTTGAACCTACAAAAGATGCTCTAAAAGCCACTTTAAAGAATATTGAAGAAGCCAAGAAAAGAGACCATCGTAAACTTGGAAAGGATTTACAATTATTCCATATTGATGAAGAAGTTGGACAGGGACTAATTTTGTGGACTCCTCGCGGTTCAATTATTCGCCAACAATTACAGGATTTCATTTCCTTCCATCTACGACGTCAAGGATACTCGCAAGTATTCACTCCACATGTTGGAAAATTGGATTTGTATCGAACCTCTGGACACTTCCCTTACTATCAAGAATCGCAATACCCTCCACTGGTTGAAAGAGATTTGATGAAGAAGTTGGCTGATGAAGGATGCTCATGTTCTGAACTTGCTAATCTAATGAAATCAGGTGATATTGATGGATATATGCTAAAGCCAATGAACTGTCCTCACCATGTCAAAATATATGCTTCACAAGCCCGTAGTTACCGTGATTTACCTCTGAGATTGGCTGAGTTTGGTACCGTATATCGCTGGGAACAATCTGGTGAAATCTCTGGAATGACAAGAGTTCGTGGATTTACTCAAGATGATGCTCACTTATTCGTAACCGAGGAACAAATTGCTGAAGAAGTTCTAGGTTGTATTGAATTGGTTCAAATTATCTTTGATAGATTAGGCATGACCGATTACCGAGTAAGAGTTGGACTACGAGACCCTAATTCTGACAAGTATGTTGGTCAACCTGAAGCATGGGCTAAAGCAGAAGATGCTTGTCGCTCTGCTGCTCAATCATTAGGAGTTGAATGGGCGGAAGAAGAAGGAGAGGCTGCATTTTACGGGCCAAAGATAGACTTCGTTGTTAGAGATGTTATTGGAAGAGAGTGGCAACTTGGAACTGTACAAGTCGATTATAATCTACCTGAACGATTTGACTTATTGTACAAAGGAAATGATGGAGAAATGCATCGCCCTGTAATGATTCACAGAGCTCCATTCGGTAGTATGGAAAGATTCGTTGGAGTTCTAATAGAACACTTTGCTGGAAAGTTCCCTACTTGGCTAACACCGACTCAATGCCATATTATCACTATTTCAGAAAAGCATAAACAATTTGCACAAGAAGTCGCTGAATTGCTAAAGAAAAATGAAATACGAGTATTGATTGATGATGGAGATGATACGATTGGAAAGAAGATTCGTACCCACAGAAAAATGCAACCTGCCTATATGGTAATCCTCGGAGAAGGTGAAGCATCGAATCGGACTGTTAGCCTACGGGCAAGAAATGGAGATCAAGTTTCTGATATTCCTCTCGACCAATTCATTACTGACTTAATTACAGAGATTTCTAACAAAGATTCTCAACCAGGGTTGGTTCCTAGCCAACAGCAACCTGAAAATTGATGGAATACTTGAGTATGTTTGAAAATCTCCCATTTCTTGCATTGTGCACCATAAAGTGAAATGCGACAATAGAGAGCATAGAGTATGAGCGCACCACCTATCATCACTGATTTTTCAGTGGAGGCATTGGTGCCACTGCTTTTTGCAATGTCTGCTGCTCTATTATTTTGGAATAGAATCGTTCCACGACAACTACGTGGTTTGCAGGTTGCTTTTGAAACGGGAGAGAAACGATACGAAGTTCACAGAGTCACAACATCATTCCAAGATGCCAAGGATTTACTTGCTAGTAAATACATGAGATTCGGTGTTTCTTCATATCTATTCGCACTAACTGGGACTCTTCTTCTATTCTTTGAATATTTGATGATTCGTTTTGATATTTATTCTGGTTATCATGCTCAAACATTAGCATTAGCATTACTAATGATAACATGGCCTGCAGTTGTTTCAAGTGGAGCATCTCTTGGTGCTCAAGTCATCAAACCTCTTGGTAATTCTAGAGCGACTTTACAAGATTCTTCGATTTGGAGAACATATTCTTATCTATTGTTGACAATTCTTTGGTTTGGTATTGTTGCTGTTGTTGCATTACTATTGGATATCAATAATATTTCATCAAATCGGATATTCTCAATTGCAGCATTTGCTGCATTCGCACCAGCGGTATTGGCCTATGGTAGAATACTTGGCTCTTCATGGCAAGCACTACATCAGTCTAGCAAAAAAATCGCTTCTGGAGAACCTTCTCCATTTCATAACCACATTCCTTCAACAAGGCAAATTGCTATCGCTTCAATAGTAAAATGGAATCTAATAGCAATGCCATTTGTTGCAATAAATACAGTTATTTCTCTCCTTGTTTTGGCTTATGATCCGACATTATTTGTTCATTCTGATAAGGTGTTAGAACTTCCAGAATACAGAGTTCAATCAACGATAATGGAAGAAGGTGGTATGCTTGGGTTTGGGTTAATCGAATTATTCTCAAACATTCCACAAGCTGGTATTAGGGTTCCAATGGTTACTAGTGTCCTTCTATTCCTTCTTCTCAACGTAGCATTAATTGGATTCCTATTCGTTTATGAAGTTGCAAGGATTCTTTTCCTTGATATTCAAGATGTATCGGGTAGAGGTGGAATTAAATTAGCAGATTCAAGATTATTGAGGGCAGAAATCTCTGTCCAAGCAAAAGTACTCAACTTTTGTTTTACCGGATTTGCAGGACAGAGTATGCTATTGCTTTCATTGGCAATGATAACATTCTGGGATTCAAGTTTCCTACCGCAAGGTGAAGCATGCGGCACTTGGGAGAATAGCGTATGTGGCATACTAACAAAAGATGGATTAGAAGAATTGACATGGATGTTAGCCGCTGGTGGTCAAGTTTCTTTCCTCTTTGTATGGGCCGGTTCCATCAATAGAGGAAGCAAATTAGAAGATATCAATTTTGATGCTTCTATGAGTGAAAACAGAGAGATGCTAACTCAATTAGAGGATAAAATATACCTCAAACAAACGCCGCTTTCACAGCTGATAGCAGATGATGAATGGGATAAATTATTCAAACAACTTGATGTCATTTTAGCAGGACATGGTGAAGACCTTGAAGGACTTGACTTGGTTAGAAGAATTAGTGCAAAAATGACAGTGTTTTGTAGCCTTGGACGATGGGATGAGGCTGAGGAAGAAGCAATCTCCTTACTTGCATTACGAGGTGGTAGAGAGGCTCAAATTGCAAGGACGATGTTAACTGCTGCTAGCCTTGCTCAAAGGGATTTGGATGAAGCGAAACCTCGTTTAGCATTTTTACCAGAGGATGATATTGAAGGTGCTAGATTGCAATGGTTTGCCAGTGTTCTCAGTCCTAAATCAAGAAAATTAGCACCTGAATTACATTCATTACTTGCCGTTGATCCATTGACAAAAAGAAATATGGATCTGATAAAAAGAATGAGCACCGGTGAATCTGTCAGTAAATTGAAACCGCGTGATAATCCAGCTGGAAGAATGCAATTCTTAGGGGATATCGCTAGATTAAGAATGGAAGGGCAGTTTGAAAGAGCAATCAATTTACTTGAGCAATTTATTGCAGATAATAATATTAAGAAATGGCCACATGGAAACTTAGTTCGTGCATTGATTAGCCATGATGAAGGTAGAATTCATACCGCTGCAGATTCAACTGAGAAGTTATTTGATGCAAATACACGTCATCCACATATTCGTACATTTGTTCGTTATTTAGCGACGATTGGACATACTGATTATTCTTTACCTGAGGAAACAGGAATGGAATGGTGTATTGATTCCGGATTAGATTGGGTCAGTGCTTGGACAAAAATGCATAATGTTGCACCCGCCCCCGAACTAAAGAATAAGAATTTGAAGAAACACGCTTGGCAAGCAAATGCTTGGATTGCTCATGATGTGGGTGACGGATTACAAATCGCACTTGCTAAGAAATCAAAGGGATGGAAGACACTGAAGGATGGTGATTCATACCTCCCTGTTTGCCTATACACTCATCTGACAGGAATAGTAGTCACAATGGGAGGAATGCCTGTTGACTTAGGTTTACCAGGCAACCTTGATTTGCAAGCAATAAAAGCAAACGGATTAATCGATTTGTGAAATCACAAGACATTCTTGATTAATTCATCCAAGTCTTGTGGTCGTCCACAATAATGGCAACGGATATGCAATGGGTCTCTACTAATCACCTTAAGGCGATGTGGTAGTGGTTCACGCATATTTGTAGTAATACAATTAGAGAATGTACAACGAACAACATTTGAAACCTCACTTCCTAGGTTAATCGTCAGTTTTTCTGCTACAGAGTAAGCTCTAATAATCGCAACATGAGCATCTGGAGCAACCAAAGCAAGTCTGTCTAATTCTGTTTGAGTTAATTCACGATCTTCAACTTTGATGATATCTTTAGCGCCCATTTTCTTTGATGGGACATTCATTACTAGGGAAACCGGTACTGAAGATTTTCCACCAATTCCTAACATCTCAAGAACTCTTAATGCTTGACCGGATGGAATATGGTCAATCACAGTTCCATTACGAATCGCTGTAACACGGCGCATACTATGTTCGTTTGACATTAGAAAGCACCTCCTTCAGATTCAACATCTGCAGGAACTGTGACTCCAAGAAGGTAACAAATCAAAGCCATTCTCGCTACAACTCCGTTGAATGCTTGATTGAAATAACAAGCGTGGCGAGTAGAATCAACACTTGCATGTATCTCATCAACTCTTGGCAATGGATGCATAATAATCATTTCAGATTTCACATCGCCAAGATGGTCTGCATGCAATTTGTATGCTCCTGCACAACGAGTATATTCATCCTCATCTGCAAATCTTTCCTTCTGAATCCTAGTCATGTAAACAACATCTGCATCGTTGATAGAACCCAGTAAATCATTAGTTTCAACAACATTTGCGCCATGTTCCCTAAGATCAGATACAATCTCGCTTGGCATCTTCAATATGTCAGGACTTGCAAATATTAGTTCACATCCAAATCTAGTCAATGCATGTGAAAGAGAATGTACTGTTCTTCCATATCTCAAATCGCCCGCCAATACTACCCTTAATCCTTCAAGGGTTCCATGTGCTTGTCTAATGGTAAACAAATCGAGCATGGTTTGGGTTGGATGGTGCCCCGCACCATCTCCGCCGTTCATTATTGGCACACGCGCAGAATCCTGTGCGTATTGTGCAGCTCCTTGGCGAGGGTGGCGCATTGCAATAATATCGGTATAACCATCGACCATTTGAATGGTATCAAAGAGAGTTTCTCCTTTGACAACTGAGGAGTTTTTGACATCTCCAAGATTAACAACTTCGCCGCCTAAACGCTTCATTGCTGTCTCAAATGACATTCTAGTTCGTGTACTTGGCTCAAAGAATAAATTGCCTAATATTCTTCCTTGCAATAATGGTAAGTACAATTCTCCCTTTGCAACTGGTAGTAGTCTTGTAGCATCATCTAAAATGTTGATGATTTGCTCATTTGTTAGGTCGTCCATCGTGATGAGCCCTGCCATATTCTTCCCTCTCCTCAACAAGCCGGCGCGAGTCGGTATTGAACATTGTCACTAAACAAGGTAGGGTGATTGTTATGGCTGATTGCTTACGAGGGTTTTGTATGGAAGCATGGGCTGATGTCGAAAAAGCGATTCATGCCGAGAAATTGATGCGCAATAATAAGATGAATAATCTTGTAAATTTCAGTGCATTTTCGCTACTAGCTGCTGCAATATGGTTAGCTTGGCCAGCACTTAATTCTGCAATTGATGGAAAGAGTGGAATTATTTCTGGATTAGGCTTGCCTATCATTGTCTTACTATGGGGAGTCGTCATTCAAGATATTGTTGTCGATGATGCAAAGGCACGTTCAAGAGTTGGTGGTGGAGCGAGTATTATTTGGCCAATATTATTGATGATTGGTGTAATAAATATTGATTTTTCACTTTCATTAGAAACCCTAGGTAGTATCTTGGTGATAATAGTTGCAATGTTTTGCTACAAATCGGCAGCAAATACGCTTCAAGGAGACCTCGGAGTGCTCCGCTTTCGCTCATTGATGTCAGGAGTAGGGTGTCTGACTTCATTATCATTATTTATTGGAAAAATGCCTGAAAATATGACATTACACTGGTTAGTTGCTGTTTCAATCCTAGTGATATCTTTCTCTGAAGTATCCTATACATGGGTAAAGGGTGACGATAAAAAAGAGATTAGAAAGAAGTTTAGAAAAAGGCTGGACCAGATTGAAAATGAGTTATTAGAATTGAAAGCTCAAGGTGCAGCTGTAGCACAAGCCAGTAGTTTAGTGACAACTGCGCAAGAGGAAGGGCATATAGATCCTGAATATGGTATGAGATTATTAGATGATGCAGAAGAGAATATCAAACGCTCAATTTCTCTTGCTGGTGATGTTGAAATTATTATGCAAGATGCACTAACTGCTGTTGAAGCCGCCGAAGATATTGCACCTATTGCCAAGCGTCCAAGAAAGTCTTTCATTGCAGGAGTTAGGGAAGTAGAATTAGGTTCATTACGCGATGGTGAATTGCTCTTTAGACGAGCCAAGAAGAGTGCGAATGAAATTGTTGAATGGTGGCGTGCTGCTGAAAATGCAATTACAGAAGCCTCACGCCAGTTGAGCGGAAAAACTGGAGACGCTGTTGACCACTTGATTGAAATGTTGAATGATGCTAAGAAAAAGTTATCTTCTGAAAATCCAAAAGAAGCCTTTGAGTATGCTGTTGTTATTCCACAGCAATTGGCTGCAGATGGTGATGCTCAATCCAAAGCAGAGGAATCTGTTAATGAGGCAAATAGACAACTCAAACAAACTGATGGCCTAGATACCTCGGATATGAAAAAGCGATTATCACAAGCAAAGGAAGAACTGGAAAAGGGCAATGCAAGTCAAGCGATGGGATTAGCTGACGGAGTTGTAAGAACCATTGTTGCTGAACGTGCTGCAATGGATGATGTTCGTAAAGCATTACGTCAGCGTAAGAAATTGAAAAAGCAATTTGAATCAAGGGATGATTCTAAGATTTGGTACTCAAAACTTGAGGAAATTGATGCTGCTGCTGATGAAAAGCAATGGACTCATGCTGCGACTCTACTCGATAGAATGACCAAAGAACTCGACAAAGAGGGGCGTGCCAGTGATGATGCTTTGGAATTATATGATTTCGTCATGGATGAATGGAGAATATTACGTAACCAATGCGAAGCGGCATTCATCAAAGTCACAGATGATGACCGTCGTGATTGTGAACAAGCGATTGCTCTTGCAGAAGAAGCACTCGGTGTGGGAAAAATTACCGAATGTTTGGAATTATTAGCAGAAGCAGATTCTGCTATGGAAAAATTACGCCGCAGAATCTAGGTTTCATTCCTCATCATTTCTGAGCAACTCTCGCATGTCACAGGCTTTGCATTGATCTCCAGAAGTGACATTACCACAAATTTTGCAAGGTTTTGCTTGTGCTGGTGGATTCTTTCGGCCACCTAGTTGTTCAATTTCAACACGAAGGCCTTTGATTTGGTCTGCCATATGTAATAGTGAATGACGAGTACCAGGAGTGTCGGCTTCCATTTGCGCTACCAAGTCTCTATGACGCCATCGCAAAGCACCTCGAGCATTTGGACACTCTTCATGATGAAGAGGCAAATTCCTGTGCATGGCATAGAGATGTACTTCTTGTTCAGGAACCCATCGAAGTGGTACAATCCTCGGCGCTAATCCTTCTACGAGTGATGCTGCGTGAGGGGCTAAGCGAAGAGTTCTCTCTAAATCTCCATTAGACATATTCATCATTACAGTTTGTGCCATATCATCTAAATTATGACCCAATGCAATAACATCAGCATCGATACTTGCGGCTAGATGATTGATCCCCTGGCGGCGAAACACTCCACAATACGAACAAGCTAACCTTGGAGCATCTTTATTTTTTGTAGTTACCATAGGCAGTCGGCGAACTACTTCGTCCATTTCATGGAATGATAATTCCGGATATGAAACAGTGATGTATTCAACTCCAAGTCTATCACATAATTCTTGAGCGCAAATAATCGATGGTGGGCGATATCCTTCAATGCCCTCATCAACAGTACCTGCCACGATTCTAACATCAGGGTTTTTTCCAAGTAAATCAACTAATGAATCTAGTAACACAGCCGAATCTTTACCACCTGAAATCGCCACAAAAATTGTAGTTTTTTGCCCTTTTTGTAGTGTAAGTTGTTGCCTCAATTCCTTGCTAATTTTCTTGCGAACTGATTTTGCCAAGTGCTTACTGCAAAGGATTCTACCTGAATAAGCCTGTTCTACAACAGCAGGATGTTCGCATGCATCACACTTTGGCACGCTAAAGGCTGAACTCCCTCCTGTCATATCACAAGGCGATACTTCGCCTTTTTTCAAGCAATCCCTTCAGATTGATTTCTAATCAATCCCTACAATTTGGATGTCTGCCCGTACAATCGTTTTGACAATCGATGCATACCCATTCAAAATCATGTTTACATCTGAATCCATGGGTTGGACAACACGGCCCACAAAAACATTCCAAAAATCTAGCATTTACTTCCATTTCAATAGGAGTTCTATCACAGCGGTGACAAGGTGAATTTGCGCCCATGCTAATGCATAATAGGTGACATTACTTAAATGTTGAATTAAAAACAAATATTTATGAACAATACCGATTTGATATTCCAATTGGAAAGTTAATTTTTCAATTGCAATTTTTCACAGGTAATCTCCAAAATATCTGTAATGGAAGATGATCTAAAACGATAATTTGGTTGTTGATTTCAAGGTGATTTTATTTTGTAAATATCGCGGAAAATAGTGCATTTAGGCTGTTCCGCGATTGAATTTTGCCTGTTTTGCAGTTGGAGAATTAATTTGGGTCTCTAAATCCCCCTTTAGGGGGATAAAAACGCAAAGGTTCTTGAAGGCTACAACGCTGACAACGAAATTGAGCATCCATGTTGCAACGTGTTCTCGCCGGATTACTTCGAATTGAAGGGGTTGATCAGGCTATGCTAATCGATGACAATGGCCGTCTATTGGCAAGTGTCGGAGATGAAGGCATTTTGCCGCCTTTAGACAAGGCGATTAAGATTACAACTGCAGCACTTGAGTGCGCATACGCTACTGAAATTGGCGATGTGTTTGAAATTTGGTGCGAGGGGCAAGAGAGGATGATGATAGACATCGCTTCTCCAAGTCGAATCGTCGTGCTAAGTGGAAAAGGTGGCCGTCTTGCCAGATGGCGCCATGCTTTGGACCGAGACCGTCGCATTATTGCGACAACAAAAATGAGTTGATACCTATGTTTGACCTACCAATTGGAAAGCCTATCAAAGAAACAATATCCGTTGAAGATGGTTCAATACAACCATTTGACCATGGAATCATTACTACATGGCTAGGCCGTAGAAAGACCCCCTCGGGCCATCGATTAGTTCGTGCTGGAAGAATTGTTGCTTGGATTTGTGAAAGTGGTACTGGTAAGTATTTATTGGCTGGAGATGAGGCGAAAAATAGACTGAATGAAATCGAAGGTGATGGCGCTAGATTAGAGGCTAGCCAATATTCTATGGCTGGTTTGGGCAGCGTTGCTGATATTATCCCTGAATCTTTTGAATTCAATGCTGATCGTCAAGGATTAATTCCTCGCGGAGATGTTGTTGAGCGACTATTGTCACGTGACCTTTCGTCTGTGCTACGTATTATTTGTGAAAACATTACAGTTCGTGGAGCTATTGCTGTTGATGCTGGAATGTTAATTGATAGTGTTGGTGAATTACCAGGTGATGCGGAAGAACTTGCTGCACAAGTTGGCACTACAATAGCTGGCAGAAGTACGTTATCAAAAAATCTTGGATTAACCAATGAAGGGCATTGGACACTTCATACAACAGATGGAGCGTTATTACTTGCGCAAGCAGGTGAAATTGCTATTGCGGTTTGGACCGAAGCTAATTCTGACCATTCAAGAATAATTACTGCTGCATCCATCGCCCTTGATGGAGAGATTGGAAGCACTGGTGCTCTAGGCTCTGAAATACCAGACGGTTTCGTAATGCGTGAAGGAAAAGGTGGACCAGGCGCTATTATCTCTATGCTTGAAGCAGCCGTTAGTGAACAAGTTACTGGACATATCAAATCAGGAATTACTGAAAATACTGCTGTTTCTCTTGTATTGAGCAAGGGAATACCGGTAGCGATTTCTGCTCCAAGTAATGTTTCATTTGAAGAAGCGGTGTTGAGGTTGACTGATTCAAAGAGAGTTCTCAAACTACACCGATTGCCTACTGGTACAATCGTATCGAGTGAAAGCGGAAATGTTGATGATTTTACTCTCGCAGATTTAAGAGACTTGATCGCTACTATCCGAACCCGTTCTGAATCTCGTAAAGATGCGCTAATGCAAAAAATCAATCGCATTATGGGCTTTGAAATTGGCGTTGAGACTTTACGCAAGGCAAGGAATTCCGCAAAATTCAAGACAACGAAGGATAGTCTTTCACAAGGACTGTCTAAGGTAAAGGCAGAACCTGCTCCAGCGGTTGATGCAGGATTGAGAAGAAGATTAGAGGCTGCTGAGATTCAAATAGATGAACTAACAAAGAATAAAGCCTCATTAAACGCAAAATTAAGTGATGCAAATACTGCAAAAACTGCTGCTCAAAGCATTGCTCGTCAGGCGAGTGAAAGTAGTGAAGAACGTATGTCTTCATTGGAATTTGCAAATTCCTCTTTAAATTCTATGCAGGTTGATTTGGCTCAAGCAATTTCCAAGAGTGAAGATGCGGAATCAAGAGCATTACGATTGGTAAAGAGAGTAAATGAACTAGAACATCAGGTAAGTGAGAGAGCAAGTCAATTGGCTAAAGCTCTTGGTGATACTAAATCTAGTGAGGCTCTTAGAGATGCAATACAAGAAATGGCTCTCAAAGAGGCTGAATTAAATTCATCTTTAGATGAAGGTAGTGAAAGGTTATCCACTATTCGGCAACAATCCGATGATGATGAACGACGACTTCGCGTATTACAAGAACAGGTTGAAACTACTCGTGAACGGCATGCAAGGGCTCAGGCTGAATTGATTCAATTAGAAGAAAGAATTCATGTTGCTAATACAACCTTGGAAGAAATTGATTCTGAAGGTAAGGCGAGTAGACGTAGAGCTGATGAAAATCGAAATCGTCTTGCTCAAGATGAGGCAAGGCATAGTCAAGTGCAGGCTGAATTACGTGAATTAATGGATGAGAGGCGCCAAGTATTACGGGAACTGGGAGACCTTGGGGCTCGTAAAGGACAAAGTGAAGCTGAATTGTTATCTTTGATAGATAAAGCAGAAGATTTGAGTCAAGCACATGAAGAAGCATTACTAGATATCCAAGAAGCGGAAAGAATTCGCGCTCGACTTGCTGACGAACCATTGGCTCAAGCACTATTGGATGATGCATCGACCTTTGAAGGTCTAGGCCCTGTACTTTCTCGTCTTGAAACTGCACGCGGCTTGGGATATTCTGTAACATTATTAGATAGAGCAGTTGAACGAGCGTTACAAGTTATTCAATCAACTGTTGACCATGTAGCCACCACTCCAAGACATCTACTTTCAAATGAAGTAATGACATTACTTGAGAGACAAGTTCCTCAAACTGCTGGTGCGGTTAGAGGCTTAGCACGCTGGTCCGTACAACAGAGATTAGAACATCAGTTAGGAGATACTGTAGGCCATTTGATTGTTGATTTAGAGAATATGCTTGAAGATTTCGACCGTTCAATAACAATGCTGCGACGCTTACGAAATGTTCTTGAACAATTGGCAAAACTTGGTGCACCTATAGAAGAAATAGAATCCCTATTGGCAAATTGCAACCGCCCTGAATCCCTACCGAGCATTGCAAAGGCAACTCACAAGTTGATTCGTGTAGCATTGGATGATATTTATCTTGAAGCAGATCAAAGAGATGCGGGAGAATCAATTTCACTAGAAGAAACCGCACGAGTTCTAGAGGAATTGATTACTCAACTGGATGCAAGTGGATTAGCAGATGGTACTCCAAGTGGAATGATGTGGGAGTTCCAAAGAGATGGGTTATTACCTTACGAGAGAGATTTACTACCTGCTGGACAACGTATTGATGTCAGTGAAGAAATGATTACCCAAATGGAGCCTACATTAGCTGGAGAAGTTCCTATTTCATTAGATAAAACTGTAAATGATGAAATTGATTCGGATAGTTCATCACAAAGTGATGAAGATGGATGGCAGCAAATGCCAACTCCAGAAGATAATACTGAAGAAACTTCGGCAACATATATTGCTCCTCCTGTAGCACCTCCACTTGCTGAATCTGAAACAATGAATGAAGATGATGAAAGGGCGATGTTGGAAGCGGAATTAGCGCGACTAGATGCTGCATGGGATCACAGAAATGAACCAAAAGATCTCGCTATGGACCCAGCACTATCAGCACTAGAGGCAAAACTTAGTGGATTGGATATGTAATCCAAACTTTGGTTTTATGAGGAGGAATTTTTTGAGCGTAACACTTGTTGGTCGTAATGAAAAACAAGGTCGTCGTTTCCCAATGTGGGTAGAAAGGTTACTACTTATTTCTGTAATTGCTACACTATATCTGTTTCATTCTGATGTTGCAAGTTATTTTCAATCACAAGGAGCTCCTAATTGGTTAACTCTTATCGCAGAATGGTGCTTACTACCAATTACTTTGCTAATACTATCAGAGATGATTAGCAGGATAGTTCAAACTGTTCACAGTGATTGATTTCATGCATCAAATTGAAGGAATTCTTTGCCACTATCCTGTGCAGTTTCATTATTTGGCAGACGAGATTGAATTAGACCCCACACTCTCTGCCAAGGGATGAAGAATCTCATTAATGCCATCAATGATAGGAACATCAATGCTGAAATTACCAAACCATAAGTCAATGTCAATTCTATTGACTCACTGACTTGACCGGCCCATTGAGAACCTGTGGTATTACTGACCAATTCCAATAACACACTATGGAATCCTAATGCAACCATCGTTGCAATTGCAGTTAATCCCAAGAATCCTATTGTATGTCGTAGATGTCCGTTTAGCATATTATCCATTTGACGAACATATTCTGGGTCTCTCTTACATGATTCTGGTAAGCGATATGCATACTCAAGATAACGAATAACTCCATATGATGATTCTTGGAATACCATGATTAGAATTGCAATTGCAATCAAATTAAACTGTTCTTGAGTAACTAATTTGAATCCAAATAACCCAATGGTTGGATCACTTACCTGACTTTCAAGTGTTGCAAATTGAGCTCCATATGAACCGAGTTGCCCTTTGATTAATGGGAAGGTTAAGATTGCATGAATTCCTAAGAATATCAAAGTAAAACCGATTGCCCAAGCAATAGAACGCCTACTTAATCCCCAAATTCCTCTTGTTCCCATTATCACTGGTAATAGATAGATAAAGAGAATAATTAATGACATTATCATTAATAATGGCCATTGAAGTGTTTGTAGTTCAGAATCATTAGGTAGGCGTAAATCAAATGAGAACAACATTCCGGTAAGCCATGAAAATATCAAACGGCCAACTAACATTACAATCAATGTAATAATAAATCCAAGTTTAATTCTCTGTTGCATTTGTGGAGATTGGAATGCTAAGAAAGCCATTCCACCACCAAGACTCAGTCCCAGTACAAGAGGGACAAAGAAGCGACCCATTCCTTCTCTTCCTTCACCGGTTAACCAATCCCCTAATGGTAATTGGTCACCAATTAACAACTCAATTGAGTCAAATAGCATTGTGTGATCAATAGAACCTACAACATATGTTGAGACTACTTCTAGATACATCGCAATTAGAGCAACAGTAGCAAGGATTTGTAATGTGAGAATTTGCCACTGCTTTCTCAATAATTTCAGATGAAGGGTACGAGCACCTATTCCATCAGTCATTGTGACATCTGACTGAACACCGACTTCACTTGCCATTTCAGTACCCCCTAACCTGCATTAATGCTTGAGACAAATCCATGTCTGGCATCCAATCGATAACCTGTGCGCCCGAACCTGCTAAGGTTGTCAAACGATTCTGTCTTTCCAATTTTAGAACTTCATATGACATTCTTGGTATTCTTGAAACCAATCTTTCAAAGTCAATACTAGATGGACTTAGAACTGTTACTTCGTGACCACGACCTACTAGGTCACGTACTGCTGCTGGAACTGTTCCATCACCTTCACAACTGGAAATAATGAACACAGGAGAGCCTCTACTGAATCTTCCGCTTAAAGAATTAGTAACTGCTTGAAGAGGCATACTTCCCTTTGGAGTAACACCAGCAAGTGCACTTAACAGCTTGAAATATTGTTTATCTCCTGTGTCAGGTGGTAAGTAGGATAATCCATCACCATAAATTGCTAATGCAACCGAATCTCTGCGTTGTATGAAGAATGATGCGAGGCTAGCAGATGAGACACAACTCATTTCTAATGGATTTTTTAGAACTGTTCCAATGCGTGCTACATCTCTACTATCGAGTAAAATGTATAGGTCCGTAACCGCATCTCTACACTTTTCATTGACCATTAATTCACCAGTACGTGCAAATGCCTTCCAATTGATATTCTTGAAAGGGTCACCTGGTACATATTCACGTAGTGAATAGAATTCTGAACCTTGACCAGGAGTTCTCAGTGTTGTTGCACCTGTATACATCTTAGGCGTACGAGAACGAAGGAATGCTTCTTCAATATCCTTGATTTGAGGGAATATCACAATGTCTGAATGATGATCGACATACATCTCTTCAACACCTAGATTGAATGTATTGCGAGCACGAAGTGAAACTGGACCAATTGAGTAATGTCCGCGTAATGGACATCTGAGAACATAACGAATGCGAGCGCTTTCACCAGGACGGAGATTCAAATGCATCTGATTCAAACCACTACGTAATTTCATTTCGTGCGGAATATTATCGTATACTTCAAGCAACTGAGTCTTACGATTACTACGGTTTGTGATTAGAAGTTCAACATAGAGGTCGTCACCTTTGTACAAATTATCAGCACTCAATTTTCTTTGCACTTCAACATCTCCATGGCCAGATATCCATGAATTGACTACGATGAATGCAACGAATGCAAACCCTAAGATCATCATTTGATGATTTGATATCATCATACCAATTAGAATGAGGGCAATTCCTCCAGTAAAGGTGAATGATGCTTTACGTGTCCACATTCATATCACCTCACTTTTGCCCCCATGCCTTGATTCTCTTTACCAAAGCAACGGTTTGTTCTAAAGAATATTTACTATTCGAATCTACTGCGAATTTTGCAAGCACTGGGTCATTGATTAACGCTACCAGTTCTCTTGCGGGCAGAGCATGGAATTCTTCTCGAGTCAATCCATTTTGATTACGGATTTTAGACAAAAACACTTGATGTATCTTTTCCACTTTACCATAATAGATGTATCTATTAGCATCTCCAAAGCCATAGTAAATGATACTGAATACATGTCTCCACGGCTCTGGGTCACGCTTTTTGATAAGTACTGCTTCAAATGTAACAAACAGAAGAAGGAATAGAATTAGCATTGCTAATCCTTCTCCAGTGAAATATACTAACAAGAAATATACTGTATTATATGAATCAGCAAGAATTGCATTTTGTGGATGTCTTGATTCATCAAAGATTACCATTGCATTTTCTGCAGCCTGTCCTTCCTCGCCAATTTTTGTACTCATTAGAGATTCAGCGATTACATCCAATGCCCACTTGCGGTTGTCGTTTTCTGGAATGAAATTACTTACATCACCATATTCTCCATCATTGAATCCATCATAATCATACATTGCATTCATCAATGCTGAACCATCAGCAACGAAGATAATTTTGCCACCATCATTTGGATCGCAGGTTGAACGAGCACATGCTTCTATGCTGAGATTGAATTGACCCCACAAATCGGGAGTTTCAGTTGTGATTTCACTTCCTACCCAAATTTCTCCATCACCATTCACATCTACTGTCGCTTCATTACTTGTGACTGCACGAATAGCAACTTCAGGAAGTGCCCCTTGAACACCAGGCATCAGTTCTAATCCGGTAATATTGTTGAGTAGTAATTTGTATGAAGGGTCAAAATTGACTACCCCATTATTCCAATGATGACCGCAAATGCCAGCATCTTCTTTGGTCATTGCATTCCCATCAAGTAGCATACAGGGATGTGTTCCTTCACCATTTTCACCACCCCATCTTTCATGTTGTGTTACAGTGTTAAGGTCTAATTCGGTTCCATTCATTCCACAAGGATTCGCTTGTACACACATCCAAATATAATTGTAATCAAGTTCTGTAGCATATGTTGTATCAAATAACTGATACCCATTATAGCGTACACCAAAGGCTTCAGCAATAGTTCCTGCGAAACCAAAATCTTCGAGAACCAATGCTGTTCCACCAGCTTCAACGAATTCTACTATCGCAACAACTTCTGAAGGCGAATAACCATCATCAGTAGCGATTGTGATAAATCCATCATCATCAAATTGCGGAAGTGAGAGCGTGTCTCTTTCAACACCAGCAACAACGAAAGTAGTATTTCTTGGATCTTCAATATCCGCAAGTAATAGTGGAGAAGATACCAGTGAACGAGTATCTATTCCCACATCATTCAAATCTTCTCTGAATGCAGACATATCGTTCCAATCATCATCGTATGCCGATAATTGATTTGTGTTTGAGATGTTAACAAAGTTGAGTAAAATCGTCATCAACAACAAAGATAGAACAAACCAAAATGCGGCTTGTAATCCGAGTCTTCGATAATTCAATTTGTTAAGGTCAACCACAATATCACCTACTAGAGCATAATTCCGACAAAGCCACGCAAGCATATCGGTTTAGAAGGTTGCCCACAATTGACGGAAATATGCTCAACATTATCAAACACCAATAATATCGAATAATGCCCAAAAAACAACTGTTTAGGCACTTTTCCAAGAGTTTTCAACGAATTAAATGAACTTTTGTTGCAATTCTTGAAACTTCTGCCACTGGTACGCTAACAACTCCATCTTTCGCGACCCAAGGCAGTAATTCTGCATTCAAATCTTTACCAATTTTGACTAAGAATTCTGTAATTACTCCCAATTGATTGTCAAAAATAATATCAATCAATTGTCCGAGTACTTCGCCGTGAGAATCTACGACTTCTCTTCCAATTAACTCTCGACCAAAGATTGCCATATGCCTCACTTCGCTCCGTAAAATCACAACGAGAGGGGGAACTCCTTCAATGCGTCGCCAACAAGTGACCTAAATCACATGGTTTCCATGCCATATCCAGTATCACGGTCGCGCTTGATATTTGATAATCCAGAAGTTAATCTCTCCTCCATCTTTTGGTAGTATTGTAACATTTCATGAGTAACTGTTGGGCGAACTCGGGAAATCGCTTCCTCAAAGTGGGACTTCGTGACCTTCTTCTTGTTTGCCCTCATTGTAATCAATGCTGCTTCGCGACATACCGCTTCGATGTCTGCCCCAGTAAATCCTTCCAATCCACCGATGATATCCTTTAATGAGAATTTACTCAATGGCATTCCACTAGAATGGATATTGAAGATTTTCTCTATAGCTGGTGCGTCTGGTGGCGGGATGTGCAATACTCTCTCAAAGCGACCACTGCGGAGTAATGCAGGGTCGATCATCTCTGGCCTATTGGTCGCAGCGATAACGATGACACCATCTAATGATTCAACTCCATCCATGCTAGCCAATAATTGATTGACTACGCGATTTGAAACATCACTTCCTTCGCTTGAGGAACCAGAACGCATACTGGCAATTGATTCAAATTCATCTAGGAAGATAATCGCAGGTGAAGATTGTTTAGCTTTCTTGAAAATCTCACGAATTGCGCGTTCAGATTCACCAACCCACTTGGAAATCATTTCAGGCCCCTTAATACTGATGAAATTTGCTTGTGCCTCATTTGCAACGGCCTTTGCAAGCAATGTTTTTCCAGTACCAGGAGCACCAAATAATACAATACCACGAGGTGGTTTTATTCCAAAGTGCTCGAATTCTTCTGGCTTGGTTAGCGGCCATTCAACCGATTCTTTGAGTCTATCCTTTACTTCTTCAAGACCTCCAACTTCATCCCATGTAATCTTTGGAATTTCTACATAAATTTCACGCAATGCTGAAGGTTCTATGTCCTTGATTGCGCCTTTGAAATCGTTCATCTTTACTTCCATCTTTTCCAATACTTCTGGAGGAATAGTTTCAGCTTCTAAATCAATTTCTGGCAGATAACGACGTAGTGCAAGCATTGCTGCTTCACGGACTAAGGCCGCTAGATCTGCTCCAACGAATCCATATGTATTGTCAAGAATCCAACTTACATCAAAGTCTTCAGAAATTGGCATTCCACGAATATGAACATCCATTATTTCATGTCGTCCTTCTCTATCAGGAACACCTATCTCAATCTCTCGGTCAAAACGTCCAGGTCTGCGAAGTGCAGGGTCCAATGCATCTCTACGATTTGTCGCACCGATGACCACTACATTTTCACGGCCTTGCATTCCATCCATTAGAGTGAGCATTTGAGCAACGACTCTTCTTTCGACCTCTCCGCTAACATCTTCTCTCTTTGGACAGATTGAATCAATTTCATCGATGAAAATTATCGCAGGGGAATTCTCACTTGCTTCATCAAAAATCTCACGTAATTGTTTCTCAGATTCTCCATAATATTTGGAGATAATCTCAGGCCCGTTAATACTCTTGAAATGTGCATTTACTTCTGTGGCAACCGCTTTTGCAATCATTGTTTTTCCTGTACCAGGTGGTCCGTGTAATAGAACTCCTTTCGGTGGGTCAATACCTAAACGGCGGAATAATTCTGGATGCTTTAGAGGAAGTTCAATCATCTCTCTAACCTTCAGCAACTGTTGACCAATTCCACCTACATCCTCATAGGTAATTCCACCTGTTTGACCTACGTCTTCAGCATCAACTGGTTCATCTTTAATGACGATATCAGTTTCCTGTGTAACCTTTACAATACCTTTTGGAGTTGTGTTCAATACTGCGAAAGGAAGAGCCTCAGCAAACATTGTCATTCCAGGAATGAATATTCTATCACCTTTGACGACTGGGCGCTTTGATAATCCTCTACGAGCAAAACCTTCGATGCCAGGGCCAAACTTGACTTTCTGTTTGTTGGCCATCACTGGAGAAAGTGTCAGTTTTACACATTCCTTTGCTTCTACCTTAGTCACTGTAACAGCATCACCTAAACTGACACCTGCATTCTTGCGAACCATTCCATCTACACGAATCAAGTCCATTTTTTCGTCTTCAGGTCTGCTGCGCCAATAAATTGCACCGGTCGAACGTTCTTCTCCCTTGATCTCTACAATATCACCCGGCTTTAGACCAAGCCCATTTCCTCCAGAAATGCGTGCCCGACCAAATCCTACATCTGATGGTATCGCTTTTGAAACGCGTAATGTAATCTTATCTTTCTTGTTTGCCATTAGTTAATCACCACAGTTTTGGTAGGCCGACAGTATACAAAGACACTTCCGACCTCCCTCTTCAAAACACTCTGTTTCTGCGAACCACCTTAAACTCTCACATTCTTCACTTTGCTTTTTCACTATAATTTTGTCAAAACCGGATAGTCATATTCAATAAGTTATCACCAATGGCCGACAATATGGTTCATGTATTGGAAACCGGCTTAGAATTTCTTTCGAATGAAAACCCACATGGTAAACCGATGGTAAAGGGCTACAACATCATCAATGGCCAATTGACTTTGTCAAGTGATGGAGCTACTTTTACCTCAATAAATCCAGCAATATTAACTGATACTCTTGGAGAGTTCCCTCTTTCAACAAAATCTGATGTTAATGACGCATTGGATGCGGCTCATGCTGCTTTCCCAGGATGGGCGTCAACACCTGCACCAACCCGTGGGCAAATAATCGGTAATATGGGCAGACTACTAATGGAGCACAAAGATGCTATTGTTGCACTTGAAACAAGAGAGATTGGAAAGACATTGAAAGAATCCGCTGGTTCTGTTCAAGAAGCGATTGATACCTGCTTATTTTTCCAATCTGAAGGAAGAAGATTATACGGTCAAACTGTCAACTCAGAATTACCTGATAAGGAATTGTTCACCTACAGAAGGCCATTGGGTGTCTGTGGAATTATCAATGCCTGTAACTTCCCTGCAGCAGTTCCATTTTGGAAGATGATTCCAGCGATTATGTGCGGTAATACCTGTGTTTGGAAGAGTCCACAAGATGCTCCACTACTCTCATTTGCATTAGCTAGGATTATGCATGAATCGGGATTACCTGATGGAGTAATCAACTTGATTCATGGTAAGGGTTCAGGAGCAGGTCAACATTTAGTTGATGCTGTTGATGAAGGAAAAGTAAACAAGATTTCATTCACCGGTTCAACTGCTGTTGGAAAGATGATCGGTGAAGTATGTGGACGCAATCTAGTATCCGCATCTCTAGAATTAGGTGGAAAAAATCCACTGTTAGTTATGCCTAGTGCAAATATTGACAATGCTGTTGAAGGTGCTTATTGGGGTGGTTTTGGTACTGCTGGACAGAGGTGTACAAGCCTTGGCAATCTAATTCTACACAAGGATATTTACGATGAATTTATGGAAAAATTCATGGCTAAAGTAAAGACTACAACAATCGGTGATTCATTGCACCAAGAGGGCGTATTATACGGTCCTATGCTATCTGAGAAATACGCTAAAGATTTCCTAGCCGGTGTTGATATGTGTAATGCTTCGGGAGCGAATCAAATTTGGGGTAAAGGTAGAATCAGTAACGATAACAAACCTGAAAACTTCCTCGGTGATGCTTCAGAAGGCGTTTTCATGTGGCCACACGTTTTCGATAATGTTACAGAAGA
>JANXHP010000126.1 GCA_024958795.1 Candidatus Poseidoniaceae archaeon | reverse complement strand
TGAATCAATATCGGCTAAAGATTGTTCACTTTCTAAAATAGCCTCTAAATCTAGTCGTTCAAATAGTGGAATAGGTGTTTCATCATTCCAAGTCATTTCAATATCCCAATTAATGGCATCATCCCATGAAACAATACTTACATCGCCTGTTTGCCCTAAAGCCACCCACAATTTATCTGCACTAAATGGTAAGAAAGGTTGAGATGTAATGGC
This sequence comes from Candidatus Poseidoniaceae archaeon, assembly GCA_024958795.1. Classification (GTDB taxonomy): domain Archaea; phylum Thermoplasmatota; class Poseidoniia; order Poseidoniales; family Poseidoniaceae; genus MGIIa-L1. Next base: position 3,447 of record JANXHP010000126.1, on the reverse strand, counting down.
TAAAAATCTTGAAAGTCTCCAACCAAATGCAAGGGTTGACAAACTTTGCCTCTTTTCTTTTGAATCTTCATCTGACTTGAGGTATTTCCAAGGAGTTGCTGCTTGAAGAATTTGGTTACCATATTGTGCTGCTGACATTACATGGCGCAGTGCTTCTTTGAAACGATGTCTTGTCAACGAATCTGTGATAGATGCATGTATCTCCTCTAATTTAATTCGATGTGGTTCAGTTAATTGTGAATCCTCAATATCTGCTAGCGGGCCATTTACTCCATTTGGCAATCTTGCACCCAAAGTTAATACGCGGTGAACAAAGTTTCCATAAGCTGCAATCAGTTCACTGTTTATTTTTTCAACAAAATCAGGCCAGTTAAAATCAGTATCATGATTTTCAGGCATATTTATCGATAGATAGTATCTAAGATAATCTGCATTATATCTCTCAAGGAATGATGGTAACCATACCGCGTGCTTTCTTGATTTAGAAAATTGGCCACCAGATAACATTAGATATTCCATCGCAGGAACATTTGCTTCCAATGCCAAATCACCAATGGATGGCAGTTCTATAGAGTCTTCAATTGTATTCCCTTTTGATGCGTGATTAAGGCCTAAAATTAATGCTGGCCAAATTACTGTATGGAATGGAATATTGTCTTTGCCTAGGAAATATAAATGTCTAGGACTTGTTCCATCTTCAGAAATACACCACCAATCTTTCCAAGCATCTTGCCCACCAGGATGTCCTGCTTCTTGCGCATGACGCAGTGCCCAAATTTTTGCGCATGAATAGTAACCTTGTACAGCCTCAAACCAAACATAAACACACTTTCCTTTCCATTCATCTCCTTCCAAAGGCAATGGAATGCCCCAGGAAAGGTCTCTAGTGACTGCGCGTGAGCGCAATCCCATGTCCAGCCATTGTTTGGTCATAGCTCTGACATTTGCTTTCCATACAGACTGTCTTTCAGATGCATGTTGTTGTAAGGATTCTTGAAACAAATCCAAACGGTAAAAGAAATGGTCTGTATCCTTAATTTCTATCTCTGCATCAGGATTCATTTTGGAAACTGGGTTTTTTAATTCCGTTGACTCATATGTTGCTCCACAAGAATCGCATTGATCTCCTCTAGCACCATCTTCATTACATGAAGGGCAAATCCCTTCTACGTATCTATCGGGTAAAAATCTGCCACTACCATCGCTATTCGACTCATAATATTGTTGCATTGTTTTTCGTTCAAATAATCCTGCATCCATTAAAGAGGAAAAATTATCTTGCACGATTTGTTTGTGCATTGGGTCAGATGTTCTATTGAATAGTGAACCGCCGAATTCTATACCTCTCGGGTCAACATTTGGCTCCCAACTACATCCAAGGTCAATCAATGCCTTAGAATTGATTGCATGGTACTCATCAACTACTTGTTGCGGATTAATCCCTTTTTGTTCAGCAGTTACGGTTATTGGAGTTCCGTGTTCATCACTTCCTGATACCATTAGAACTCTATTTCCGCGTGCTCTTTCAAAACGTGCTTGAATATCTGGCGGCAAATAACATCCTGCTACATGGCCTAAGTGCAGTGGCCCATTCGCATATGGCCAAGCAACACAAATCAGCACATGCTCATCAGCCATAACAATCCCTAATCTAATGCGGGCGTGGTATCCTTCTTGAGTTTCACCCTTGAATACAATGCTAGTAAGTGTATTCCGCACCTATCGCGGCATTGGCGATTGACGGTAATCAGTAATAATTAATAATTCATCACATTAATGGGTTATTATCAAGAACTATAACCTCTCTACTGATAATTACCCACCCTTGGGGCTAGGAGTCGCAGACTACAAATGGATATCACTTTACTAGTTTTTTATGCTGTCCTAGCACTTGGAATTTCCTTTATTTGTTCAATACTTGAAGCTGTAGTTTTGTCGGTTCCACACACATATATTGCGGTACTACAAAAAGAAGGCAAGAAATCTGGAAATTTATGGGCCAGCTTGAAAGATGACGATGCTGTAAAACCGCTAACATCAATCCTTACTTTGAATACAATTGCCCACACAATGGGTGCTGCTGGTGTTGGTTCACAAGTTCAAACATTATGGGGTGAGGATTATCTTACCATTGCATCTATTATTCTGACAATTGCAGTCTTGTTTTTCTCTGAAATAGTTCCAAAAACATTGGGTACAGCATATTGGAAACAATTGGCACCGATTACAGGTGTAATACTCATTTATTTGGTGAAAATATTAATGGTAATCATCATTCCAATTCAAATATTAAAATCAATACTTCCAAAGGGAAGCGATACTATTGTCACTAGAGATGATGTTGTTGCTATTGTTGACTTAGGTGAAGAAGAAGGAATACTTGAGGAAGATGAGGAAACTGTAATTCACAACTTGTTGAAATTAAGAGATATCAATGTAAGTGAAATAATGACGCCTAGAGTAGTAATGACCTCTTTCAAGTCTAGCGCTACAATCGAAGAGATTCTACAAGACCATAAGGTAATACGATTTTCTAGAATTCCAATTTTTGAAGAAACGATAGATGATATTTCCGGCATTGTGATACGTTCTGAAATATTAATGGCAGCTAGTAGAGATGAATCAAACAAATTAATCGGTGATTTTATGAAACCTGCAATCTCAATTAATACTGATGACTCTGTTGATCACGCACTTGAATTCTTCTTGGACAAAAGGCAACAGTTTGCAATTGTCAGAGATGAATTTGGTGGAACTGCGGGTATTGTAACAATGGAAGATGTACTTGAGACCTTACTCGGCGAGGAAATTGTTGATGAATTAGATGAAGTTGATGATATGCGGGAATTGGCAAAAGAGCAGGCTGAAATAGTCAATGAGCCTGAAAAAGAATGATTATTGCGGAAGTAATTCATTTATCCATTGTTCAATAATATCTGCTCTTACTTTGTCTGTACGCGCTCCTGCGTGTGGTAAATGTTGCAATATATGAGTCGTGAGAATATCTCCTCTTCCAGCTTCAATCATCGACGAGATTAGCAAGTCATAGTGAGTTCTTCCCAGAATATTATCTTCTGCAGATTGTACAACAAGGGTAGGGTGTTTAGGCAATCCCCAAACTGGAACATCTAATTCATTGAGTGATTCAATTGGTTTTTCAGTTGGATGAAGCGCGTTGAATTGTGAAAATAATCTCCCTTTGATTAATGGACGAAGTAATTTTGGAATTCTCATTTCATTCATTGAATCATCATACACCATCGAATACTTAGTCATAGGAGATTCTAGTATCCATCCTCTAACCTTGTGGCCCCATGGGAGTTTATCAATTCTTTTTGAGAGATTAATACCGACAAACCCACCCATTGAGTGACCATAATATACAATGTCAGTAATTTCTTTAGGCGATAATATATCGCCCAAGGTTTCCATCAAATCGATAGTATG
>JANXHP010000113.1 GCA_024958795.1 Candidatus Poseidoniaceae archaeon | reverse complement strand
GGATTATCCGAAAATGAATTCCAATTGGAAAGGCGGATAATTCCTCACATTCAATAATTTTCCTAGCTTGTTACTTTTGATCCATTATTATCAAGAACATATCGTTGTTATCTAATATGAAATTAGAAAAATTCCCTTATTTTCCGATTTGAAATTATCCATCAGTATCCGGGGAGAAATAATGGTCCCTCATTTCAACTCAAATATCTCAATAAAATCCAATTGAAAATTACAAAATCCTATTGATAAATAACTGCTAGAAATATTGAATAGCCCGCACCTTTCCTCAAAATATATTTTCATGGGGGACACACTTTTAGAAAGAAAATGAAAGTTGTATCCACTGCATAAATTGATGAGCGTATTCCCTGTCCCAAAGATATGCAAGACGTTCTTTCTCAATTAGCGGAAATCCGCGCTAATTCAGGACTGCAACAAACCACCGGCTTGAAAGACGAAGTAATTACTAGGTTTGCAAGGTCAGATTCTAACCTATTACGTGCTATTTCAGAGGCTTCCAAGAATCATAAAGAATACTTGGTACAGCTAGGTCCTGAATTGTTAATGATGGAAGAATCAAAATTAATCAGTACGTTACAATCCGATTTCATAAATTTCTATTCGGCTGCAACTGTAAATCCATATGTTGCAATAGCAGCCCGTGGTCCTTGGGTAATCACCTCTCATGGGGCTGTGCTACACGACAATGGTGGATATGGGATGCTTGGTGGTGGACATGGACCAGACGATGTAATTAGCGCTATGTCAAAGAATTGGGTAATGGCAAATGTGATGACGGCTTCATTTAGCCAAAAACGGTTAGCAGATGCATTACGAAAAGAGGTGGGTCATTCTCGTAGTGAGTGTCCATTTTCAAAATTTGTTTGTGTAAATAGTGGTTCAGAATCAGTAACATTGGGTATGCGAATTGCTGATGTCAATTCCAATAACATGACAGGTCCAGGTGGCCGTCATGAAGGAAAATCGATAAAGATAATTGCACTTAAGCAGGCATTCCACGGAAGAACACAACGTCCTGCATCAATCTCAGATTCTTGTAAGAAAGGATACATAGACAATCTTGCAACGTTCCGCGAGCGTGACAATATCATTATTGTTGAACCTAACAATGTTGAAGATTTACAGTCAGCGTTTTCAAGAGCAGACCGAGAGAATTTTTTCATTGAATTACTTGCCTTAGAACCTGTGCAAGGAGAAGGCTCCCCTGGTCAATCTGTGACTAGAGAATTCTATGATGAAGCGAGACGATTAACTTCAGAACATGGAAGCATGTTGTTAGTAGATTCAATACAGGCTGGATTTCGAGGTAAAGGTAGCCTTTCAATTGTTGATTATCCCGGATTCCAATCGGCTGAAGTACCTGACTTTGAGACTTGGTCAAAGGCACTTAACGCTGGACAATTCCCCCTCTCCGTTCTAGGATTATCTGAACGTGCTGCAAAATTGTATGTTGTTGGGATTTATGGAAATACTATGACTACTAATCCGAGAGCGCTTGAAACAGCAGTAGAAGTACTCAGTAAAATAACTCCTAAATTACGCGCGAACATTATTGAAAAAGGAGATGAATTCCTAATTAAATTGGGTGAATTACAAAATGAATTTCCTAATGAGATTACTTTGGTTCAAGGTTCTGGGTTGCTCCTTTGTGCAGAACTTAATCCAGAAACTCTCCCAGTTGTTGGCTTTGGCTGTGTTGAAGAGTGGTGCAGGTTGAATGGACTTGGAGTTATCCATGGTGGGATCAATGCACTCCGGTTCACCCCTCATTTTGGTATTACTTCTGAAGAGATAGATTTGGTAATAGACATAGTTAGAGATTGTTTGATGGCCTTTTCTGAGAACTAAACTCAAGATGTAATGTTAATCAGAATATGGTGAAAGTGCACGATGGTGGAAATATGCCAAATATGGTAATTCTTCAAGGAGAAGAGGATAATTTCTTTTTGTCATTAAAAGACAGACTAGAGAGAATCGGGATTGACACAGATGTCTCCGACGGTGTTCACATCTTATGCTGGCATTCAGGCCCAGCTGTGGAATGTAATTTAGTAATTCGACCGTCAACAAGTGACCCTTACCCCTGTGAGGTTGATTGTGAGTTGGTTTTGCATGACTTGTACGTTCCTAATGGTTCTGGAAACTGGGGCCCGAAGGAAATAGAACATCAAGTTTCATGGTTGAACAACCCTGATGGAGAAAGACCCCAAGGCGAGCCAAGGTATTGGATTCATGTACGTGATGTAGTAGATATGATTTCAGAATTATTTACTAATCTACCCAAAGGTGTAGTTGATGTCAGTGGTAGGCGTTGCTGGAGCCATGAAGCGATGACAAGTGAGTTGGAGATGCTTTTCAAAAGGGTAAAGGCAGCAGAATCAAAAACTTTTCAATTGGAAAATTTGGAAATATTTGAACCTAAGACCGAACCAATGGTATCCCCCAATAGGCCCAATCTTGGCCCATTACATTCTGCTTGCCAGAATGCAGGATTAAAGGGGTGGCATCCATCAGTTCCATTTAGAGTTGGATTGATGGAGTGTATTGCTCATCAGTTGGCGTAGTGCAATCTAGAGGTTTATTCCTCTGCAAATAGACTAGCACCTAACAGGGGCAACAGCAAGGAAGCATCGCCTTCAACTACAATTTGAGGGGCATCTGCACGAACCTTTCCCCAACTAATTGCTTCTTTGAGTCTTGCTCCTGATAAAGAACCATCATGTTCCGGAGCTGTTGTAATCTGCACTGCAGAATCCAATCCGCCTCGATATTGGTTCCACCAGATTACATGGTGTTTTGAGATACCTCCTCCAACCATTAAGGCGTGTGATGAATCAGTAGTCCATACCAAGTCCGAGAGAAGTTGTTGGTCTGCTAACAGATCAAGATTGAAGTCACTTGCTTTTTGCCGGTGCATGAATAATTGAGCTCCGATGGAACCATCGTATATTCCAGGGATGATAATTGGGATCCTATGTTTAGCAGCCCAATGAAGAAGACTTGATTCATCGTCAATCCTGTCACCCAATGCCCAACATAACTCTACAGTACCGAATCCTTGCCATGGATTTTCAGGGTTGGCCGAGCGCCTCTCATCATCTATTTCTTGTAATATTGGCATTACAATTTTTTCAATGATTTCACCATAACTGGCATTTGGAACAATCACATTTCCAAGTCGATTCAAGCCCTGCTCACCCAGTTCAACATCATCTAACTCAAAGGCACCGTGGAAGTAATCACTGAAACTCCTAGCAATGTCATGGTCAAGTGTACCGCAAGTTGTCACAACTACATTGAAGCGTTTCCTCTTTAATGCCTCGACGAAGAATCCACGTGTTCCTGTAGCACATAAGCAGGCTGGAAAAGAAAGCCAGTTCAACTGGTCGGATCCATCATCACTTGTAGAATCATCAAGTTGCTCAAACATTTCCTTCAGAATGTCACGTGCTAGGGCAAGTTTAGTCGCTGTAAATCCACCAGCAGTAGCCATTTGGTCTAACAGTTTTGTTGCATTATTAGTGGTGGAAAAATCGTAATCAACCACAGGTAAATCAAAGTCGTCTCGGCTTACCATGACATCACCCGACAAGCCGCCTCAAAATGAATACAGCGGTTATTCACAGAGCCTCTCAATTTCCTTTATTACCTCATTTGCCACATCAATTCCAGTTGCTCTTTCAATCCCCTCAAGTCCTGGAGATGAATTTACTTCCATCAATAATGGGCCACGATTAGATTCTAGCAAATCTACTCCACCGAATTGGATGTTAAGGGCTTTACAAGCGTCAATACATATTCGCTCAATATCAGGTTCAAGTTCTAGTTGATCACCGGTTCCACCTCTGTGGATATTACTTCGGAAATCATCGCCTTTCCCAGTTCTTCTCATTGCGGCTACGACTTTATCGCCGACAACGATGGCTCGAATGTCAGTTCCCTCAGATTCAGCGATATATTCTTGGACAATTATTGGTTGATGTAATCTCGCAAGAACATCAATTACCGATTCGGCACTTGCGACGGTATCACAACGCATTACGCCAATTCCTTGAGTTCCCTCTAAAAGTTTCAGAACTACTGGTGGCCCGCCAACAGTTTTGATGCAAGGGTGTAAGTCTGCAGCACCTCTTGCATATGCTGTTCTAGGCATTGGTAAATCAACAGCAGCAAACCGCTGCAATGCCCGCAATTTATCTCTACTTGCCGCAATACCATTACTTGGGTTAAGGACA
>JANXHP010000070.1 GCA_024958795.1 Candidatus Poseidoniaceae archaeon | reverse complement strand
TTCCGCTTAGGAGGGAGGGTTGAAAACCCCTCGTCACTACCACTAAAGTAGAGGCGTTGGCTATGTCAGATGATGTTGAACTTGCAGCGCGCCGTCTACGACTCAAGATGGCATTGGAAGACCTTCGTGAAATGAAAGGCTTTGGTACTGAACTGGTCAGCATTATCATTCCACCAGACCGTCAAGTTTCAGATGCCCGGTCATTACTGCAAAATGAGCATGGGCAAGCTGCAAATATTAAGTCAAAAGGTACTCGTAAGAATGTACAAGGTGCTATTGAATCGGCATTATCTTCACTTTCCAAAATAAAAAATGCTGGAGAGAACGGTATTGCCTTATTCGTTGGTTCAATCATCATAGGAAATAACCGCAATCGAATGATAAATGTCTTGGTTCAAGATCCTCCTCAACCGCTCTTATCATTCCGCTATAGATGTGATTCAACATTTGAGTTAACTCAACTTGAAGATATGTTAATTGATAAAAAATCCTATGGACTATTCGTGATTGATAGGTCTGAAGCAGCATTTGGAATCGCAACAGGAAAGAGAATCCATGTTCAGGAGCACTTGGTTTCCAACATTATGGGTAAGCACCGTCAAGGTGGTCAATCAGCACAACGTTTTGAGCGATTAATCGAAGAAGCTGCACACAATTTCTTCAAACGTGCTTCTGAACATGCCTGTGATTATTGGCTACCAAATTTAGAGAATATCCAAGCGATAATTGTTGGAGGCCCTGGTGCTACCAAGGATTTCGTTGTCAAGAATGATTATTTCCACCACGAAATCACTAAAAAAATCGCTAAGACCACTTTTGATGTAGGATATTCTAACGAAAGTGGAGTTCGTGAATTGGTCGGTAATGCTGGACAGATGATGGGTGAAATAGAACTTGATGCTGAGAGAAAAGTCATGGATGTATTCCTATCTGAATTAATCAAAAACCATCCAAAGGCAACTTATGGTGAAAAGATGGTTATTCAAGCGCTAGAACAAGGTGCTGTTCAGAAATTACTAATCTCTGAAGCATTGAGAAAGAATGCGTTAACTCTACGATGTGCTTCATGTAGAGAAGAATGGAAGATTACCATTGGTCGTATGGAAGCAATTCCTAATTGCCCTTCATGTGATGCTTCTGGAGATAAGGCCAAAGAACTTGATAGTGTTTCTCTAATTGATGAACTGAGTGTGATGGCATCAAAATCTAACTCAGAACTTGTCTACATATCAACAGATACTGAGGAAGGTTCACAACTAATGCTCGGATTTGGTGGTCTAGCGGCAATTTTGCGTTATCCAATTATGTGAGGTGAATTAATTGAAACTTCTAAGAGATGAGGTAGAAGAACTGATTGGACAGGCTCTTGTCAAAGCAGGCATTTCTGGTGATAATTGGCGGCAAATGTTAGCACCAAGCCGCGATACATCTCAAGGAGACCTATCACTTCCATGTTTTCCTTTAGCAAAGCAACTGTCAAGAAATCCTGTTGAATTGGCAGAATCAATTGCTAATGATATTTCTTCACATCCAGCAATTGGTCAAGTCATGGCAGTAGGTGGATATCTCAATATTAAAGCTGACATGAACTGGTTAGCACAGCAAATACTATCTGGAAAAGTTCGTATCGGTGATCCTTTGGGTTCTTTGAGCAGTACTGGAAGAAAGGTACTCATCGAGCATACTTCAGCAAACCCAAATGGGCCTTTCCATGTTGGTAGGGCAAGAAATGCAATCCTCGGTGATTCTCTTGTTAGACTTCATCGTTTGTTTGGAAATGAGGTTAGAGCAGAATATTATGTTGATGATATGGGCAAGCAAGTTGCCGTATTAGCATGGGCTCTTGCAAATTTAAGCAAGCAGCAAGTTGAGGAAACTCTGACTGGAAGAGATGCTGTCAATCCACGCTGGTCGGGCAAGGCAGACCATGAAACCGTTCGCTGGTATCAGGCTGCACAAAAGATTCGTGAAGATGGGGATGCACAGGCTATTGAGGAAGAAATCGGAAGATTAGTTCACGCTAGTGAACATGGTGACCAAGAGGTATTACAACAGTTTGAATCTGCATATCAACCAGTTCTTGATGGAATGCTGACAACTCTAAGTCGTCTTGGAATTGAATTTGATACTTTCACTAAGGAATCAATATTTGTTATCAATGGAGATGTTGCCAAACTGATGCAAAGGCTAAGTGAAATGGATATTTATGGAGAAGCAGATAATGGTGCTGGTTTCCTTGATTTAGGACAACGTGGACTAAAAGGAAAGACTGAGTTTTTCTTTAGAAGAGGTGATGGTTCATCTCTCTATGCAACAAGAGATATTGCATATCATATGTGGAAATGGCAGCAAAGTGATGAATTGATTAATGTTCTAGGTGAAGACCATAAGTTGCAAGGAAAGCAAGTTGGAATGACATTAGAAGAATTGGGAGAAAGAGTTCCTGATATACTGTTCTATAGTTTTATCAAGTTACCAGAAGGTAAGATGTCTACTAGAAAAGGAAATGTCGTATTCATGGATGATTTACTTGAAGAAGCTCAAGCTCAAGCAGCAACTGTTGTTAGAGAACTTCGCCCTAATTATCCCGAAGAACAAGTATTGGCAATTGCAGAAGCAGTAGGTGTTTCTGCTGTTCGTTTCAATATTATCAAAGTCAGCCCAGATAAAGGATTTACTTTCCGTTGGGAAGAAGCACTTGCATTTGAAGCAGGCTCTGCACCTTTCATCATGTACAGCCACACTAGGGCTCATTCAGTGATGAGACGCTGTATTGAAGCAGGTGCTGATGTTGATTCAATTATTACAACTGATATTGATTGTTCAAATCAAGAAATGCCTATTGGAATGGTTGAACTTCTAAGAACAATTGCAAGACATAATGATGTACTTGACAAGGCAGTCAATATGAGAAAGCCGCATTTATTCGCCGCACAGTTACTTGATTTAGCAAATGCATACAACGGTTTTTACAGAGATTGTCATATTCTTGTAGAAGGAGTTCCAAACCCATTCTACCTGCAAGTTTCAGAAATTGCAAGAAAACTATTGCAAACCGGAATGCAGGGTGTAGGTATTATCCCGATTGAACAAATGTGATTTATTCACGACGATTCCAATCTCTAGTCTTCATGTACTTTGGTTGTTCAACATCGTGATCTCTACGATACCATCCATCAGGCAGACTCAAAGGATCTATTTGGCGAACTGATTTTACGCGATTGACAATTTCTAATCGCATTGAATCCATCCCTACAAATTCTGTTGCAGACATTGTCGGACGACCCTGATGGTCATAGAGAAGTGGTAATTCAGGGTCTCCTTCACTTCCCTCATCACGCCATTGCTTCTCAGCAGCAACAACTTCATCCCACATTTCTGGCGCTGGAGTAAGTAAATCTGCTTTTGATGTGACCACAAGTAAATCAGTTTCAGGCAATAATCCCTTTATCTCTTCAAGTAGGTTCATTTGTTCTTCCATCGGAGTTCCACAATGCTCACTTTCATCCAATAGAAATAGAACTAATGAACCAATATTTTCCAATGCTGCTATCGCTTGCATTTCAATTGCATTTCTTTTTATCATCGGCCTATCGAGCAATCCTGGTGTATCAACCAGTTGGTGCTGAAGTCTTCTATGGAAGAAATGGCCAACGTGAATTTGTTTAGTAGTAAATGGATAATGGTTTACTTCCATATTACCTGAACTCAATGCAGAAATGAAGGCGGACTTCCCCACATTCGGGGCACCACAGACTACAATACAGGGTAGTTCTGGAGATATTGTTGGTAACTTTTTCAGTGTTTCTCTAGCTTCACTAAGCCATTGCAAAGAAGGACCCACTTGGCGCAGAATTGAACTGATTCTACCATATGCTTCCTTTCTTGCATCATGCATTAATTCAGTCCTTCCAGTACGAATAATTTTCTTGGAGTTTTGTGCTGCAATGGAAACAATTCTCTTTGCACCCCATTGTAGCATTGAGAGATGATGACGATAATCATCACATCCTACACAGGCATCTATCATCGCCACATCAAATTGTGGTGATTGGTCAAGGCTTGGCCAAGCATCTACCAAATCAGTAAACTGATTGAATATTACATCAGCCGCGGTTTGAACCATCCTATTCATTTGTTTTCTAACGCGAAAAACTCTGTCAGAATCATCAACTCTATCTGCTGCTTTTCTCGCTCGGGAGAAGGCTTTGTCGAGAACTTCGTCCTCCAAAAGGACTGTTGTCAAAGTTCGCCATGAGACCTTCAAGCCTATTCCTCCAATCCATGCCGGTAGCCCACCCTTGATGAAGGCACTCCTCCAATTTAGCAGAAAATATTGGACAATGTAGGCCGAATACTGCATTTCAAGGAGATTTTTACTTAATTAATACCAATTTTGCAAGTGCGAGTGTTCAAGTATCGTCGCCTAATCAACTACAACATGGCGAAGAAGAAGAACAGCATTGATTTACCCGAATGGGCGAAGACATTGTGGGAAGGTATGGGTTCTCCAGACCTTGATTCCAACGTAGGAATACATGATGGAAACCTGTTGGAAAGACGTCATGGTCTGCGCCGTGACGATCTAGTTGAAATTCTAATGGATGCAAGAGCACTTACTGAGGGTGCTGATGGCTGGATTAGAGGTCGTTTGTTATCAAGTGGTAAATCGAGCATAGAGTTACTATCAGAAGACGGAAAAAATCACTATATTTCTCGTGATGTTATCGTTCAAGTTATTTTGGTAGCTCATACTCGTCCTGCATACATTGACGATTCTGAATTACTTGCATTTGAAAGAGATGATATGAAGCGACGTAGCAGCCTACATGAAAAGGTTGAGAAGCAAAAAAGCGGCAACGATGATGCTCATCTATGGGGATGATTCCTAATGCCTAAGGGCGAGGTAGGTTATTCACGCCATGTCTTTATTTGTGGACATCAAAGGCCTGAAGGGGCTATCAAGCCAAATTGCTTTGATAGAGGCAGTCTAAATCTTATGAAAACTCTAAAGTTGGCTGCAATAAAAGCAGGTTTAGATGATGTGCGCGTTCAGAAATCTGGTTGCCTAGATTATTGTGACCAAGGAACTACTTGTGTTGTTTATCCAGAAGGTGTATGGTATACCATCAATGATGAAAACGACCTTTTGCCGATTCTTGAGCATCTAAAGACTGGGGAAATTGCTCAAAAGCAACTACTAAAATTAGACTGATCAAAGTTTAACTGGTCTTGATGCACCACAAGCTTGACACTTCAGCAAAGTGGTTCTATCCTCTTTGACAAAGTGGGTATCAGGGGCTGAACATTGACTACACTTGATGTATGTGTTAACATAATTAGCGATAGTTCGCTTGATTCTCTTCGGAGGAATTCTACCCTTGAATCTAGCACGAGGTCCATCTCTTGAACCAGAAGTTCCTAACTCGTTTAGAATAAATTGATAGACATGATTTTCATCTCTATCCATCATTGAAATCAATTCATTGAAATTTCTAAGAATTGTATTTGAACCTTCGATCATTATTTGTGGAGTTGGTAATTTCCAACGAGAACCAGTAGATATCTCTTCGGGAATATTATCTCTGGCTCGGTCGAGAAGTGCCTCATATTCGAAGTCGCCCATGTCCCTTCCCTGTGGCGACCTTTCTTGAAGCCTTTGCAGGCCAATAGGTTGCTTGTATGGAGGTTTTTTAGGCAAAGGTTTGATTTGGGGGGAACGGTCCCCTTTGCTTTGATGGTATTAAGTATTGAAGAATTGCGAACCCTCGCGGGTAATTTGCGGGTTGAAGGATTAAACTCACAACAGATTGCTGATGAATTATCATTATCACAAGATACTATTGCTTGGCTTCTTGCTGGAGAAAATGAAAATCGTCCAAGTGATGTACGGATTGGTTGGAGAACAATCGGAGTCAAACCAGGCCGTATTGCAGCGATTGGTGCTATTATGGGTGATGTTGTTGATGAAGAGATGGGAATGGGTGAAACCGATACCGTTGTGGGAATTTCAATCAATGGAATCGCATTTGCACACGAAGTTGCTCGGATGATAGATTCGGAGATGACCGTCTATAGAACCACTGATAGTGGAAATGGTAGTGGAGCGCTTTCAAACAAATACGGACAGGTTGCTGGAAAAAGAGTTGCAATCATTGACGATGTACTTTCATCTGGAGTCACTATGTCTCATACAATAAAGGCAATTCGCGATTGTGGTGGAGAGGTTGGACTCGTTGTAGTATTGGTAAACAAAACTACTCGTAACGAAATTGACGGAGTCCCTCTACGTGGAATCATTAGAGCAGTTGCTGTTTGAGGTGAATCATTGTGCACTGGGCAGATGTAGCGGCCAAATCATTGTCGCATAGAGGTAATACTCATATTATCTCAACAGGTATCACACCCAGCGGTGAATTTCACATTGGCCATCTAAGAGAAATGCTAACTGGAGATATGTTGGCTAGAGCTGCAAATGAAGCGGGACTAGATACCGATTTCATTTTCATTGTTGATTCAGCAGACCCATTGCGCAAAGTCTACAGCTTCTTGGGACCAGAATATGAACAATTCATTGGCCATCAACTTGGCGCAATACCAGCACCTAGAGAAGGAGATAATAATCCAGATTGGCAGAGATTTAATGATGAGGGATGGACATATGCTGACCATTTTCTAACACCTTTTTTGGAGGCGTTGGCAGAAATTGGAGTAAGACCAAGAATTGTTGATAATTTACGTTCATATCAAGATGGTGAATTCGCACAACTAACCAAGGTTGCTTGTGATTCAGCCGATGAGATTAGAGAAATTATTGAAAGGGTTTCAAGCAGAGAATTAGCCAGTGATTGGTTTCCGTGGAGTCCTATTGATTCCAAAGGATCACTCGATGGAGTAAAGGTCACTGGATACGAATATCCATTAGTTTATTGGATCGATTCGCACGGTGTTGAAGGTTCATCTGATATTACAAAAGGACAAGGAAAGTTACCTTGGAGAATTGATTGGCCAGCTAAATGGAGTTGGATTGGAGTTACTTGTGAAGCATTTGGAAAGGACCATGGCGCAGCAGGTGGATCATATGCTACTGGAAGGGAAATTTCCACTTTACTTGGTTATCAACCACCTCAACCATTAACCTATGAATGGATTAGTTTACGCGGAAAAGGGGCTATGTCTTCTTCATCAGGAAATACAATTGGTCCAATTGAAGCATTGCGCTTAGTACCTCCTCAAATTCTAAGGCTATTGATTGCTAACTCAAAGCCAAATAAGGCAATAGATTTTGATACTGGTATGGGATTAGTAATTCTTGCTGATGAATTTGAAAGACTTTGTTCTAGAGATTTTGATAGTGAAATGAATGATGAAAATATTAGTCGAAGAAAACTTGTTCAAGTTGAAGATGCAAAGGCTGCACTTCGCTTATCTATGGGTGAACCTGGTGAAATAGCCAAAGCAACTTCAGTCTCATTTAGGCATTTGGCACTATTAGCCCAAACAAAATCAAATGATGATGCTGTTTGGAAAAGCCTAATTGAAACCGGGGCAATAAAAGAGCCTACTAAGCAACTAAAAGATCGCCTTGCGCGAATGCGATATTGGATTGATAGTGAACACTTCCCAGAAGAGATGAGAATCAATATTTTATCAACACCGAATGTTCAAGCTTTATCACTACTAAACGATGAGGAGAAATCTGCATTGCTAGGATTGACAGAAGCGCTGCGTAATTGTCAGTGGAATGCTGAATCAATAGGTAGTGCAATACCTCAGTCTGCTAAGGATAATGGAATTAGTCCAAGAAGTGCTTATCGCGCTGCTTATGCTGCTTTAATGGGTCTTGAAAAGGGTCCAAGATTAGCACCGATTCTAGCCGAAATGGACAAAAATGAGATTCTAATGCAACTTGATTCTTGCTGTCAAATACAATAATAATCAATTAATGATTTGATTAATATTAACACACTCCCGTAGGGAGTGCTGTATTATTCACGGCTTTACGGGAGTTATCGTTAATTCACTTACTTTTGGCCAAATCAAGCACAACCCTTCAAATGTGGTGATGTGCGTTCGCACCATATGGCCGGAGTCTATTGCCCAACCTGTGAAGTAGGCGTAGAGGCAGCAGCAAAGTTCTGTTTGTCTTGCGGCCATGACATGACAGGTCAAGGCCCAATCACTGCAACTGGGCACGATTTGAATCAATTAAAAGACGTGATTCGTATTCGTGATGACCTTTCTATGGCTGAAAAATTCGATATGATCGCAAAAGTGGAAGAGGGGGCAAATCCAATTCTTCTCGGTATTGCTGCACCAGCAGAAGGTGATGAAGTAGACCTCGCATCTGCATTCGCTGCTGGAGAATCAGATGAAGATGAATCTTCAAAGTCAATTTCTGACTACGAATGGGGTCAATCACCGGCTGCTAATGCTGCAGTTCTTGCTGTGGTAAGAGATACCACTGGGTGGGATTTAATTCAAGCAGGAAAACTCGATTTGAAAGAAGGTTTATTCAAAGATGCAATGAATAATGGAATGGAAGCATCCACTCATATTCACGATGTTGCAAGTGGTGAACACGAAGGTATTGACCCAGATGCGATGAGAGCAATACCTGTTCTAAAACCACCAAAGCGTAGTTTCTGTCCTAAATGTGGTTCTGACATCCATGCAAACACAATGTTACAATGGAGAAAATGGAGAGAATCATCAAATGATGTTGTTTCAATGCAACTTGAGGCTTCTATGGAAACTGCTCTAATTCAAGTCGCATCGCATTATCTTGGAACAATGCAAATCTTAACCGATGAAAGAGATGATGCAATCGCACTTGCTGGTAAGAACAATCCTGCTGCCATTGAAGAAAAATTGCGTGCAAAATTGGAAAAATCAATTCGAAAAGAATTAGAAGAAGAGATTCGCTCAGAAATGAAAGGCGAACGTGCTGGAAGAAGCGCTGCGAGTTCTAAGGGTGCAAGTGCAGGAAAATCAGCAAAATCAGCGACTACAAAGAAACCAACTTCAGGTGGTACAAAGAAAAAGACTGGAGGCGGTATGTTTGGAGCAAAGACGCCTAAGAAAACATACGAAGGTAAAGCTGCTGATAAGGCAGATTGGTTCCTTGCTGAAGCACTTGATACTATTTACGACCCTCATGGAACAGGAAAGGTTGTCAAGGCTGCAACAATTCTTGCTCGCTCAAGCGAGGGCAATGTTCGTGTTCGTGATGTTGTTAGAATCTATGATATTGAAGGTGAAGCAGGAATTAGTGAACTTGCTTGGACAAGTCCTCTTACCAAATATATTATTGAAGCATACGATGCTTGTTGATTAATCAATAATGGACTTCTAAATGCCTTGGCTCAAGTTCAGTCTCCAACCTTGCCTTCATTGCTGCAACTTCCATAACAGCACCTCTCATTGTAGTTACAAATGGAATATTCAATTCAACTGCAAGACGGCGCATCATATTTCCATCTCTAACAGCACCTCCAGAAATTGTTGGTACATTTACAATGAAACTGACATCACCTTTTCTCATCAAATCTAATGAGTCAGGGTGCATTCTTTCTGCAATCCGATATGATGTTGTCACAGGAATATTGGCCTTACGCAATACATCTGCAGTCCCTGGTGTTGCAAATATTGTAAAGTTTAGATCAATCAATGACTGAGCAATCGGAATAAGGTCCATCTTGTCCTCTTCTCTAACAGTGAGATATGCGCCTCCTTCGGTAGCAACAGGAACTTCAGTAGCCAAACGGGCTTTTAGATATGCTAAGTCTGCTCTAATATCAGAACCGAATACCTCTCCTGTTGATTTCATTTCAGGCCCAGGTGCTGGGTCTAATCCTCTCAACTTGATGAACGGGAATACAGGTGCCTTAACACAAACATGGCCGGATGTGCGTCGAGGTATTTCCTGCTCTGATAGAGGAATTCCAATCGTGATTCTTGCAGCAATTCTTGCTAGTGGCAATCCACTTGATTTAGCAACAAATGGAACTGTTCTAGATGAACGTGGATTGACTTCCAAGCAGTATAGATTGTCTCCTTGTATTGCAAATTGAATATTATAGCAACCCTTAATTTTTAGTTTCAAACCAATGATTTTTGTCTGTTCTTCAACTCTTTCCAACATATCTTGAGAAATGTTTTGAGTTGGAATAAAACAAGTTGAATCACCTGAATGTATTCCTGCTTCTTCTAAATGCTCCATTATCGCACCAACCAATACTTGTTCACCATCAGCAGCAGCATCAACATCTAATTCAGTAGCATGGCCTAGATACTCGTCTATGAGCAAAGGTTTGTCTGGAGCTAAGTAAGCCTCTTCTAAGTAAGCACTAACTTGCTCATCGTTGGAAAGAATCTCCATACCTCTACCACCAAGAACATATGAAGGACGAATCAATACTGGGAAACCGATGTTCTTGACCGCTTCGCGTACATCATCAGCTGTTGTTCCGGTTTGACCACGCGGCATGCGTATTCCATTACGCTTAGCAAACTCCTCAAACCTCTCTCTATCGCTTGCTTCATCAATAGCATCGCATGAAGTCCCCATGATATTCATTTTGAGTCCTAACCGTTCCAAATGAGGCATCCTTTGGTCTAATGGTTCTGCTAAATTGATTGCAGTCTGTCCTCCAAACTGTAACAAGATTCCATGCGCATTCTCACGCAACAATATTTCCGAAACACATTCTAATGTCAATGGATCAAAGTATAGGCGGTCAGAAGTATCAAAATCGGTAGAAACTGTTTCGGGATTATTATTGATTAATATCGCATCATGACCTGCTTCGCGAATTGCCTTTACAGCATGTACGCAGCCATAATCAAATTCAATTCCTTGTCCAATTCTAATCGGTCCAGAACCTATTGCAACCAAACGTTGCTTAACTCTATTTTCTAAATCTGGTAAGACATCTATTCCTGTATCATCATTTATCTCATATGTTGAATAATAATATGGAGTCTTAGCAGCAAACTCTGCTGCACAAGAATCAACCATTCGATATTTTGGATGTAATTTTATACTGTGACGTCGAAGCATTACCGCGTGTTCATTATGGCTACTCGAGAGCGTTTTAGGGCCAGATGCAGGGAACTTTGCTAATGCATCTGCTATGTGTGCATCACTAAAGCCATGACTCTTCCAATATCTCATATCATCATATTGTAATTGACTTGGAGATGATTCTGTTGCAGTTATTTCTGCCTCAATCTGAGCAATATGTTCAAAGCGATATAGGAACCATCTTGTAATCCTAGTAATTTCATGTACTTTCTCTACACTCCAGCCGCGTCTAAATGCTTCTATTAATGCGCCCATTCTACGGTCTGTAGCAACTCTACACCATTCAACAAGCGTACTATCAGGGAGTTGTTCAAAAGCCCTTGAAGCCATTCCTTCACCTTCAGATTCATCTGCCCTTGTCAGAGGTCTTGGATATGCATAACCTTGCTCAAGGCTTGCCCATGCCTTGAGGAATGCTTCCTCAAAGTTACGTCCTATTGCCATTACTTCACCAGTAGATTTCATGCTGGTTCCAAGAGTTCTATCAGCAGTTCGAAACTTGTCAAAAGGCCAGCGCGGTATTTTGACAACACAATAGTCAAGAGTTGGTTCAAAGGCAGCTGTAGTTCCTTCACCAGTAATTGGATTCGGCAATTCATCAAGTGTATATCCTACTGCAATTTTCGCACCCATGCGAGCAATTGGATAACCTGTTGCCTTACTGGCAAGTGCTGAAGAACGAGAAACACGAGGATTAACTTCGATGACTCTGATTTCACCAGTAGATTGATTGAAAGCGAATTGGACGTTACAACCTCCTTTGATATTCAATGCTCGAATTAAGGCAAGTGCTTGATCTCGCAATATCTGATGGTCTGCATCACTAAATGATTGAAGAGGTGCAACGACTGTTGATTCCCCTGTATGGACGCCCATCGGGTCTATGTTTTCCATCGTACAGACGATGATCGCATTATCCGCATCATCTCTCATAACCTCATATTCTAATTCTTGCCAACCAAGAATTGATTCCTCAATCAAAACCTGATTAATTCTTGAATTTCTTAGACCTAATGTGGCGATTTCCACCAATTGACCCATATCCCAAGCAGTTCCTCCACCAAGACCTCCGAGTGTAAATGCAGGTCGTATTAAAATTGGCCAAGATGCGAGTTGTTCAGATGCTGCAATGACTTCATCCATAGTTGTACAAGCTATTGCTTCACTCAATGGCAATCCTATAGAATCGCATACTTCGTTGAATAATTCTCTATCTTCAGCCTTATCAATTGCATCTAAATCAGAACCAATCAACTCAATTCCTAATTGTTCCAATGTACCATTATGTGCTAATTCACTAGCAATATTAAGAGCAGTTTGGCCACCCATTCCTGCTAATAATGCACAAGGTTTCTCTATTTCCATTATTCTCTTTATCGTCTCTGGCAATAATGGTTCAATATACACTACATCAGCCATCTCTGGGTCGTTTTGAATTGTTGCTGGATTAGAGTTAACCAAAACGACTCGATAGCCATCCTCTCTCAATGCCCTTACCGCTTGACTTCCTGAGAAGTCAAACTCGGCAGCCTGACCGATTTTTATCGGACCGCTACCTAGAACGAGAATCGTTTCTAAATCATCACGCCTTGGCATTACAAGTCACCTCCTAAATGTGAATCTACAATGTCTCTAAAACGCTTGAACAAAGGTGCAGCATCATTTGGCCCTGGACAGGCTTCTGGATGGAATTGGACAGTGAAAGACGGTTGTCCAACAAGATCTAATCCCTCAACAGTTCTATCATTGGCATTAACATAACGAACTTTGACCTCTGCCCCATGTTGACTTTCAACCAACTGTGAACAAGCGCCGCTTGGATGAGCTGCTAACATTCCAGATTCAGGGTCAGCAACTGCAAATCCATGATTTTGACTTGTGATAGAAACTGTTCCATCCGCTAAATCAATTACTGGCTGGTTTGCACCACGGTGACCATATCTCATCTTATACGTCTGCAATCCTGATGCAAGCCCCATCAATTGATGACCTAAACATATACCCATTACTGGCATATTATCCATTACTGCAGCTGCCAGTGTGTTCTTAGCAGCATTTGCTTTTCCACCATGTGCAGGGTCACCTGGACCATTTGAACAAAATAACGCATCAATATTATACTGATTTTTCAAAGTCATAAAATCAGTATCTGGGGGACACCAAACCACCACAAAATGACGACAAAGGTTTCTCAAAATATTATATTTTATTCCACAATCTAATGCACCGAGGCGAGGTAATGGTCGATTCAATTCATCGACTGCACCCTCATTGAGAATTGCTGGTAAATCAATTGAAACTTCATCAACAAGGTCTTCCAAATCTGGGGAAGTCATCTGCTCTAATCTTGCATTCAATTGTTTTTCAGAACCTTCCGGCCCGAATACACATAGCACTGTACCAAGTTCTCTAACCCTGCGAGTAATAGATCTAGTATCAATTCCTTCAATTCCAGGAACTCCATGCAATCTCATTAGTTCACCGACTGTTGCAATTGAATCACGATGGTCAGGCTGAGTCATCGCATGCCTAACCACTACTCCCCGTGGCCATACTCCAGCAGATTCTGATTTTCCTTGATGAATACCATAATTTCCAATCAATGGATATGTGAAAGTTAACACTTGTCCTGCGAATGAAGGGTCTGTCAATGATTCTTGATAACCCATCATTCCGGTAGTAAAAACCAGTTCACCTTCACCATGTTTTTCAGCACCAAAAAGAGTTCCTTCATAACGGCCACCATCGGCTGTTAATAGCACCCCTTTACCGCTTGCTGCTGGTGATAATTCATCACCAAAAACCAATCCATCAGCAGCATCAGAAAATTTAGGAGCGTTGTCAACTCCACGACAACTAGAACCGGGAGAGAAACTACCGTTCTGTGAACCGTATCCCGACATCAACTTTGGTCGTTATCGGCGACTCATAATCATTAGGTTGAACTTGCTAAGGGATTCATTGACTTTGCAATGATAATTAATAAGAGTGAAATACGACTAAGTGATTGAAGTAAGAAAATACTTACTATTCTTCTTCGCGGTCTAAATCAATGACATTCTTACCTTCATGCGAGGGTTCGATTATCAAGCGGGCACCTTCAAAATTTCTTTCGCTTGCAGCCTCTCCATACCACGCATCAAGAAATAAGGCTAAGGCAGCAACTTCAGAATGTGGTTGATTACCAACTGCAACATTGTATTGTGACAATTTGAATACATCTCCTGGAACTTTAGCACCACCAACAATAATTGCAACTGGTCTATCTCTCCTAATTCTTGGAATTACTTCTCTAAACGGCTCACCATACATAGTTAGATGAATCGCAACTCCTGGCTCACCATCGCCTGCATCTTCGGAAACAAACCTTCGAAGCCAACTCATTGGACTTTTGATATGTTCACACTGCATATTGCCGCCAAAGCGTGTATTAACTGATTCAACATTATCAAACATCTTTTCATCATCATCACCAGCTAGCAGAAAACGATCTGCTCCTAGCGCTCTTCCAACAAGTGCAAGATGGGTAGTGATACGAGGGTCACGTCCTTTGCGATAACCTAAACGCAAAACATCTAGTCGTTCACCTGCCATGTCGCAAGCCAACAACCAGTCCTTCAAGAGGATGCCGTCACAAGAATTCTGTCAAGACATCATTATCTTCAGGTTCATCAACAGGTGGTTCCGGAGCAGGCTTTGTGTCAATGTCAATACCTTTAGCATCACAGAAAGTTTTCAACCACATCAATAATGCAGAATCAACTAACATTTTTGCTCCAACTGTAACACCAACCCAAAGAATTGAAAGTCTAAGAGTTCTAAATAATCCTTCATTTAAGTCAAAATCATTTGGCCAAAGTCCATTGATTAGAGGCTCAAATACATATAGAGCACTAAAAATTAGCATTCCACCTGATATGAATGAAGGTGCTAATAGTCCAAGTTCTCTGCTCAAATCTTTGAGAATTGAAGCGAATAAAGCCAATCCAATTACAATAAGAGCAACTTCTGAGAAATTAAATCCAAAGAACTTGGAAATTCCAACATCAATGTTATCTGTTGCAGTGTCTACTGCTAACCACCAAAATACAACCATCAAAGTTACTAATCCGCCACCCAATTGACCTTTTTTAGAGATCATATCTCTTAGCGTACCTCGGTTTTCAGGACCCAATCTTTCAATCAAACGGTTAGCTAACTCAAGATTGGATTCACTCGGGTCATCTGCTTCAAGAGGGATAGAAATTGGCATCTCATCATCATCGGATAGAGATTCGGCCCCTTCGGACATACGACGGGCTTCACTGTCACATCTTATCAACCCTGCCGCACTGGCCACGACGATGGAGGGCGACTCTAGACCCAATTATAATCGCCGAGATATCATTTCTGCTGCTTTATGCAGGAAAGATGAAGATTCGTGCATAATAATGGGAATCCTCAATATTACTCCAGATTCATTTCATGAAGCCTCAAGACAAACCAGTCTTGAGAGTGCAATCGAGAATGGTTTGAGAATGTGGCAACAAGGTGCAATCTGGGTTGATGTTGGTGGTGAATCAACAAGGCCTAATGCAGACTTTGTTTCTCAGCAAGAAGAACTAGAGCGAGTAATCCCCGTCATTGCTGGATTAAGAAAAGAAAATCCTGATGGATTGTTATCTATTGATACAAGAAGGCCAGAGGTTGCAAGGCAAGCAATAGAAGCCGGTGCAGATATGATAAATGATGTTTCAGGACTTCGTGATTCTGAAATGGTCAAGGTTGTTCTTGACAGTGGTTGTGCTATTTGCATTATGCATATGCAAGGAGAACCCAATAATATGCAATCCAATCCAACCTACCAAAATTGTAGCCAAGAAGTTTCTGATAACTTGAAAGAAACTGCAAATGC
>JANXHP010000025.1 GCA_024958795.1 Candidatus Poseidoniaceae archaeon | reverse complement strand
ACATTGGTGACTTGGGGTGTCCGTGGCACGTTCATTGAGGTGAATCCGGAAGGCGAAGTCGTCTGGAAATACATCAATCCAGTGATTGGTGACGGGCCCCTGAATCAGGGTGACGACATCCCTCAAAATCAAAATGGGAAGAGTAACGAGAATAAGGTGTTCAAGACTAATCGCTACAACAGTTCATTCCCCGCATTTGTCGGTAAGGATATGACACCGGGCGATTATGTTGAATTCTGGACGGATGATTGCAGCAATGAAGAGTCCATTCCTTGGGATTCTGATGGGGATGGCTGCATCGATGATTCTGATGGAGATGGTGTCAAGGACAATGTGGACCTTTGTAATGGATTTGACGACAATATAGACATTGATGGTGACTCAATTCCAGACGATTGCGATTCTCTGATTGATTCTGATGCAGATGGTGTGGCTGACTCCTCTGATGCCTGCCCAGGATATGACGACTCCGTGGATGTAGATGCAGATGGGATTCCAGATGGTTGCGATTCGCTAATCGATTCTGATGCGGATGGTGTGGCTGACTCTTCTGATGCCTGCCCAGGATTTGACGACGCCGTTGATGTGGACGCAGATGGAATTGCAGATGGTTGCGATTCTCTGATAGATTCGGATGCAGATGGGGTTTCTGATGCCGACGACCAGTGTGCGGGATACAATGATTTACTCGACCAAGATAGCGATGGGATTCCTGACAATTGTGATCAGACACCGATGCCTGATGATGACCAAACCAATGTTACTGATACTACACAAATAGATGATGGTGAAAACACCTCTACGAGTGCTGGTTTTTCGATTAATACAACGACTACAGTAATCATTGGCCTTGTTTCAATCATTGCAGTGCTTGGTGCCACTCTTGTTGCGATGCGCCGTAAGTGAACCTAGATCTCAGGCCAGTTGGAAGGGGCGCAGTGGGCGCTATTCGTCGCTACCCATCCTATCGCCAATATACAGCCCATTCGCTATCGGCAACTGGTTCTTGCTTTGAATTCCAAACCTCCGACTCTTCAGACATTTGTTGATGTTCAAGTGGAGCTTCTATTGTTGGTGATTCCTCTTCAATGTCCATTGTAATAGATGATAATTCTGGTGCCCGTGGTATTTCTGGGTGTGGTGTTTCTTCCAGTATTTCTGATTGTGATAATTCAGTCAATTTTTCTACTAATTTCCAATCTGGTGGAGCGTTTGGAGCCACGACTATTACTTCTTCAATCTCTTCGATTGACGTCTCACCATCTTGACGAACTTCAACTGGTGACTGAACATGTAGCACATCTGAATCATCAACTTCTTGAATATCAGATTCATCTATTGATGTTGGTCTGTTTGAACTATTGGAATTGTCCTCTTCAAAGGAATTATTATCTTCAGTTGAAGTGATGTTAGATGTTGTTGCATCAACTGTCTCCATACCTAAGGAAGCCCATGCATTGCTAACAACACCTTGCTCTGGAGGTTTTGCTCTTTCTTTTTCCTCAGCCTTACGCCTTTGATAGATTGCTTCTTCTTCCGCAGCTATCTGTTCACGTGACATCTGTGCTTCTACAGCACGCCACATTTTTCGCTCATGCCTAACCTTTGCTTTTACTTCTTGATGTTCGATCATCTTTTCAGTTGGCTTGTCAAATCGTTTCCAAAAAAAGTATGCTATCGCAAGGAAGACGATAGAGACTACAAATCCAGTGATAAGTGTCCTTACCAAATCTTCCATACATCTTCCTCCAAATTGAAACAATTATGAAAATTATTGTAAATCGGGTGCTGATTCTCCAACTAATACAATCATTTGGTCATCTCCGCCAGGTAGCATTGAGATGTCACATTCAGCTCCTTCTGGTACATTTCTATACAGTGGTCTGCTTACTAATAATTTATTTAGAGCGATAAATAATCCACCTACTACGCCCCAGAACATCAAAATGATTCCTAGACCATGTGGATTAGAAGGATTCCAAACATCGTCTGTATTTGCAATCATATCGCCGAAATAAGATGCCATTAAAATGATGAAAAGAACTGGGAAGGCAATATAAATTAAGATATCCCAGATTCTATTAACATACATATCGTTATCTCCAGTATTGATGAAATCATTTCTAAATGCAGGTACACCGGTGGTTAGGTAGCCTTTGAACCCAGGTTCTGCTAAACCTTGTTCAACATCAGCCTGCCACTTTTTGTAACCATATTGCCAAATCGTGTATGCAATAAATAAACCAGAGAACATTAATCCATAGCCCCAAATGTGATCTTGAACTTCTAAGAATTCAGGGAAAGCTACTCCAGCAGAATCTAATTTAATCCACATTACTGCTGATGGTATTCCAAAGAAGAAGATTGCAGCACCAGTAATGAATACTGAAGTTTTTCTATCATATCCATGGTCAACGAAATTTCTTACACATAATTCAACAGTTGAAATCATTGAAGTCATTGCTGCAAAAGAAAGAGCGAGGAAGAATCCTGCCATCATGAATAGAGGTCCAATATTACCCCCTGGTGCTTGTGCAAACACTTCTGGTAATGCTAGGAAAGTTATCGCTGATGAGCCTCCAGTTACGGTTGCTAATGGGTCATCGCTAACTGCAAAGATTGCAGATAATACTGCTAATCCTGCGATAATGGAAATGCTATTATTTGCAAGTCCCATTGTGAAAGCATTGAGAACAGTATCCTCATCTTTACTCATGTAAACTGCATAAGTAATACACATACCCATTCCTGCTGAACAAGACCATGCTGATTGTGATAATCCATTTATCCATACCTCGGGTTCAAACAACATGTCAAAATCAACAGTGAACATGAATAGTGCACCATCGAGAGTTCCATCGGATAGATCCATCCAAAGTGAAAGGAATAGTGTTAGAAATAATAATGCAAACAAGGAGACCATTAGATAGATATTGACTTTTTCAATCGCTTTAGCACCTTTGAGAATTGCTGCTAAAGTCAATACAATAACTAGGAATTGGAAGAATATTACTTGTCCAGAAGACTGTAGGAATGCATTCCAAACTTCAGTTGTATCAACACCTTCTCCATTGAGTGCACCTGTAATTCCAAGTTGGAAATATTTGATTGTCCATCCCGAAACAACAGCATAATAGAATCCTATTGCAGTTGAAATCCATGCAGTCCACAGACCCATCCATGCGAATTTCTTACCTGCAAATATTCTAAAAGTTCCAATCGTTCCAGTTCGGCTACGCTTACCCATTGCATATTCTGCAATTACTAATGGGATTGACCATGCGAACAAAAAGAATAACCAAGGGATAAGGAATGTTCCTCCACCATTAGCTCCAACCATCCGCGGAAATCTCCAGATATTTCCAGTACCTATTGCAGCACCGATACTAGCGAAAATAAGACCCATACGGCCACTAAATTGGTCTGAACCACCTTCCTTGGACATGGTTAGTCCTCCGTTTTCATTTCTTCTTCTAGAACCGCATCTGCCAAATCAATAAATTCTTCATCATCAGAGAGCATCATTCTAAGACATACTGCCAATCCTCCCCAGACGAAACCAGCGACAATTGCAAACAAGAAGAGTGAACCAAGTACGCTTCCATATGCCTCTCGGTATGAGAGGTCAAGAGTATAATACGAACCTTGTGCTGGATATTCGTACAAATCTCCACCAGAAAGTGTTCCTAACATTACCTTGTAATGTAACTCTCCTGTGGTAGTTTCTGAAATATCCAATGATGCTCTTAAAATTGTACCATTCTTTGATTCACCAATAACACAATTCTCGCTATCAACAACCTCGAATAATGTATTCGTCCACCCAGTAGTAGACCATTCACGTGGACCATAATCGCTTTGCATACGACTTGGCTTTACTGTCCTCCACATTACATGTGAATCCGATACATCCAAAGAATATGGGAAGTTCTTGTCAATACACATATCGATTGGAATATTTCCCTCATCAGGAATATTCACCTCATCAGGCGTTTGTAGTGATTGGTTTGTAATATCAGACATTGCTAAGTCAGCACGTTCTCTTGGGTTATCTGCAACTTCTGTCATGTAGAATGCAACACCAAGATTGCGTACAGCAATATGGTCTACATCGTCTTCATGCTGATGGAATGCTGTTCCAATTTCCATTGTGTAGCAATAAGAGCCATGAACTCCATAATGCCAATCACAGAAATCTCCAGATGTTGGATATAGGTCAGATGATTGCATGTTTGTGTACTGAGTCATTTCAGCCATTTGATCACCATGATAGATTAATTGTTGATGGTCAGGTGATTCACAATTAGTACAATGGCCCCATGGATATAGCACTAATTCAGAAAAAGAGTGGAAGGTCAATGTTGCCTTGAACTCTGATGCGCCGTCTGCATTGTCATCATTCATCTCAGTCATATCTTGGATAAACTTAGTCTCAGGTTCAGAGTTTCCACCTAACCAATCCTCATCGGTTAGGCCATCGCCATCGTCATCCTTTCCATCAACATGGTCCTCGTTCAGTCTAAAATCACCATCTTGGTCAACTGTATCAACCGGCCCATTGTAAACATCATTATTTCCACCGCCCATAGGATTGTAACACATTCCAGGGAATAGAGGTCCTGTAGCGCCCAAAGGGGCACCCCATTCAAATTGATAATTACGATTTAGGTCTACTCCATCGCAACTTGGATCGACTTCTTCATCAAGGTCAGGCATTGGAGTTACACCAGTAACAGTATTATCGCGTAGATTCTTTCTCCATCCACTAGTAGGGCAAGATTCCCAAGCAGGTGCTGCACAGTATTCCTCTCTATCGTAGATATTCCCATCTACATTGAGCATTGGTATCAAGTATATTTCTCTTCGATTTACCAAATCGGTAATCCATTGTTCGGAATAATCTTCATCAACACCTAAATCACCAGCACCACAAGGCGTTCCATCGCCATTAGAATCTTGGAAACTAGCATCTAAAGCAAGACAGTCTCCATCATCATCTAAGACGCCATCACCATCTGCATCGCCCCATGGGTCCTCATCAACTTGACCATCTCCATCGTTATCATATCCAATATTTCCATATGAAAATGCAATTACTTCCATCACCAAAATTGGAGTCTGATATGACATCCATTCCCTAGCGTGATGATTTCCAACAATCATAACATCATGACGGTCTTCATAATTTCCTTTATCTCCGACAAAGGGATTGTAATCTCCTCCTTTGACATTACCTGTTATTTTCAACCAAGGAGATGAGTGTCCATAATACCAGCCTTCATATGCATCAGCTCCAACAACTTCACCTCTAGCATTAGTGCCGCCCAAGAGCCCTTCATGAAATTCAAAAATATTGGGGTTATCTTCGGCTAATCGCATCATTCGTAATTTCATTGTCTCATATGTATGATATTCTTTGAATTGTAATATGCGCTCGCCTTCGTCAGCCCAAGGGAAAATCATGTTGGCATAATCATAGGACCAAACATCCTCTGGTGCCATGCCTGTTGGTTCTTCTTGCGCTACTGAAGCATTGGCTATTGGCGCCAATAATGAAAGCAATAGTGGGAGTGCGATTATGAATCCAAAAGAAGGACGAGTGCTGATTGCTACTACTTTTGATGACATGCTAACGCCTTCGCGACTTCGCTACCCCTCTTGAAGTCGTCGCGCAATTGTGATGTCCCCTAAAGGGGACAAATGTATTGGATAAGGGATATCACTTAACCTATGTATCATGTCGCATTGGTTATGCTCGACTATACACCGCCAACTGATTCTGATATTTGGTTGACTGAAATTATTGGTTTTAACTATCTAACAATCGCATTGTTGGTAGCGATATTTTTCACTGCAATTATTACACGAATCTTTACAATGTGGCTTACACCAATATTACTTCGTAAAATAATAACTTCTGACACAATAGAAGAGACTGCTGTTCGGGATTCTGATAAGGCACTTGGAACTGCATTTGGGGTTGGTTTTTCATATATATTATTCGATGATTTAAAAACCGCCATAGGTCAACCAAATTCTAATGTTATGATGCCAGATTTATTCTCTTCATTAGTTCCTGCATTATTGCAATTAATAGTTGCAATTGCCATCATTATGTGGGCATTGAGACTTGTTGAATTAGTGAAAACAATAGTCATGATTATTGATGATGATGATGAATTAGATGGAACGGAAAAAACACTTATTTCCGCAATCCAAAGTGCTCTACGCTTTGTTATTATTTTCGTAGGTTCTATTTTCATAGCAGATTCATTCGGACTTGATTTGACTTCACTTATTGCAGGTCTTGGGATTTCAGGTATTGCCCTGGCCCTTGCTGCTAAGGATACAATCTCTAATTTCTTCGGCGCAGTCACCGTTCTACTAGATCGGCCATTCAAGGTAGGAGACTGGATTGTCGTCGGTACTTCAGAAGGTGAAGTGATTGAAATCTCATTACGAACCACTCTAATTCGTACATCTCTTGATACTGTTATTTCTATGCCTAATGCTAATTTAGTCAACAAGCCAGTAGAAAACTACGGAAAGCGTCGATGGAGACGCTGGCAAACTCAACTGCACTTGGACATCAACTCAGACCCTGAATCAATTGAAAACTTCTGTAGCGCAGTTTTAGAGATTATTTCTAACAATGAATTTACCACCAAGGTGGATTCATCTTTCTGTCGAGTCAATGCAATTTCTGCTCAATCTCTTGATGTCGCCATCAACCTATACTGGGATATTTCAAGTGGAATACAAGAACGTGAACAAAGAGAATTGCTAATTCTTTCAATAATGTCACAAGCTAAAGCAAACAAATTAGAGTTTTATGATGGCCGAATAAGGCAACAACGCTGATTTCATCAATATGGAGAAGGGTCTTTTGACCAATAGATTCTATTCATAATAATTGCAAATATTGCTCCACTAACAAGCAATACTAATCCATTTTGTCCAGTCATTGTTTGCATTTTCCATGCATAAAAACCGACTGCAATCGCCGAATACCCAGCCCATTCACCTGCTTTCCACATTCGCAATGTTCCAAGGTGTGCTTGTAGGCGAGATACATCGCCTAGCCATGCATTACAACTACTCATTAACTGAGAATCACCAAATGCATTAGCATGCGCTAAATTGAGTAATACTGCGCGATAACGCCACAACCAAGGACCACCTAGAACTGTTGACATCTCTTT